>NZ_CP063121.1:1662158-1994590 GCF_014931415.1 Haemophilus parainfluenzae | reverse complement strand
GATAAATTATCCTTATGTTATATGCGTATAAAATAAAAGCCGCAAAAGTGCGGTTAAAAATCGAAGAGAATTTTACAATAATTTAGGCAAAAGATCTTCTGTTGCTCATCAAAAAAAGACAAAGTTGCTTGAGATTTTGCCCAAAATCCGTATAATCCCCACGATTTTAGAAGAAACGGAAGATTATTTCGGAATTTTCTCTTTTCTTATTTGACGAAAGCCCAATTTATGATTAAAATTGCGGTCTATTTTTTATAACCCTTGTTGTGTTTTGAATATCAAAACAGTAAACCATTTTGATTTAGGTAGATTACAATGAAACGTACATTTCAACCTTCTGTATTAAAACGTAGCCGTACTCACGGTTTCCGTGCTCGTATGGCAACTAAAAACGGCCGTCAAGTTTTAGCTCGTCGTCGTGCTAAAGGTCGTAAGAGTTTATCTGCATAATCACCGTTTTTAGTGATTAAGCTAAACTTCTCTCGGGAGTTACGATTGTTAACTCCCACTCAATTCAAAAATGTCTTCGAACAACCGTTTCGAGCAAGCACCCCTGAAATTACCATTCTCGCACGCAAAAATAATCTTGAGCACCCACGCTTAGGTTTAACTGTGGCTAAAAAACATCTTAAACGAGCGCATGATCGTAATCGTATTAAACGTTTAGTTCGTGAAAGTTTTCGTTTATCCCAACATAATTTGCCTTCTTGTGACTTTGTCTTTGTGGCGAAACGTGGCATAGGTCAGCTTGATAATCAAACGTTTTTACAAACTTTGGATAAATTATGGGCACGTCACATTCGTTTGGCACAAAAATCCTCATCGCTTTAATTAAGTTTTATCAAGTAGCGATTAGCCCTTTAATTGGGCCGCGTTGTCGTTTTGTGCCAACCTGTTCTTGCTATGGTATTGAGGCGTTAAAAACACATGGATTGTTAAAAGGTAGTTGGCTTACGCTAAAACGTGTATTAAAATGTCACCCCTTAAGCGCCGGTGGATTCGATCCTGTTCCGCCGAAAAAGATTAATAATAACGATGAGAAAAAATAATGGACTCAAGACGTAGCCTATTAGTGCTTGCACTACTCTTTATTTCTTTCCTTGTTTATCAGCAATGGCAACTTGATAAAAATCCACCGGTTCAACAACAGACCACGGAACAAACAACAACCGCCTCTTCTGATGTACCGGCAAGTTCTTCTTCATCTGCCGAAGTAGTGGCAGACTCACAAACCAAAGGTCACATTATTACATTAGAAAATGATGTATTCCGTTTGAAAGTGGATACATTAGGTGGTGATGTAATCAGTTCTGAATTATTAAAATATGATGCAGAATTAAATTCAAAAGAACCTTTCGTTTTATTAAAAGATACAAACGAGCATGTTTACATTGCACAAAGCGGCTTAATCGGTAAAAACGGGATCGATACAAAAGCAGGTCGTGCACAATATCAAGTTACGGGTGATAATTTCAAATTAGCAGAAGGCCAAAATGAACTTTCTGTACCATTAACGTTTGAAAAAGATGGTGCCACTTATCGTAAAATCTTTGTATTAAAACGCGATAGCTATGATGTAGGTGTTAACTTTGAAATTGTGAACCAAAGTGGTAGCACAATTGAAGTTGAACCTTATGGCCAATTAAAACATACATTAGTTGAAAGCAGCGGTAACGTGGCAATGCCTACTTATACTGGTGGTGCATATTCTTCTTCTGAAACAAATTACAAAAAATACAGCTTCAGCGATATGAAAGACAAAAATCTTTCTATCGATACCAAAGCAGGTTGGGTTGCTGTTTTACAACACTATTTCGTATCAGCTTGGATCCCAAATCAAGATGTAAATAACCAACTTTATAGTATTACAGACAGTAAAAATAACGTTGCGTCTATTGGTTATCGTGGTCCAGTCGTTTCTATTCCAGCGGGTGCAACAGAAACAATTACCAGCTCATTATGGACAGGTCCGAAATTACAAAACAAAATGGCTGAAGTGGCTAACCACTTAGACTTAACTGTCGATTATGGTTGGGCATGGTTCATCGCAAAACCATTATTCTGGTTATTAACTTTCATTCAAAGTATTGTATCTAACTGGGGTGTGGCAATTATTTGTGTCACCTTAGTGGTGAAAGCGATTTTATATCCGCTTACAAAAGCACAATACACTTCTATGGCGAAAATGCGTATGTTGCAACCGAAAATGCAAGAAATGCGCGAACGTTTTGGTGATGATCGCCAACGTATGAGCCAAGAAATGATGAAACTTTACAAAGAAGAAAAAGTAAATCCACTTGGCGGTTGCTTACCATTAATCCTTCAAATGCCAATTTTCATTGCATTATACTGGACGTTTATGGAAGCAGTTGAACTTCGCCATGCGCCATTCTTTGGTTGGATTCAAGATTTATCGGCACAAGACCCTTACTACATTCTCCCAATCTTAATGGGCGGATCAATGTTCTTGTTACAAAAAATGTCACCGACACCAGTTGCCGATCCAATGCAACAAAAAGTGATGAACTTTATGCCGTTGATCTTCATGTTCTTCTTCCTCTGGTTCCCGGCAGGTCTAGTACTTTACTGGTTAGTGTCTAACTTAATCACTATCGTACAACAACAAATGATCTACCGTGGTTTAGAGAAAAAAGGGTTACATACCCGTAAAAAATAACAGATAGAAGGCATCGAAAGATGCCTTTTTTCTATCATTGATTGATATATAATCACATGGGCGTATTAATGCGCCCTCTCATTTTTTTATCGCAGATAAAAGTGCGGTCAATTTTTAGTGAGTTTTTATGAAAGAAACAATCGTCGCACAAGCGACAGCGCCTGGTCGTGGCGGTATTGGTATTTTGCGTGTATCAGGCCCAAAAGCGGTTGAAGTTGCACAAGCTGTACTAGGTAAATGCCCTAAACCACGAATGGCAGACTATTTACCTTTTAAAGATGCTGATGGCACAGTTTTAGATCAAGGCATTGCGCTTTATTTTAAATCACCTAATTCCTTTACTGGTGAAGACGTACTGGAATTACAAGGCCATGGTGGACAGGTGGTATTAGATTTGTTGCTAAAACGAATTTTACAACTTGATGGTGTTCGTCTTGCGCGTCCAGGTGAGTTTTCTGAACAGGCTTTTTTAAATAATAAATTAGATTTAGCTCAAGCAGAAGCCATTGCCGATTTGATTGATGCGACTTCAGAGCAAGCCGCTCGTTCTGCCTTAAAATCGCTACAAGGTGAATTTTCTAATAAAGTGAATCAGTTGGTGGATTCTGTTATTTATCTTCGTACTTATGTGGAAGCGTCGATTGATTTTCCCGATGAAGAAATTGACTTTTTGGCAGACGGTAAAATCGAAGCAAAATTACGAGAAATCATCATTCAGCTTGATTTAGTCCGTAGCGAAGCGAAACAAGGCTCGATTTTACGTGAAGGGATGAAAGTGGTGATTGCCGGTCGTCCAAATGCAGGTAAATCAAGTTTACTGAATGCTTTAGCGGGCAGAGAAGCGGCTATTGTGACAGATATTGCAGGGACGACGCGTGATGTGTTGCGTGAGCATATTCATATTGATGGCATGCCTTTACATATTATTGATACTGCAGGGCTTCGTGAAGCGACAGATGAAGTTGAACGTATCGGGATCTCGCGTGCGTGGACTGAAATTGAGCAAGCCGATCGTATTATCTTAATGTTAGATAGTAGCGATCCTGATAGCCAAAATATTGAAAAAGTGCGGTCAGAATTTTTATCAAAATTGCCGAATAACATGCCGGTAACCATTGTTCGTAATAAAGTAGATTTAAGCGGTGAGGCAGTTGGACTAAAAGAAGAAAATGGAACAACGACCATTTGTTTATCGGCTCAAACGCATCAAGGCGTAGATTTATTACGTGAGCATTTAAAACAGGCGATGGGCTTCCAAACCGGCATGGAAGGTGGCTTCTTAGCACGTCGACGTCATCTTGATGCTTTAGAAAAAGCGGCCGAACATTTACAAATTGGGTTAGTTCAGTTAACCGAGTTTCATGCAGGTGAATTATTGGCGGAAGAACTTCGTTTAGTACAAGCTAATCTCAGTGAAATTACGGGGCAATTTACCTCGGATGATTTACTCGGAAATATTTTCAGTTCTTTCTGTATTGGAAAATAGGTTTTAGGTTATGACTTTTCATATGTTGTGGGTCATAGCTTTGGGGCTTTCTATGGATGCATTTGCGGTATCCATTTCCAAAGGTTTGGCAATGCGCGCTTTTCGATGGAAACAAGCACTGGCCATTGCATGCTGTTTTGGGCTATTTCAAGGCATTATGCCGGCAATCGGCTATGTTGTGGGGCTACAATTTAGTCAGATGATTCAAAATTGGGATCATTGGATTGCCTTTGCTTTACTTGCGATTATCGGTGTGAATATGATTCGAGAAGGACTTAGCTCGGATGATGAACCTGCGCTCTCATTGATTAGTTTAAAACACTTGCTAACACTTGGAGTGGCAACGAGTATTGATGCGTTAGCCGTCGGTGTCTCTTTTGCTTTTCTTTCCGTGGACATTTTGTTGGCTGTCTTCATCATTGGTTTAATCACCTTTGTTATCCCTTTTATTGGTGTAAAGAGCGGTCATTTTTTAGGGAAAAAATTCAAAAGCAAAGCAGAGATTTTTGGCGGTTTAGTGTTATTAGTCATGGCTGTGAAAATCCTACACGAACATGGTGTTTTTTAAGTGCGAATTTTCGCCTTTTAGATTATAATCTTACGAACTTTGTCTTTTTTAAAAGGGTAATAATTGAATGTTAATTGAAAAAATGCATGGCATCGCCCATAGCTTTATCGGAAAAGCGATCTTTGCTTTAATTCCAGTTTCATTTTTGATTGGTGGGATGTCAGGTTATCTATATAGCAGCAATGATAGTTTTGCCGCAAAAGTAAATGGCGAGACTATCTCTCAACAAGATTTCTTAAATCGTTATAACCAAGAGTTTGAAGCGCGAGCACAACAAGAAGGCGAGAGCTTCCTAGCGAAAACTGATTCAGTGGAATTTGTAACTGCACTTCGTCAAAATTTAATTCAACGTTTGGTGGATCAAGAATTAATCCGCCAATATGCCAAAGAATTAAAATTAGGTGTAAGTGATGAGATGATCAAACGTGCGATTGTGAGCGATCCTAACTTACAATCTAACGGTAAATTTGATAACGCGCGTTATCAACAATTATTGACTCAAAATGGTTTAACATCCGATACTTATGCGGCTATTTTACGTAATGCATTAACACTTGAACAAATGCAAAATGGTTTGGCTGACAGTGAGTTTGTTGTACCAGCCCAAGTAAAAGATAACGCACAAGTCTTTTTCCAAAAACGTATCGCTCGTCTTGCAACTCTTCCATTAGCCGATGAAATTGCAAAACAAAAAGTAACGGACGAAGAAATTAAAGCGTATTACGATGCGAATGCGAAGTCACTTGTTCAACCTGAACAAGCGAAAGTGCAATATATTAGCGTTTCGGCAAATGCATTAGGTAAATTACAACCAGTAACTGAAACACAAATTGCGCAATATTATCAAGAAAATAAAGCGCAATTCATTAGCCAAAAATTAGCACATATTCAATTATCAACTGAGAAAGAAGCGGATGCCGTTTATCAAGAACTGCAAAAAGGCGCTGATTTTGCTGAGTTAGCAAAATCAAAATCTCTAGATAAACTTTCTGGTGCTCAAGGCGGTGAATTAGGTTGGGTAAAAGACAACGAATTACCAAAAAACTTTGAAGATGCGGCATTATTATTAAATGTAGGCCAATACAGCACACCGGTTAATGTGGATGGGGCTTACCATATTATTTTAGTGCAAGATCGTAAAGAACGTAGTTTAGAAGAAGTGAAAGAACAAATCGCAGAGACTGTACGTAAAAACTTAGCAGAAAGCCGTTTCCAAGCGGTAGAAAAAGCGGTTCGTGAAAAAGCAGCAGAAAGCAGCGATTCTTTAGCTGCGGTAGCTGAAGCGGCAGGTGTGAAAGTAGAAGAAACGGATTACTTTGGTAAAAATAATGTCCCTGCGGCATTAAATTTCCCAAATGTAACTTCTGCTATTTTTGAATCTGATATTGCAAACGGCGGTGCAAATTCTGAGCCATTAACTGTAGGTGAAAATGAATTTGTAGTGGTACGTATCGTGGATCACAAAGATGAAGGTTTACAAAGCCTTGATGAAGCAAAATCAACGATTGAGCAATTCTTAAAACGTGAAAAAGCCGATAAAGTATTAGCTGAAAAAGCAGAGCAAGCGGTTAAAGCACTATCAACTGATCCTACCAAATTACCAGCAGGTATTAGTTTTAGTGAACCACAAACCTTTACATTAATGGATAATAAAGATCCAATGCTTTATGAAGGTATATTTGCTATTGCTAAACCACAAGATGGTAAAGTAGCTTATCAAGTTGCTCGCAACAGCAAAGGTGATATAGTTGTGGTTGCTCTTGAACGTGTAGAAGAACCTACTTTAACTGAGCAAGAATTAGCGAAATTTAGCACTCAACTACTTCTTGCACGTCAAGGTGAATTGCAAGGACAGTTAATGCAAGCATTACGTGAAAAAGCACAAATTGAGATTAATAACACCTTTATTAATCAAGATGATTCAGAAGAAGGTGCCTCTCACTAAGTTGATTGAAATATCATTCATCATCAATTTCTGATGGAAAATAAAAGCAAAGTGCGGTAAATTTTGACCGCACTTTTTTATATAAAATAAGGAGAAGACCATGGCTCAAGAAACCATTTTTAGTAAAATTATTCGCAAAGAAATTCCTGCCAATATTGTTTATCAAGATGAATTAGTGACCGCATTCCGTGATATTTCACCACAAGCGAAAACCCATATTTTGATTATCCCAAATAAAGTGATTCCAACGGTGAATGATGTGACAGAACAAGATGAAGTCACCCTAGGTCGCTTATTTACGGTCGCGGCTAAAATCGCTAAAGAAGAAGGCATTGCCGAAGACGGTTACCGTTTAATTGTGAACTGTAATAAACATGGTGGACAAGAAGTATTCCATATTCATATGCATCTTGTTGGTGGTGAACCTTTAGGTAGAATGTTGGAGAAATAATGAAAAAGATCCTCATTACAGCAACGGTATTATTTTTAACGGCTTGTTCATCTGCACCAAATATTGTGGGAACCAATAAGCCAATTTTAAATATGGCGGCAAATTTAGCACCAGCTTTAGATGTTGATTTGTCGGATAATACCGCGGCTTTAAAAAATAAAACTACGCAACAGCTCAATGTGCTTTACCATCTTTATTGGTATAACACACAAGGTGTAACGCAAGTTTGGCCGAATCAGCAAGAAAGCCAATCAGGCAATATTTTATTGCAACCGCAAGAAAAGAAAGTGTTTGAACTACCAAAACCAAGCACAGAAAGTACCAATTATCGTCTTTACTTACAATAGGTTATGTCCACATTATTGATTGACCTTGAAGGTCATGAGCTCAAACAAGAAGAAGTTGACTTACTGGAACATCCTTTAGTTGCCGGTATGATTTTATTTACCCGCAATTTTTATGATCGTCAGCAAGTTCAAGCGTTAATTAAATCTATTCGTCAACGAGTGAAAAAGCCTTTATTGATCACGGTCGATCAAGAAGGTGGTCGTGTGCAACGTTTCCGTGAAGGTTTTACTCAGCTCCCCGCGATGCAAGCTTTTGCGGCATTAGTTAAGGATTCAACTCAGCAACAACAAATAGTAAAAGAGGCGGGTTGGCAAATGGCAGCTGAAATGGTGGCGCTAGATATTGATTTGAGTTTTGCTCCCGTGTTGGATTTGGGGCATGAATGTCGTGCGATTGGCGATCGTAGTTTTGGCTGTGATGTAAAAAGTGCGGTCAATTTGGCAGCCGCTTTTATTGATGGTATGCACCAAGCAGGGATGGCAACAACAGGAAAACATTTCCCTGGGCACGGCCATGTTTTAGCCGATTCTCATCTTGAAACCCCTTATGATGAGCGTGCAAAGGAAGCGATTTTTAATCATGATATTTTGCCATTCCAGCAATTAATTCAACAGAGTAAGCTTAATGCGATTATGCCGGCTCACGTGATTTATACACAATGTGATAGCCAGCCAGCAAGTGGTTCGAGTTATTGGTTAAAAGAAATTTTGCGTAAACAGTTAGGCTTCCAAGGGACGATTTTCTCTGATGATTTAGGCATGAAGGGAGCTGGTTTTATGGGCGATTTTGTGGCTCGCAGTGAAAAAGCCTTGAATGCTGGTTGTGACTTATTATTGCTTTGTAATGAACGTGAAGGTGTCATTCAAGTGCTTGATAATCTCAAGTTAGAGGAAACCACAGAGCATTTTGCAGCACGCCAAACTCGCTTGAAATCGCTCTTTAAACAAAAATCCTTTGATTGGTCAGAACTCACTAAAACTTCACGTTGGATTGAAAATCATCAAAAACTGACCGCACTTCAACAAGAGTGGCTTGCTTCTAAATGATTGATTGCCATCATTATCAAAAAGGCGATTGCCGTTCTTGTCAATGGCTTGATATGCCTTATGAACAGCAACTAGCCAAGAAAGAAGAGCATCTTAAACAACAACTTGCCAAATTAGATTGTGATAATTTAATTTGGCATCCGCCTTTTTATTCCTCCGAGTCAGCTTTTCGTAATAAAGCCAAAATGGTTGTGAGTGGCGCGGTAGAACGTCCCATTCTAGGTATTTTACAAGACCCGAATGATCCACAAAGTGCGGTAGATTTATGTGATTGTCCGCTTTATCCACAACGCTTTGTAGAACTATTCCCAATTCTAAAAGATTTTATTGGACGAGCGGGTTTAGTCCCTTATAACGTGGCTAAACAAAAAGGTGAGCTCAAATATATTCTGCTCACAGAAAGCCAACATACAAAAAAATTAATGTTGCGTTTTGTATTACGTTCAGAAACTAAACTATCGTTAATTCAACGTGAATTTGCAGGCTTATTGGAAAAATTACCACAACTTGAAGTGGTGAGTGTGAACATTCAACCACAGCATGCTGCGATCTTAGAAGGTGAGAAAGAAATCTTTTTGACGAACCAACATACTTTATTGGAAAGTTTTAATGCTATTCCGCTCTTTATTCGTCCTCAAGGTTTCTTCCAAACAAACCCACTAGTAGCACAAGGCTTATATGCAACGGCGCAAGATTGGGTACAAGATTTGCCGATTACTAAACTTTGGGATCTCTTTTGTGGCGTTGGAGGTTTTGGACTGCATTGCGCTAAAGCTTTACAGGATAAACATCAACAAGAAGTGGAATTGACCGGGATTGAAATTTCGCCATCTGCTATTCAAGCGGCGACTCAATCCGCTCAGCTGTTAGGATTAAATAACGTTAAATTTCAATCATTGGATGCGGCTAATTTTGCTTTAGCACAAGATGAAAATAAACCGGATTTGGTGATCGTCAACCCACCTCGTCGAGGCATCGGAAAGGAACTCTCTGAATTTCTCAATGAAATGCAACCGCACTTTATTCTTTATTCTAGTTGCAATGCGATTTCCATGGGAAAAGATTTGCAACATCTAACCAATTATAAACTTACTCAAATTCAATTATTTGATATGTTCCCGCATACAGCGCATTATGAAGTACTGGCATTGTTGGAGCTCAATCCTTAATAAAAAAAGCTAACATCTCTGTTAGCTTTTTTATTTAAAAATTTAACCGCACTTTTATTTTGCTATAAACCAGGGCAATTAAGAAAAATACAGCCTGTAACAAAATAATGCATGCACCAGTAGATGCATCAAAATGATAGCTAAGTAGGACGCCTAGTAGGCTTGCAGTCACTGCGCTGATGATAGCAATAACAAGCATCTTATCGAAGCGATTCGTTAGTGTGAGAGCTGTGATGCCGGGTGCAATGAGCATGGCTACAACCAAAATCACCCCAACAACTTGCATCGTACTCACAATGGTGAGTGCAAGTAGTGTGAGTAGTCCATAATGTAATAATTTAGGCGAAAGACCTGCAACACGGGCATGGCTAGGGTCAAAGCAGTAGAGGAGAAAATCACGACGCTTTAAGCCTAGTAAAATAAAAATGATTAAGGCAATGATTGCTGTTTGAATCAGCTCTTCTCGGCTCACGCCTAATACATTACCGAATAAGATATGTGTGAGATGTTGTGAGGTTTGGATTTTGGTGAAAAGTACCAAACCAATGGCAAACATGCCAGAAAATATAATCCCCATCGCAGTATCTTCTTTGATACGGCTGTTTTCTTTTAAATAACCTACGCCTAATGCACAGGCAATACCAGAGACAAATGCACCGATCACTAATGGAATACCGGCTAAAAAAGCTAAGACAATGCCAGGTAGGACAGCATGAGAAATGGCATCCCCCATCAATGACCAGCCTTTCAACACCAAATAGCAAGAGAGTAGTGCACAGATGACGGCAACCACAAATGCGGTGAGTAGCGCATTTTGCATAAAGGCAAATTGAAATGGCTCAACGAAAATGGTGAACATCTCAGTCATGAACCACCGCCTTACGTCGTTTTTGACTGATTAATCCGTATTTAGGCGAGAATAGAAAAGCCAATAAAAATAACAAGGTTTGCAATGTTACGATGACACCACCTGTTGCGCCATCCAGATAATAGCTTAAATAGACACCGACGAAACCAGTGATTGCGCCTAATGCTACGGCAATTTTGATAAGAGTTTTGAACTTGTCAGTAAGTAAATAGGCGGTTGCGCCAGGTGTGATTACCATAGCAATCACTAAAATCGCCCCGACAGTTTGTAATGCAGCAACAACACAAGCACTCAAGAGTGTAAAAAAGAGAACTTTG
Organism: Haemophilus parainfluenzae; assembly: GCF_014931415.1. Lineage (NCBI taxonomy): Bacteria > Pseudomonadati > Pseudomonadota > Gammaproteobacteria > Pasteurellales > Pasteurellaceae > Parahaemophilus > Parahaemophilus parainfluenzae. The sequence continues at coordinate 1,983,715 of NZ_CP063121.1, read as the reverse complement.
TAAAATAGTGGTGAAAGTCCAACTGTAATTGCTTGCGTTTCATCAAAGAAAATCAGTAACAGATCCTTCCAAAAAATAAGCAATAAGACCAAGCAAATCAACATAATGATGGCTACTTGATAAATATCTTCATCGGCAATCCCGAGGATATTACCGAGAATAATATTTTGCACGTTTATTGAAGTTGGATTCAGAGAAATAATCAGCAGTCCTAGGGCAAAAAAGGTACTGAAAATAAAGCCGATAACGGCATCTTCTTTGAGTTTAGAAATGGATTTGATCCATAAAATGGAAAGTGCGGCCAAAATTCCGGCAAAAAAAGCACCTAAAGCATAGGGGAGTGAAAAGGCATAAGCTATCGCCACACCAGGAACCACGGAATGAGAGAGTGCGTCGCCAATTAATGACCAGCCTTTCAACATTAAATAGGCAGAAAGAAAGGCACAAATGCCGCCAACTGCGGCACTTATCCACATGGCTTTTTGCATATATTCATAGGAGAAAGGTTCCAGTAAATATTCAAGCATGACTTATTCCTTGTCAGACGGAGGTAGACGACAGGATTTTACAGCCGTTGCAGGCGGATCATTTTTGGTTTCGCCATAGAAGACAACAGGGCGCTCATCATCCGTAAGCACGGTGACTGCACGTTTATCTTCATCATTATGCAGATCTTCACCCAATAATTTGATGTGCCGTAATACACCACCAAAGACTTTTTCCAAATTATGCTGATTAAATGTATCTTCTGTTTTACCGGCAGCAATCACAGTACGGTTAATCATTACCACTTGGTCACAGAAGTCTGGTACAGAGCCTAAATTGTGGGTAGAGACTAAAATTAAATGGCCTTCAGCACGTAATTGGCGAAGGAGTTCCACAATGGCATTCTCAGTTTTAACATCTACACCTGTAAAAGGTTCATCGAGTAAGATAATCTTACTTTGTTGTGCTAATGCTCGAGCCAAAAATACGCGTTTTTTCTGTCCACCAGAAAGCTCGCCGATTTGTCGTTCAGCTAAATGCTCGATGTTTACTCGTTGCATCGCTTCGAGCACTTTTTGTTTATCTTCCGCTTTTGGAATACGCAAAAAGTTCATATAGCCATAACGCCCCATCATGACAACATCATAAACGGAGACTGGAAATTGCCAATCGACTTCTTCCGCTTGCGGCACATAGGCAACCAAATTTTGTTTCAATGCTCGATTAATTGGCAAACCACAAAGCGCAATATTGCCTTGCTGTGGCTTGATTAAGCCCATGATGCTTTTGAATAGCGTTGATTTTCCGCTCCCATTTACGCCGACAAGAGCACAGATGGTTCCCCCTTGTAATGCAAAGGTAACATCATAAATTGCAGTGTGCCCGTTGTTGTAACGCACGGTTACATCATTAACGGAAATAGAAGCGGAAAGTTCAGTCATTATTTTTCAAATCCTTTGACTATGGTGGATACAGTGACATTCAGTAAGTCAATATAAGTTGGTACAGGACCGTCAGCGGCAGAAAGAGAATCGACATAAAGCACGCCGCCGTATTTAGCACCGCTTTCTTTCGCTACCTGTTGAGCAGGTTTGGCTGACACGGTACTTTCACTAAATACCACTGGAATATGATTTTTTTTCACTAAATCGATAAGTTTACGTACTTGTTGAGGCGTACCTTGTTGTTCTGCGTTAATTGGCCATAAATAGCCTTCTTTGAGATCGTAATCTTTCGCTAAATAACTAAAGGCGCCTTCACTGGTCACTAACCAACGTTGGTCGGCAGGAATTTTTGAGAGTTTTTCACGTAAAGGTTTATCGAGCTGTTTGATTTTTTCTGCATACGCTGCTGCATTTTTTTGATAAGTATCAGCATTTTGCGGATCGTATTTAACTAATGCATTTTTAATATTTTCGACATAAATCAACGCATTAGATGGCGACATCCAAGCGTGTGGGTTAGGGGCATCTTTATAAGGGCCTTCATAAATAGAAAGTGGCGTGATGCCTTCGGTTACCACAACGGCTGGTTTGTCTTTGATATTTTGGAAGAAACGCTCAAACCAACGCTCTAAATTTAATCCGTTCCATAAAATTAAATCAGCAGATTGAGCTTTTACAATATCTTTAGGGGTCGGTTCATACTCGTGAATTTCTGCACCAGGTTTGGTGATAGATTCCACCGTCGCGGCATCGCCCGCAACATTTTGTGCGATATCCTGAATAACCGTAAATGTGGTCACCACTTTAAATTTCGCTTCGGCTTGTAAAGCTGCTAAACCTAGAGCGATAACAGATAGGCTTTTAAATAAATGCTTCATTAGATCTCCTTAAAAATAATGATTGATTAGCATTCTGCAGAATAATATCATTTTTTATAAGATTTTCAAATGAAAATAATTATCAAATCGATAGGTGATTAAAATTAAAAAGCGGAAAATATTGTGCAAAATTGACCGCTCTTTTTGAAATGATTAACCACCAACTTGTTGGATTAGGCGATCCATACCCGCTTCATCATAGCCTTCTTCATATTGGGCTTCATCAACGGTAAAGTTGTGCATGCTACGCCCTGCGATACAACCGTATTGTTCCAATTTTCCTTTAGTAAAGTTAGTACGAAACGCTGATGAATGGTTATTTAAACTGATCACCCCAATGGTCGCGCGATTACATGGATTTTTATTCACAAAGACTAAATTATAACCAGATTCGCGAATATAACCGGTTTTATTAATTGCCGCATCAAACACTTCTTCACGCACTAATTTATTGGTGTTTTTAACAAAAACGCTACGTCCGCCAGCTTGAATGAAAGCACTTGGCATATTCGAGAGGTTTTTGATTTGTGCTTTGTTAAGAGAGTATTTAGCCAGTTTTACGAGATCCATCACACTTGAAATGTTGCTGTCGGATAAACCAGAACTATCTGAAAAGCGGGTAGAGCGCATACCTAATTCTCTCGCTTTCTCATTCATTTTTTGGATAAATTGCAAACGGCTCATGCCTGCAGAGCGAGAAAGGGCGTGAGCAGCATAGTTATCAGAATGAACGAGCATCGCTTTTAATAATTCATTACAAGAAATTGGCGTGTATTTTGGTAATTTTGTATGTGTGCCTTTAATGTAATCGTAATCGTCGTCAGTAATCGATGCAGTACAATTTGCGTTTCGATTATTTTCAAGAAACACATTTGCAGTCATTAACTTGGTGACGGATGCGATAGGTTGAACGTGATTCGGTGAGCTACTTTCGAGCACGCGATCATGGGTGAAATCATACACGACATAAGATTGTGCTGTTGCCATTGCTGGCACTAAACACAATACAGAAAGCACTTTTTTTAACATATCTTTTAATATAGCCAACTTAGAGAATAAAACAAAGCTTACATTCTATCAGTTTTTGTAAGGGTTTGGGATGTGTGAAAGAGAAAAAATTTAAAGTTTTTTAACCGCACTTTTTTCTTTTGTTTTTTGATTTTTGCGATAGCGATCGCAAAGAAGTGCGGTCAAAATTTTCTTTGTTTTTCAAATCTGCTAGCTTATCCGTTGGTAAATCTGTAAAATCTCGGCTCATTTTTAATATGCGAATTTTTTGTTGCTCAATTCTGAGTAACATCATCGCCGTAATGTGTAATAACGAGGCTTTATGTTAGAACAACCCCTTTCATCCGAAACGAATACAAAAAAGATTAACTTAATGGATTTAACGCGTCAGCAGATGCGTGAGTTTTTTGCTGAATTAGGCGAGAAACCATTTCGTGCGGATCAATTAGTAAAATGGATTTATCATTTTGGCGAAGATAACTTCGACAATATGACCAATATTAATAAAAAATTACGAGAAAAATTAAAAGCGGTTGCTGAAATTAAAGCGCCAGAAGTGGCGGTCGAGCAACGTTCTGCAGATGGCACCATTAAATGGGCGATGCAAGTAGGCGAACAGCAAGTTGAAACGGTCTATATTCCTGAGGCGGATCGCGCAACACTTTGTGTTTCTTCTCAAGTAGGCTGTGCCTTAGCTTGTACCTTCTGTTCAACAGCACAGCAAGGCTTTAACCGTAATTTAACGGTGTCTGAAATTATCGGTCAGGTTTGGCGTGCATCAAAAATTATTGGTAATTTTGGTGTGACGGGTGTACGTCCGATTACCAATGTGGTGATGATGGGCATGGGTGAACCTTTGTTAAATGTGGCCAATGTTGTACCCGCGATGGAAATTATGCTCGATGATTTCGCGTATGGATTGTCTAAACGACGCGTGACGTTATCTACTTCAGGTGTCGTGCCAGCGCTCGATATGTTACGAGATAAAATTGATGTGGCATTAGCGATTTCACTTCACGCACCGAACGATGAATTGCGTGATGAAATTATGCCTATCAATAAAAAATATAACATCAAAATGTTGATGGATTCGGTACACAGATACTTAGAAGTATCGAATGCTAACCATGGTAAAGTGACAATTGAATATGTGTTATTAGATCACGTGAATGATGGTACAGAGCATGCGCATCAATTAGCTCAAGTGTTAAAAAATACCCCGTGTAAAATTAACTTGATTCCATGGAACCCGTTCCCAGAAGCGCCTTATGGTAAAAGCTCAAATAGCCGTGTCGATCGTTTCCAAAAAACCTTAATGGAATACGGCTTTACTGTTATTGTGCGTAAAACCCGTGGTGATGATATTGATGCCGCTTGTGGTCAGTTGGCGGGCGATGTAATCGACCGAACCAAACGTACAGCAATGAAACGTAAGTTTGGCGAAGGTATTGACGTAAAAGCTGTTAACTAAGCTAAATATAGCAATACTTGTAAAGGGAAAATGGCCTGGAGAAGAGTGATAAGATAGAGGAGTGATAAGATGAAATTAATCCCAATTAACATTCTAAGTGCGGTCATTTTTCCTTTTGTTTTTTCTGCTTGCGTTTCTCAATCTTCAGTCGATTTTAATAAACAACAAGCAGCCAAAGCGCGCGTTGAGTTGGCATTAGGCTATCTGCAACAAGAGGATTTTGTTCAAGCAAAACTTAATTTAGATAAAGCCTTTGAACATGATGACCGCTATTATCTTGTGCACTCGGCACTTGCGCATTTTTATCAATTACAAGGCGATACGGAAAAAGCGAAGCAAGCTTATTTACAGGCGATTAAGTTAGACGATAAGCAAGGTGATGTGTATAACAACTTCGGTGCTTTTTTATGTGGGCAAGGTGAGTTTGAACAAGCTTATTCACAATTTAATGCGGCACTCGCTGCACCGAATTACTATCATCAAGCTGATACTTACGAAAATATGGCACTTTGTGCTTTTGCCGGAAAACAAACCGATGTTTATCAACAAGCGTTGGATAAATTACGCCAAGTTGATCCTTCTAGAGCGGAAAAGCTCCGCACGCTCAAATAATCATTGCCAAAAGCCCCTTTCGACTTTAAAATTTGGTATTTAGTTTTTTATTTCTATTTCTATTTCTATTTCTCTATTTTTATACCTATGAATACAATCGTCGAACAAACTGAAACAACTGAAATCTCCTTTGGGGATAAACTTCGCCAAACACGCGAAGCACTAAACCTTTCTCTAGAAGATGTGGCAAAGGCTATTTCTTTACGTCCAAGCATTTTGGCAAAATTAGAAAATAATGAATTTGTCCAAAAAAATGTACCTTCAACCTTTTTGAGAGGTTACGTTCGCAGTTATGCGAAATTTTTACGTATTCCTGATGCTGAATGGACACATTTAACTTTTGGTGAAGCACATAAAAATGATTTAAGTAAAAATACACGTGCGACTCGTTCAGTTAACCAATATTCTTCTCACAGCCGTTGGGTAGGCACACTCACAACAATTATTTTACTCGCTGCTGTTGGAATGACTGGCTTATGGTGGTGGCAAAATTATCAAAAATCAAACGAAGAACGTGATAATTTAGTGCAAACCTACGTTGAAAAAGAAAAAACAGCAGAGCTACCGGCTACTCATTCGAATGAAATTCCAGTAACAGTAAATAGTCAGCCTGCGGTGTCAAGCAATGAAACTACGTCTGTAGCGGAAAAAACAAATAATGCTGCTGAACCCGCTGTTTCAACGACTCAAGAAAATCAAGCTCAAACAGGAAACACAGAAGTTTCAACCTCAGCAACTTCAGCACCTACCGTTGAACAAGCGCAAGCACCTGTTGTGGAACAAACGTTACCTAACACAGAACCAACAACAGAGAAAACCGTGCCAGATACACAAAGTGCGGTTGAAAACCCCGCTATTTCTGAAGCACCAACTACAGTGAAAGGCGACCTCGTTATTGAGATCACGAAAAATTCAAGCTGGATTAGTGTGAAAGACAAAAACCGTAAAGTATTAGCGCAAAAAGAATATAAACAAGGTGAAACCTTAACCTTTAATGGTGATGAATATGCCTTGATTATCGGTGCGCCAGGTAACGTTCGCATTACTTATAAAGGCGAAGCGTATCCGCTTACCGTTGATGGCCGTGTGGCTAAATTTAAATTACCAAAACCTTAACGAATAATTTACGAAAGAATGTCAGCAGTAAAACCTACTATCAAGCGTCGTGAATCGACAAAAATTTATGTGGGCAATGTACCAATCGGTGGTGATGCACCGATTGCCGTACAATCCATGACAAATACTCGCACAACGGATGTTGAAGCGACCGTTGCACAGATTAAATCTTTGGAACGCGTCGGCGCAGATATCGTGCGTGTTTCTGTACCTACCATGGATGCCGCCGAAGCGTTTAAAATCATTAAACAGCAAGTGAATGTGCCATTAGTGGCGGATATTCATTTTGACTATCGTATTGCGTTAAAAGTGGCTGAATATGGCGTGGATTGTTTGCGTATTAATCCAGGCAATATTGGTCGTGAAGATCGTATTCGAGCAGTGGTGGATTGCGCACGCGATAAAAATATCCCTATCCGTATTGGTGTCAATGCTGGCTCATTAGAAAAAGATATCCAAGAGAAATTTGGTGAGCCAACACCTGAAGCCTTATTAGAATCAGCATTACGCCATGTTGATATTTTAGATCGTTTAAACTTCGATCAATTTAAAGTGAGCGTAAAAGCATCTGATGTCTTCCTTGCGGTGGAATCTTACCGTTTACTGGCAAAAGCCATTAAACAGCCGTTGCATTTAGGGATTACGGAAGCGGGCGGTGCACGTGCAGGAGCAGTGAAATCTGCAATTGGTTTAGGTATGTTATTAGCGGAAGGTATTGGTGATACCTTACGTGTCTCTTTAGCCGCCGATCCTGTAGAAGAAATCAAAGTTGGTTTTGATATTTTAAAATCATTACGTATTCGTTCTCGCGGGATCAACTTTATTGCTTGCCCAACTTGCTCACGTCAAGAATTTGATGTAATTGGCACCGTGAATGCACTGGAACAACGTTTAGAAGATATTATCACCCCAATGGATGTGTCTATTATTGGTTGTGTGGTAAATGGCCCTGGTGAAGCATTAGTGTCTGACCTTGGCGTGACCGGTGGTAATAAGAAAAGTGGTTATTATTTAGATGGCGAGCGTCAAAAAGAACGTTTTGATAACGACGCAATTATTGACCAATTAGAAGCTAAAATTCGTGCCAAAGTTGCACAACAAGATCCAAAAAATCGAATTATTTAAGGAAAACTCGTGGCAAAAAATATTCAAGCAATTCGTGGGATGAATGACTGTTCCCCAACTGAATCTCCACTTTGGCAATGGATTGAAGGGCAGATTCGCCAAATTTTAAGCAGTTATGGCTATTCAGAAGTGCGTATGCCAATCGTGGAAAGTACGCCATTATTTGCCCGTGCAATCGGTGAAGTAACCGATGTTGTATCAAAAGAAATGTACACATTCTGGGATAATGATGAACAATTAACGCTTCGCCCAGAAGGTACAGCTGGATGTGTGCGTGCTGCGATTGAACACGGTTGGATTTACAACAATGAACAACGTTTATGGTATATGGGACCGATGTTCCGTCATGAACGTCCACAAAAAGGTCGTTACCGTCAATTCCATCAAGCTGGTGTAGAGGTTTTTGGTATCGCAACCCCTGAAATTGATGCGGAGCTAATTATTTTAACGGCTCGTTTGTGGAAAGCCTTAGGTATTGATCAACATGTTTCTCTTCAATTAAATTCGATTGGTTCATTAGAGGCACGTGCAAACTATCGTTCTGCATTAGTGGCTTTCTTAGAAAATCACCAAGATTTAATGAGTGAAGAAGAGAAAGAACGTCTTGTAAAAAATCCATTACGTATTCTGGATACTAAAAATCAAGCATTACAAGATGTATTGGACGGCGCACCAAAATTATTGGATTATTTAGATGATGAAAGTCGCGAGCATTTTGCACAGTTATGTGGTTTATTAGATGCGGTTGGCATTCAATATGAAATTAATCCAAAATTGGTTCGTGGCTTAGACTATTATAATAAAACCGTATTTGAATGGGTGACATCTGCATTAGGTGCACAAGGCACCGTATGTGGTGGTGGACGTTATGATGGCTTAGTTGAGCAACTTGGTGGTCACGCAACCAGTGGTGTCGGTTTCGCAATGGGCTTAGAGCGTTTAGTGCTACTTGTTCAAGAAGTGAATAAATCGATTCCGGTAAAAAGTGCGGTAGATATTTACGTTGTTTATCAAGGTGAAGGTACAACGTTAGCCGCATTCCAACTCGCTGAAAAACTTCGCTCAGAATTACCGCACTTAAGCACCATGTTGCATTGCAGTGGTGGTAACTTTAAAAAACAATTTAGACGCGCAGATAAGTCTGGTGCGACTCTAGCCCTTGTGCTTGGCGAAAGCGAAGTGCAAAATAATCAAGTTGTGGTAAAACACTTACTTGGCGAAGCAGAGCAGCAAACCATTGATGTGGATAATCTAATTGAACACATCAAAGCCCAATTTTAATTTTAGAAGGATAGGAAAATGGCATATACCATTGAAGAAGAACAAGAACTGAACCAGTTAAAAGAATGGTGGAAAGACAATGGCAAAACCATTATTGCCGCTTTTATTCTTGGTGTAGGCGGGATGTTGGGCTGGCGTTATTGGCAGTCTTATCAAGCCAATCAAATTATGCAAGCGTCTGCTGAATATGATGCCTTAGTTTATACAGCAAACAAAGATGCCGCAGCACAACAAGCTAAAGTAGCTGAATTTGTGAAAGCGCATGATAAAACTAGCTATGCGGTATTTAGCTTATTAGATGAAGCAAAAGGTTTCGTTACAAAACAAGATTACGCCTCTGCTGAAAACAGTTTGAAACAAGCGATTGCTCAATCACAAGATGATATCTTAACGTCTCTTGCTGCACTTCGTTTGTCTGCTGTGCAATTCCAACAAGGTCAATTTGATGCAGCATTAGCAAGTCTAAATCAAGTGAAAAGCCAAGGCTTTAGTGCACGTAAAGATCTTTTAGCGGGCGATATTCAAGTCGCAAAAGGCGATGTGAATGGTGCTAAAGCAAGTTTTGAAAATGCACAGAAAAACGGTAACCCGTTAGAGAAACAAATGGCGCAGATGAAATTAAATAATCTGTAATATTTTAATTAGCCCGAATTGTTCGGGCTTTTTTATTGGATTTTTGATCGGATGATTCAGAAACCTATCGTGCCGCCACCTGTTATTTTTCTTGGTTGTGCACTTATCATGGCATATTTGCCCAATCCTTATCCATTCTCAACCAATGTGCTCATTGCTTATTTGATGGTATTGGTTTCTTCTGTCATCGCTTTTTTCAGCCTTTGGCAATTCTATAAGAGTAAAGCGAATATCAATCCAATTCACTTAGAAAAAAGTGATGTGTTTGTGACAAATGGTATTTATCGTTTTAGCCGTAACCCCATGTATTTAAGCTTAGTGGGTTTGTTAGTGGCATGGGCAGTTTATTTGCAAAGTGTGGTCAGTTTTATCGGTATTTTTCTGTTTATTTATCTCATCACACAATGGCAAATTAAACCCGAAGAATGCTGGTTAGAGAAGAAGTTTGGTGAGTCTTATTTAGCTTACAAGAAAAAAGTGAGACGCTGGATTTAAGCAATAAAAAAATCGCCTAAAAATAGGCGATTTTTTACATTTTGAGAAGCGATTATTTAGCTGAACATCCGCAGTTTGCTAATTTTTTAGCTAAACGCTCTGCAACAAAATCCCAGTTCACTACGTTCCAGAACTCTTTGATGTAGTCTGGACGACGGTTTTGGAATTTCAAGTAGTAAGCGTGTTCCCAAACGTCTAAACCTAAAAGAGGGAAACCTTCACAACCTGCGATTTCTTTGCCCATTAATGGAGAATCTTGGTTTGCGGTAGAAACAACAGATAATTTACCTTGGTTAATTACTAACCATGCCCAACCAGAACCGAAACGAGTCGCTGCAGCTTTTTCAAATTCAGCTTTGAAGTTTTCTACAGAACCGAAATCACGTTCGATAGCGGCTTTTAAATCACCTTGTAAAGTAGTGCCTTTTTTCAATGATTTCCAGAATAAGCTGTGGTTTGCGTGACCGCCTGCGTTGTTACGTAATGCAGTACGTTTTTCAGCTGGGATTTTATCTAATTGGCTGATTAATTGGCCTGCACACATTTCAGAAAATTCAGCAGGTAAAGTTTCTAACACCGCGTTTGCATTGTTTACATAAGCTTGGTGGTGCTTAGTGTGGTGAATTTCCATTGTTTGAGCATCAAAATGTGGTTCTAACGCATCATAAGCGTAGCCTAATTCAGGTAGAGTATAAGACATAATATGTTCCTTTTTTAAATGAAGTTAAGGTAATGTTTTTGATAAAACAACATCAAAAAGTAACTAAATAGTAGCAGAAAATTTGATTTAGATCAGTAAATCTTTTAATTATTTGATTATCTGATGAAAAAGCTAGGAAAATTTAGTTTGTTTTAAATCAATAAACACACCGATCTACGCCTAAATAGTTATACCTTTTAGCCCTTAAAATCTCGTCAAAATTTCCCCTTGTGGTAGAATACCCGCTGATTTTTTACAAGATTTTATTTTTAAGGCTGAGACTATGTTTCCTGTTCATCAACTTCAATTAGAACAATTAGCGTGCCAACGGGGCGACCGCGTATTGTTCACTGATCTTTCACTGCAATTTCAAAGTGGTGATTTCGTGCAAATTGAAGGGCACAATGGTATCGGTAAAACAAGTTTATTGCGCATTTTAGCAGGCCTTGCACAACCTGTAGAAGGTAAGGTGCGGTGGAATTCAGAAGAGATTACAAAACAAAGCGAAGAATACCATCATCAGCTACTTTATCTCGGCCATCATTCCGGCGTGAAACCTGAATTAACTGCATGGGAAAATTTAAAATTTTATCAGCAGATTAGTCAAAGCCAACAAGGCACCGATATTTTATGGGATGTATTGGAAACAGTCGGTTTACTTGGACGTGAAGATTTGCCGGCAGCTCAACTTTCAGCGGGTCAGCAAAAGCGCATTGCCTTGGCGAGATTATGGATCTCGGAAGCACCACTTTGGATTTTGGATGAACCTTTTACAGCAATAGATAAAAAAGGGGTTGAAGTTTTGACCGCACTTTTTGAAAATCATGCTAAAAAAGGTGGAATGGTCATTTTAACGAGCCATCAAGAAGTGCCAAGTAGCCTATTGAAGAAAATCAATCTTGCTGATTATAAATATAACCCTTAGATTTTTATGATATTTTTACAGATTATAAAGCGAGAGCTAAAGATTGCGACCCGTAAACAAGCGGAAATTTTAAATCCGCTTTGGTTCTTTTTGATCGTCATCACGTTATTTCCATTGGTGATTGGGCCGGATCCTAAGTTACTTTCTCGCATTGCACCCGGGGTTGCTTGGGTGGCGGCATTGCTTTCTGCGTTGCTGTCTTTTGAACGCTTATTCCGAGATGATTTTATTGATGGCTCTTTAGAACAATTGATGCTTACGGCTCAACCTTTAGCCCTAACGGCACTCGCAAAAGTTGTTGCACACTGGCTATTAACTGGTTTGCCATTGATTCTACTTTCTCCTATTGCCGCTTTATTGCTCTCATTAGAAGTGAATATTTGGTGGGCATTGGTGCTTACACTCTTAGTGGGCACACCGATTTTAAGCTGCATTGGCGCAATTGGCGTGGCATTGACGGTAGGATTGCGTAAAGGTGGCGTATTACTGAGTTTACTTGTGGTACCATTATTCATTCCGGTTTTAATTTTTGCTTCAGCAATTTTAGATGCCGCCGCGTTAAATCTCCCTTATGGTGGACAGCTTGCTATTTTAGGTGCAATTTTAGCTGGTGCGATAACCTTATCGCCTTTTGCGATTGCCGCTGCACTACGAATTAGTTTAGATAATTAATCATTATGACGGTGAAAGTGCGGTCAGATTTTTAACTGTTTTTTATTTTTTGAATTAAGGATCTTTTATGTGGAAGTGGTTACATCCTTACGCAAAACATGAAACCCAATATCATTTATGTGGCAAATTAAGTCCATTTTTTGGTGTGATTGCGGTTTTATTATTGGCTGTTGGAATCGTTTGGGGGTTAGCTTATGCTCCGGCAGATTATCAGCAAGGCAATAGTTTCCGAATTATGTATGTCCATGTGCCGGCAGCGATTTGGTCAATGGGTGTGTATGGTTCTATGGCTGTGGCTGCCATTATTGCGTTAGTTTGGCAAATTAAAGCCGCTCATCTTTCAATGATAGCCATGGCACCGATCGGTGCAATGTTTACCTTTATTGCCTTGGTAACAGGTGCAATTTGGGGCAAACCAATGTGGGGAACTTGGTGGGTGTGGGATGCGCGTTTAACTGCGGAACTCATTCTTTTCTTCTTATATATCGGTGTGTTAGCGCTTTATTCTGCATTTTCTGATCGTGCTGTGGGCGCAAAATCAGCGGGTATCTTGTGTATTGTTGGTGTGGTGAATTTACCAATCATTCACTTCTCCGTAGAGTGGTGGAATACCTTACATCAAGGGGCAAGTATCACGAAGTTTGAAAAACCGTCGATTGCAACACCGATGTTAATTCCACTGATTTTATGTATTTTTGGATTTTTATTTTTATCCATTTGGTTTACGCTTGTGCGTTACCGCGTTGAATTGCTAAAAGAAGACAGCAAACGCCCATGGGTAAAAGAGTTAGCAAGTAAGCTGAAATAGTTTTTTATTTTTATTTTAGGGAGCGGAAAATGTTTTTCCAAAGTTGGAGTGATTTTATCAATATGGGAGGCTACGGTTTTTATGTGTGGCTTTCCTATGGCATTAGCCTCGTGGCAATGATCATTTTGGCGATACAAAGCGTCAAGGGGCGTAAAACAGTATTAAAAGAAGTGTTACGCGAGCAACAACGTGAAGCCCGTTTAAACCAAGCAAATAAAGGAAATACGCTATGAATCCAAGACGTAAATCAAGACTTTCGATCATCATCTTTGTGATTTTAGGTATTTCGATTGCGACAGGTTTGGTGCTTTATGCGCTTCGCCAAAACATTGATTTATTTTATACACCTTCGGAAGTTATAGAAGGGAAAGATGGAAATCCTGATCAAAAACCTGAAGTTGGGCAACGCATTCGTGTTGGTGGTATGGTAGTCGAAGGCTCTGTTAGTCGAGATCCGAAAAGTCTCAAAGTTCGCTTTGATGTAAATGATATTGGTCCATCAATTACAGTAGAGTACGAAGGTATTCTGCCGGATCTTTTCCGCGAGGGACAAGGTATTGTTGCGCAAGGTGTGCTAAAAGAACCAACCTTATTGGAAGCAACAGAAGTGCTTGCTAAGCATGATGAAAATTATGTGCCACCAGAATTGGGTGAGAAAATGCAGAAAATGCATAAACCAATGGGGGCAGAATTAAAAGGCGAGAGTGAAGCCGATCGTCGTTATAAAGAAACCCAGCAAAAATCGCAAGAAGGTCGCTAATGATTGCTGAATTAGGAAATTATGCGCTTGCTTTAAGCCTTGCCGTTTCATTCTTTTTAGCCGTTTTTCCGTTATGGGGGGCTGAAAAAGGTCATTCTCAACTCATGTCATTGGCTCGTCCAATGACTTATGGTTTATTTTTCAGTTTAACCATTGCGTTTGCAGCATTGTTCTATCTGTTTGCAGTTAATGATTTCAGTGTGCAATATGTGGTGAATAACTCTAACAGCAGCTTGCCGATTTATTATCGTTTATCTGCTGTTTGGGGTTCACATGAGGGCTCATTATTACTTTGGATTTGGTTATTAACACTTTGGGGTGCAGCAGTAGCCTTATTTAGCAAACACTTACCACAAGAAGCCGTGGCTCGTGTATTAGGTATCATGGGGATTATTAGCATCGGCTTTTTACTCTTCGTCTTATTTACCTCGAATCCATTTACCCGTACATTCCCTGATTTCCCAGTAGATGGCAGAGAACTCAACCCCATGTTGCAAGACGTGGGCTTAATTTTCCACCCACCATTACTTTATATGGGATATGTTGGTTTTTCTGTTGCCTTTGCTTTTGCAATTGCTTCATTAATGACCGGTAAATTAGACTCAGCTTGGGCTAGATGGTCACGTCCTTGGACGATTGCTGCTTGGGTGTTTTTAACACTCGGGATCGTGCTGGGTTCTTGGTGGGCGTATTATGAGCTTGGCTGGGGCGGCTGGTGGTTCTGGGATCCAGTAGAAAACTCTTCTTTAATGCCTTGGCTTGCAGGAACCGCATTAATCCACTCTTTAGCGGTGACTGAAAAGCGTGGCTCTTTTAAAGCTTGGACAGTGCTTTTAGCGATTTTGGCTTTCTCACTTTGCTTACTCGGTACGTTCTTAGTTCGTTCAGGTATCTTAGTGTCAGTTCATGCCTTTGCTTCAGATCCAACACGTGGTTTATATATTCTTGCTTATTTGGTTGTGGTAATTGGTGGTTCTTTAACCTTGTATGCTTACAAAGGCAACCAAATTCGTTCACGTGATAATGCAGAACGATATTCTCGTGAAACCTTATTGTTACTAAATAACATTCTATTAATGACCGCACTTTGTGTGGTGTTCTTAGGAACGTTATTACCGTTAGTTCACAAACAATTAGGTTTGGGTTCTATTTCAATCGGTGCGCCATTCTTTGATCAGATGTTCTTGATTATTATGACCCCATTTGCCTTATTACTGGGTATTGGACCGTTAGTAAAATGGCGTCGCGATCAGTTCTCTGAAATTCGTACACCGGTTGTTGTGAGTGTCATTGTTATGGCGATTGCAGGTTTTGCTTTGCCGTATTTCCTACAAAATAAACTCACTGTCAGTGCTGTGCTTGGCACCATGATGTCCGTCATTATTGTGTTACTCAGCCTCTATGAAATGAAACAACGTGCAACACACCGCGAATCTTTCTTTAAAGGCATAACTAAACTTTCTCGTTCTCATTGGGGGATGATTTTGGCTCACCTTGGTGTAGCCATGACCGTTTGGGGAATTGCCTTTAGTCAAAACTTCAGTGTAGAACGTGATGTGCGAATGGCTGTGGGTGATACGGTACAGATTGCTAATTATGACTTTAAATTTGCTGGCGTGAGTGATGCAAATGGTCCTAACTATATGGGCGGTAAAGCACAAATCGACATTTCAAAAGCGGGTAAACCGGAAGCAACATTATTCGCTGAAAAACGTTTTTATACCGTCAGTAAAATGCCAATGACGGAAGCAGCAATTAATTGGGGCTTTACTCGCGATCTTTATGTCGCCTTGGGCGAAAAAATAGATGATAACTCATGGGCACTACGTCTTTACTATAAACCATTTATCCGTTGGATTTGGATTGGCGGATTGTTTATGGCATTAGGTGGCTTGCTCTGTATGTTTGACCGTCGTTATCGTTTTAGTCGATTAGTTAAACAGTCTTAATTGTAATAAGGGGGGGATGCCCCTAGAAATAGATGTGAAATTGATAGTGTTATGAATAAAAAACTACTTATCCCACTTATTGTTTTTCTTGCCGTGGCGGCAGCTTTTTTAGTTCAGTTAGGACGCAATGCGCAAGGTGATGATCCAAAAGCGTTAGAATCTGCGCTTGTGGGGAAACCTGTGCCACAGAAAACATTAACGGATTTATTGGAAAATAAAACCTACGGTAATGAAATTTTCCAACAAGGTAAACCGATTCTCTTAAATGTGTGGGCAACTTGGTGTCCAACTTGTTATGCCGAGCATCAATACTTGAATCAATTGGCTAAACAAGGTGTAACAATCATTGGTATCGACTATAAAGATGAATCACCAAAAGCTGTAAAATGGCTAAAAGATTTAGGCAATCCTTATAGTCTTGTGCTTAAAGATGAAAAAGGTTCTTTTGCATTAGATTTGGGGGTTTATGGCGCACCGGAAACATTTATCGTCGATGGTAAAGGCGTGATTCATTATCGCTTAGCCGGTGATGTGAATGAACGCGTTTGGAATGAGACCTTAAAACCGATTTATGACAAACTCGCGGAGAAACCATAATGAAAAAATCATGGCTTTTTTTAACCGCACTTTTGGTGAGTATCTCAGCGACTGCCTCTATTGATGCACTAAATTTTGCCTCGCCAGAGCAAGAAAAGGATTATCATCAATTAACACAAGAATTGCGTTGTCCTCAATGTCAAAATAACAATATTGCTGATTCGAATGCAACCATTGCTGTAGATATGCGTGGCAAAGTGTTTGAGTTGTTGCAAGAAGGCAAAAATCGAAATGAAGTGGTGGATTATATGATTCAACGCTATGGCAATTTTGTGACTTATGATCCACCAATGACGATGTCAACAATCGTATTATGGATTGCCCCAATTTTGTTAGTGTTGATTGGGATTTTATTTATATTTAAACGTAAATCAAAAAGCCCAAGTGCGGTCAATTCTGACGCGATTTTAGATGATGAAGAGAATGCGCGTTTATCGGCTTTACTCAAAGAAAAGGATAAATAATGAATTTTGCATTAAGTATTATTGTGCTCACGTTAGTGGTGGCATTGATTTGTTTTTATCCCTTGTTGCGTTCTGTTAAAGCGAAAGAAGATAAAAAGCGTGATGAATTAAATAAAGCACTGTATTTTTCTCGCTTAAAAGAGATTGAGCAAGATAATCAGCAAGGCTTAGTTGAGAATGTTGAACAACTCAAACAAGAGCTACAGAAAACATTATTGGAAGATATTCCTCAACAAGAAACACAAACCATCGATAAAAATGCCAAAAATTACGGTAAGTTGTGGTTTGTTTCTGGTTTATTAGGTTTGGCCATTATTGCCGGCGGAGCTTATTTCCCTCTGGGATCTTGGAAAGCCGAGGATATGATGGAAAAAACATTGGCAAAATTACCTTATTTCTTTGAACGAATCAAAGAAGAAGACACAAACCCAATGACAGATGCAGAAATGCAGCAATTTTCGACCGCTCTTCGTTTGGATTTACAAAAAACACCAAAGGATGCTAAAAAATGGTGGTTGTTAGGTCAGGTAGGAATGAATTTAGGTAATGGAAAATTAGCCTTTGATAGTTACCAACAAGCGAATAAGCTTGAGCCGGATAATTTAGATTATAAGCTTTCTTATGCGCGTATGTTGATGTCTTCTGAAGATCAAACGGATAAACTCAAGGGTAATCAACTTTTACGTGAGATTATTCGTCAAGATCATTCTAATCCTGAAGCATTAAGTTTACTTGCTTTCAGTTATTTTGAAGGTGAGGATTATAAAATGGCGGCAGTAACCTGGGCAATGATGCTACGTTTATTGGAACCAGATGATCCTCGCGTGCCAATGCTTGAAAAGAGTATTCGTGCTGCACGTGATGCCCTTGCTTTACAGGAAGAAGAAAAAGCAAAAAGCGTCACACCGGAGAAATAATGAAACCTCAATTATTAGGTTTTCACCATATTGCGATTATTGCTTCGAACTATGCACGTTCGAAGCATTTTTATATGGAGATTTTAGGGGCAAAACAGCTAAATGAAACTTATCGGGTAGAACGAGATAGTTATAAATTAGATTTAAGTTTTCCTGATGGGAGTCAAATAGAGCTATTTTCTTTCCCAAATCCTCCTCAAAGAGTAACCAGCCCTGAAGCCTGTGGTTTACGGCATTTGGCATTCAAAGTAGAAAATATTGATGAGTACGTAGCTTATCTTTTAGAGAACGGAGTTTCTTGTGAACCAATTCGGGTTGATGAATTAACCAGAATGAAGTACACTTTCTTCCGAGACCCGGATTATTTACCAATTGAATTATACGAGAACAATTATTAGCTTAGGGAATCACATTAGTATTATGAGTCATATTAAGAAAAAAATTGGGATTTACTCATTTTGTATTTTGGCATCATCAGCTGTTTTAGCCGAAGGTAGTAGTGTTGTATATGCAACAAAAGTAAAATCACCTGAAAATAATCTTTCAGTCAATGTTTCTGAAAGTAATGTTTCTGAAACCGTGAAATATATTGATGGAAAAGGACAGCGAAGTTTAGATCCTAAATCTGAAAAAGATATGGAAGAGTTGGCCAATAGCGTTGAATTTGAAGTATATAAATTTAACGAAACGGCGGCATCAAAAACAACGTTTCTTTCACCCGCAGGGATTTGTAGTGGTTTTAAAAGTGATGATGGCGTAGATGTCACTAATACCAGTAATTATTACATTAAACCTAATGATGCCAGCGAATATTATGGCAGTGTGTTAGGGGCAACAATTTATAAAAAAGGCGAGACAAAACATTCACAGTATGTGCCTGTTTATGCAATCAGAAATGCGAATGTAGCAAAATACATTGAGCAAAATGAGGATCCGAACATTAGAAAAAAAGCCAATGCTCGGATTAAAGAAGGCAGAGAAACACTTAATAAAGTGGTTTGTGATAAAAGGTAGCGTTATGAAAAAATTAATTTCTATTGCAGCTCTATCTGTTTTAACAGCTTGTACAGCTCCCCAAGAGGCATCAACTATTGGAAATGGAGCTGCAGCGTACGATATGAATACCGTGCAGGATTACAATGCTCGAGTAACAAGTGGTAATACGGTAAGCGCTCAAGAAAAAGCGAAAGTTGCACAAAGAGACAGTATTCCAAATGAAATGAATGCGAGTGATCATCGCTCTAAACAGAGAGGATATTCTCGTGTCCCTGTTGCGATCATGCCGAGTGTCGGTGTTGGCTATTGTCGTCACTGCTGGTAATTAAATTGATACAAAATAACCGCGCTTGAAAAAGTGCGGTTATTTTTTTGCTTGTTTATAAGCCTAAAATCGATTTCACAAAAGGAATCGTCAGATTTCGTTTTGCTTGTAGTGAGGCTTCATCGAGTTTCATTAATGCTTCTTTTAGTGTCGCCATATCACGATCTAAACGCGTGAATATAAAATTGGCAGTATCATCTGAAAGTATGATACCTCGTTGATGGGCATTCTGTTTCAATACTGCAAATTTTTGTTCATCGCTGAGTGGAATCAATTGATAACTTTCTCCCCATTTTAAGCGAGAAGCAAGATCCGGTAATTTAACGGGTAGAGCAGTTGGAGATTGATCTGCAGTGACAACTAATAAGGTTTTACCATTAGCTTTAATGCGATTAAAAAGATCAAATAAGGCAATTTCCCATTCTGAATTTTCAATAATTGTTTGCAAATCGTCTAAGCAAACCAGTTCTTGTTGTTCTAAATTCTCAAAAACTGCCGTGGAGAAATATTGTGATTTGCTCAACGGGACATAAATGGCGCTCCGTTGTTGCTGAATATATTCATTACAGAGTGCGCGCAAAAGATGGGTTTTCCCAACGCTTTGGCTGCCCCAAAGGTAGAAGAATTGTTGCTGTAAATCAGTCATGTTTTGACGTAAAGAATTAAGCAATAATGCATTATTATCGCTATAAAAATTCTCAAGCGTTTCATCATCAATTTGATGAATAGGTAAAGAAAGTTGCTGATTCACGGATTAACGGGTTGATTTTAAATAAAAAAGAAAGGGCTAAATTTTCATTTAACCCTTTTATTTGGGAAGTTTTATTCTACTTCATTTTTTGCTTTTGGCAAAATCAAGTTTAGTACAATGGCAACGATGGCACAAAGGCTAATCCCTTTTAGGGAAACAATATCGCCGACGTTGACAAACATATTACCGATCCCGAAGGTCATAACGACCGAAATGATGCAAAGGTTACGAGGTTCAGTCACATCCACTTTACCTTTAATTAAGGTGCTCATCCCGACAACGGCAATCGAACCGAATACCAACATCATAATGCCCCCCATTACGATGGTTGGAATTGTAGAAAGGAATGCGCCTACTTTACCACAGAAGGAAATCGCAATTGCCCATACCGCAGCCCAAGTCATAATATTTGGATTAAAGTTGCGAGTGAGCATTACAGCACCCGTTACTTCGGCATAAGTGGTATTCGGTGGACCACCTACTAATGACGCAGCAGCAGTTGCCACACCATCGCCTAATAAGGTGCGATGTAAGCCTGGTTTTTTAAGGAAATCTTTACCCGTTACAGAACTGATTGCCATAATACCACCCACGTGTTCAACGGCTGGTGCGATAGCAATCGGTAGCATGTAAAGAATGGCTTCTAAATTAAATTCTGGTTTGGTTAACTGAGGTAATTCAAACCATTTTGCGTCTAGAACAGGTTGGAAGTTAATTAATCCTAGGAATAAACAAACCACATAGCCAGCAACAATACCAAACATAATTGGAATCAGTTTCATCATTCCTTTAGCAAATACTGCAACAGAAAGGGTAGTAACCAAGGTAATCATAGATACCAATACTGAATGCTCATAGCTATATGCACTGTTTTTACCTAATGCCATATCAACAGCAACCGGTGCGAGTCCCATACCAATGATGATAATTACGGGACCGACAACAACAGGTGGGAAGATGCGCTCAAGTGCAGCACTACCACGTAATTTTACTAAGGTTGATAGCGCGAAATAGACGAAACCTGCGCAAGCAAGTCCGCCCATTGTGGTTGGAATGCCCCAAGTTTGTACGCCATATTGAATAGGCGCAATAAAGGCAAAAGAGGAGGCTAAGAAAATAGGAACCTGTTTACCGGTACAAAGTTGGAAAAGTAGTGTACCGATACCTGCGGTAAGAAGGGCAGTATTAGAATTTAATCCGGTGATTAAGGGAACTAACACTAAGGCGCCAAAGGCCACAAATAACATCTGTAAACCGACAAACGCTTGTTTGCCCATGCTTTGCACCTCAACAGGTGCGGTTGTCGTTTGATTACTCATTTAGTTTCAACTCTCGGTTTGAATTAACTGAAAGTGCGGTCGGTTTTAATGCTTTTTTAGCTTTTGTGTTTTCACGCACGGAAAAAAGACGGCTATAAATGCCGTCTTATTAAAAGGGAATTATTTCGTCCCAAAAATCTTATCGCCCGCATCACCCAATCCAGGAATGATGTAGCCTTGTTCATTTAAGTGATCATCAATAGATGCGCAATAAAGTTCGATATCTGGATGCGCTTTTTCTAATGCTTTGATCCCTTCAGGTGCCGCGACTAATACTAATACTTTGATGTGTTGGCAACCTTTTGCTTTTAATAGATCAATTGTAGAGATCATTGAACCACCGGTTGCGAGCATTGGATCTACAACGATAGCTAAACGTTCTTCTAAGTCACTGGCTAGTTTTTGGAAATAAGGGACGGGTTCAAGGGTTTCTTCATTACGATAAATCCCAACTACACTGATACGAGCGCTTGGAACGTGTTCTAATACACCGTCCATCATACCAAGACCCGCACGTAAAATTGGTACAACAGTAACTTTTTTACCTTTGATACGTTCGATTTCAACAGGTCCGTTCCAACCTTCGATAATCACCTTTTCTGTTTCGAGATCGGCAGTGGCTTCATAGGTAAGTAAGCTACCCACTTCAGTGGCAAGCTCACGGAATTTTTTGGTATCAATATCAGCTTCGCGCATCACGCCTAATTTATGTTTAACAAGCGGATGTTTAACTTCAACAAGTTTCATCTTTTTTCTCCCTTTTAAAAAACAAATCGAAGAATTTTATATCAGAAATATTGAATTTCCTAGTGTTTTTATTATGACAGTTCGGTATAAAAACAAGGATAAAATTGACCGCACTTTGCTATTAAATACATCCACCACAGCTCCCACAGCGCCAATCTTCCTTATTCACCGCTTGATAGAATGCACGCATGGTTTCTTCTTCTAAAGGGATATTGTGCTCGATAAAAACATCAGAAAGCCAATCGATGTTTTCCACAATCCAATCATCTTCCATTAAGCCTTCTCGATAAAGTTCATCTTCGGGATCCATGAAATTATAAATATTATTTGTTCCCATATCTTTATCTCGGCGTTCAATTGGTAGTGCCACAGGTAAACCAAGATAAGTAATATCCCAATGACCTAGACATAGCGTATTGCCTTTTGATGACCAACTAGCGTTGAATGGATTGTCACTCATGTTGAAATGTTATAAAAAAAGTTGAAAAGTGTAGAAAGTATAGATCTAAAGACAAATTTAATCATACTTAAAAGAAGGTAAATGATTTGATAGAGATCAAAGTGCGGTCAGAAAATTTAATGGATTTTTCATAAATAAAAAGCGGCTAATTGCTTAGCCGCTTTTGTATGATTATTAATTTAATTATGCTGCTTTTTTCGGTTTAAAGAAAATCATCGTAAAGATTTGCCAGAAGAAAGCGAGTGCACCGAAGATGAAGACAACGTCGCCACCGAAACGAACCCAACGTAGGGTATCGAATAGAGGTTGTTGCATAAATTCTTCGCTACGTGCATACCATAAGCCTTCGGAGATACTTGCATATCCTTGAATAATACCGATTGGTAATAAGCTTGATACGATCATTAATACTAAACCGCCATTTAATAACCAGAAGCCCCATTTCATTAACTTATCGTTAAATGGTGTATTTGGACGTAAATAACGAGCAATTAAGAACACGAAACCTAACGCTAAGAAACCATATACACCGAATAATGCAGCGTGAGCATGAACGGCAGTCGTATTCAAGCCTTGGATATAGTAAAGCGAAATTGGTGGGTTGATTAAGAAACCAAATACGCCAGCGCCTAGCATATTCCAGAATGCTACTGCAACGAAGCAGTAAAGAGGCCATTTTAAGCGATCCATCCAAGGTGCTTTTTGTTTCATTGCCCAGTGTTCCCAAGCTTCATGGCCTAATAACACTAATGGAACTACTTCAAGTGCAGAGAATGATGCACCTACTGCGATAATTGGTGTGGTTGCACCTGCGAAGTATAAGTGGTGGAAAGTACCTGGGATACCACCGATTAAGAATAACGCCGCTTCAGTAATGGTTGCCACAGTTGCAGTACGACGTGAAACTAAACCTAAACTTACGAAGATGAATGAGAGTGCCGCTACAGAGAATACTTCGAAGAAGCCTTCTACCCATAGGTGAACTACCCACCAACGCCAGTATTCCATCACAGAAATGTGAGTGTGCTCGCCGTAGAATAATGCAGGACCATAGAATAAGCCGATTGCAATTACAGAGGCGAAGAATAATGCCAATAAGTTTTTATCACCCGGTTGTTTGAATGCATTCACTGTACCGCGAAGCATTAAGACTAACCAGAATAAGATGCCAGCGAATTTCACTGCTTGCCAGAAACGACCTAAGTCAATGAATTCATAACCTTGGTGACCGAACATGAAGCTCCATTCTTCAGGGAGAATATGCGCAATTGCTAAGTAGCTACCAGTGAATGAACCAACGACTAACACCACTAATGCCCAGTAGAGAACATCCACACCCAATTTTTGGAATTTCGGATCTTTACCACCATTAATGATTGGTGCAAGGAATAAACCACCCGCTAAGAATGCCATTGCAATCCAGAATAAGGCTGCTTGAATATGCCATGTACGCACTAATGAATACGGGAAGTATTGCGAAATATCAATACCATAGAATTCTTGACCTTCAACCGTGTAGTGTGCCACAACTGCACCTAATGTTACTTGCAATACGAAAAGAGCAAGTACAGTAAAGAGGTATTTACCTAACGAACGTTGAGAAGGGGTGAGTTGTAATTTTGTGAGCGGATCGAACTCAGGTGTAGGTGGTTCTTTTTCATCTTCACGTTTTTTGAATGACCAAATCCATACTACGAAACCAATACCTGCAATGAGGAATACCACACTCGCAATAGACCAAATCACGTTTTCTGGTGTTGGTACGTTATTAATTAACGGCTCATGTGGCCAGTTGTTGGTGTAACTCGCGTGAGTATTTGGACGTTCAGCAGATGCTGTCCACGCGGTCCAGAAGAAGAATTTAGCTAAGTCTTTACGAGCTTGTAAATCAGGAAGAGTATTATCCTTCATTGCAAAGTGTTCACGGGTCACTTTGGTTGCAGGATCATCACCGTATAAAGAGATGTAGTATTGTGCTGTTTTTTCCATTGCCGCTAAACGGGTGTTTGAAAGCACAACGGTACCGTTTTCAACTTTGCTACCACGATATTCTTTGGTTAGACGCGCTTTTAATAAGGTTTGTTGTTCATCATTTAAATCAGCGAAGTTTTTACCAAATTCTTGATTCGCTGTAATATCCAACCAGTTAGTTAATTCACGGTGAAGCCAATCTGCCGTCCAGTCTGGTGCTTGGTATGCACCGTGACCCCAAACAGAACCCACTTGCATACCACCAGTGGTTTGCCAAGCGGTTTGACCATGTAAAATATCATCGTGAGTAATCACTTTTTCACCTGATTCAGAAACATATTGTTGCGGAATCGGTGGTGCTTCACGATAAACTTCGAACCCATAGTAACCGAGGATGGAGAAGGCTCCAATCAATACGGCGACTAATAGGTACCAGAACTTTTTATACTGTCCCATTTTATCACTCCTAGATTATTAGAAAATATCACTTCCTGATGATTAAATGCTGTAGATAATCATCAGAACCTAGATTTTACGCCAAGTAAAATACTTGAGCAATTATATCGGCTATCGATTGATGAAAATATTACCTAAAACTGAGTAATTTAATCGGGTAATAGGAAATGCTGAATAAAAAGATAAAAAATACGGTCAAAAACCTATTGATTTTTGACCGCACTTTATTTGAAGAAGGAATTAACGTTTAAACATGCCGCCTAAACCACCAAGGCCACCTAAGCCGCCTCCGCCCATTAAGCCTTGCATGCCACGCATCATCTTCGCCATTCCGCCTTTACGCATTTTCTTCATCATATGTTGCATTTCGTCAAATTGTTTCAGCAACTTATTTACATCTTGAACTTGTGTACCAGAACCTAATGCAATACGACGACGGCGAGATCCTTTGATAATATCTGGATTGGCACGTTCTTTTAAGGTCATGGAATTAATGATGGCTTCCATTTTGATGAACATTTTGTCATCTACTTGATTTTTGACATGATCCGGTAAGTTTTTCGCACCCGGTAATTTTTCAAGCATCGACATCATGCCGCCCATTTTTTTCATCTCACGGAGCTGCTCGCGGAAATCGTCTAAGGTGAAATCATCACCTTTCTTGAATTTTTGCGCCATTTTTTCCGCTTTTTCGCGATCCACAGAACGTTCCAGATCTTCGATAAGGGAAAGCACATCACCCATGCCTAAAATACGGGATGCTACACGATCAGGATGGAATGGCTCGAGAGCTTCTGTTTTTTCGCCTACACCAAGGAATTTAATCGGTTTGCCTGTGATTTGACGGATAGATAAAGCCGCACCGCCACGCGCATCACCATCCACTTTGGTTAAGATAACCCCGGTAAGTGGCAAAGCTTCATTGAAGGCTTTTGCAGTATTTGCCGCATCTTGACCAGTCATCGCATCAACCGTGAAAAGCGTTTCAATTGGATTTAATGTCGCATGAACTTGCTTGATTTCATCCATCATCTCGCTATCAACGTGTAAGCGACCCGCGGTATCCACAATTAATACATCGTAAAATTTGAGTTTAGCCTCAGCAAGTGCCGCTTTTGCAATATCTACCGGTTTTTGTTTGACATCAGATGGGAAGAAATCCACGCCAACAGATTGTGCTAAGGTTTCAAGCTGTTTGATCGCTGCAGGACGATATACGTCGGCAGATACCACGAGCACTTTCTTTTTATGACGTTCGCGTAAGAATTTCGCTAATTTACCTACGCTGGTGGTTTTACCCGCACCTTGTAAACCCGCCATTAAAATAACTGCAGGTGGTTGTGTCGCCAGGTTTAAGCTTTCATTAGCTTCCCCCATTGCTTTTTCGAGTTCACGTTGAACAATTTTTAAGAACTCTTGGCCAGGTGTTAAGCTCTTATTGACTTCTTCGCCTAATGCGCTTTCTTTTACTTTGGCGATAAATTCACGTACGACAGGCAACGCAACGTCAGCTTCTAACAATGCCATACGCACTTCGCGTAGGGTTTCTTTAATATTATCTTCAGTTAAGCGACCTTTACCGCTAATGTTGCGTAGCGTTTTGGAAAGGCGATCCGATAAATTCTCAAACATTTTAAATCCTGTTTTTTCTTAAAAAATTGCCGTAATTATACCGAAATTTGGGCGTTTTTCATCATTTCAAATAAAATTATGGCGATCTAGAGAAAAGATCCGTTAAAATAAGAATAATTCCTAGTAAAGAGAACGCATTATGTGGTTTGCCCTTTTTTCGATTATTTTTTACATTCTTAGTCTATTGCTGATCGCCCCGTTTTTGATGAATTCATCAGAAGGGAAGTTGAGTCAAAGCAAAATTCCATTTTTTCTGACCGCACTTGCTGCAATTATTCTGCATGCAGTTAGCACTTTCCCTTTGTTAGAGGATTTGGCCTCAGGGCAGAGTTTTACGCTAATGGAAATCGCTTCCTTAATGAGTGTAATTATTGCTGCCTTAGCGACGCTTTCAATGTTTCTGGTTTCTACGATGTGGTTTGTTTTACCTATCGTGTATGCGTTTTCGATCATTAGCTTGATCTTTGCGACGTTCTTATCAAGCCATATCATTCAGATGCTTAATCAAAATACATTGATGCTGTTCCATATCGGCTTGTCGCTGTTTACCTATGCAGTTTGTTTTATCGCAACGCTTTATGTGATCCAATTGGTGTGGTTAGACCGTAATTTGAAAAAGCGTAAAATCCAATTTTCACCAGCAATTCCGCCATTAATGGCAGTTGAACGTCATTTCTTCTGTTTATTTGCGATGGGTGAAGCATTACTGACGCTCACTTTAATTTCAGGTACTTATCATGTATTACAAGCGGTAACCCTAGAAAATCTGCACAAAGCAATTTTCTCTTTCCTTGCTTGGATTAGTTTTGGTATTGCTTGTTTTGGTCATTGGCGACTAGGCTGGCGTGGAAAAAGGATGATTATTTACGCAATTTCAGGTATCATTCTGCTCACGATTGGCTATTTTGGTAGCCGTTTGATTTAATCTAAATCAAAGAACAGGTAAAAAGTGCGGTGAAAATAACCGCACTTTTTGTTGATTAACGAACAAAAGGATTTACCCTTGGACAGTATCCCCCTTAGTACTTTATTTATTACACTCATTATTTGTTTAGTTTTATCAGCCTATTTTTCCGGCTCAGAAACCGGATTACTCTCTCTCAATAAATATCGCCTTCGTTTTATGGCGGAACAAGGTAATAAAGGTGCGCAAAAAGCAGAAAAACTGCTTGAGAAGCCAGATACCTTGTTAAGTTTTATTCTGATCTTTAATAACCTTGTTAACATCAGTGCCTCAGCTATTGCAACCATGATTGGTATGCGTTTATATGGCGATGCGGGTGTGGCCATTGCAACAGGTTTATTAACCTTTGTGATGCTTGTTTTTTCTGAAATTTTCCCTAAAACCGTCGCGGCAATGCACCCTGAAAAGGTGGGATTATTTTCAAGTCATATCTTGGTCTTACTATTAAAAATATTTTATCCGTTAGTTTGGTTAATGAATCTTTTCACGAAGACATTAATGCGAATGGTGGGTTTAAAACCCGATATGCAAAAGCAAGTGATTAGCCGTGAAGAACTACGTAGTATCGTATCGGAAGCAGGAGAAGCCACACCGGATGAACAGCATCCACAAATGTTACTCTCTATTTTAGATATGGAAACGGTGACCGTCGACGATATCATGGTGCCACGTAATGAAATAGCAGGGATTGATATTGATGACGATTGGAAAGCGATTATGCGCCAGCTTAATCATGCACCACACAACCGAATTGTGTTGTATAAAGGCAGCCTTGATGAGCAAGTATTAGGAATTTTGCGTGTGCGTGAAGCGTTTCGTTTGTTATTAGAAAAAAATGAATTCACCAAAGAAACTTTACTACGTGCCGTCGATGAAGTGTACTTCATTCCAGAAGGGACACCACTGAAAACACAATTAGCGAATTTCCGTACGAAAAAAGAACGTATTGGTTTAGTGGTGGACGAATATGGTGACATTAAAGGATTAGTCACTCTTGAAGATATTTTAGAAGAAATTGTGGGTGATTTTACCACCACCACTGCGCCGACTATTGAACAAGAAGTCGTTCAGCAATCTGATGGTTCGATGATTATTGAAGGCTCGGCAAATCTTCGTGATTTGAATAAAATGTTTGGTTGGGAATTAGATACAGAGGATGCACGCACCTTTAATGGTTTGATTCTCGAACATCTTGAAGATATTCCTGATGAAGGAACTGTTTGTGAAATCAATGGCTTAAGAATTACCATTTTAGAAGTCAGCGATAATATGATCAAGCAAGCAAAAGTGGAGAAGTTGGCCTCCTAAATACGGCTTTTTCTAACCGCTCTTTTTTTAAGAAGTATGTTATTTTTACAAAGGATTGAATATGACGGATGAGATTCGTTTAACACAATACAGCCACGGCGCAGGTTGAGGCTGTAAAATTTCGCCTAAGGTGTTAGGGACAATTTTACAGACTAAACTCGAAAAATTTGCTGACCCCAATTTATTAGTGGGAAATGAAACAGCGGATGACGCTGCGGTTTATGATCTTGGTAATGGTACTGCAATTATCAGTACCACGGATTTTTTCATGCCTATTGTGGACGATCCTTTTGATTTTGGACGTATTGCGGCAACCAACGCCATTAGTGACATTTTCGCAATGGGCGGTAAGCCGATTATGGCAATTGCCATTTTAGGTTTCCCCATCAATAAATTGCCGGCAGAAGTGGCACAGAAAATAGTTGATGGTGGCCGTTTTGCTTGTTATCAAGCGGGGATTTCCCTCGCAGGAGGACACTCGATTGATGCGCCAGAACCTATTTTTGGTTTAGCCGTAACAGGCGTGATTGCTACCGATCGTGTAAAACGTAATGCTTCAGCAGAAGCGGGTTGTAAGCTTTATTTAACCAAACCATTAGGTATTGGTGTGCTGACTACCGCAGAGAAAAAAGGCAAGTTAAAACCAGAACATCAGGGCTTAGCAACGGCGGCAATGTGTCAAATGAACCTGATTGGTAGCCAATTTGCGGAAGTTGCTGGTGTAACCGCCATGACGGATGTCACTGGTTTTGGTTTATTAGGACACTTAGCTGAAATCTGTGAAGGCTCAAACCTTAATGCAGTTGTGCATTTTGATAAAATCAAATTATTAGATGGCGTAGCTGATTATATTGCTGAAGGTTGTGTACCAGGTGGAACCAACCGTAACTTTGAAAGCTATGGTCATAAAATCGGTCCTCTTACGGATTATCAAAAGGCGGTGCTTTGCGATCCTCAAACTTCTGGTGGCTTGTTGATTGCGGTTAAACCAGAAAGTGAAGCGGAAATCTTAGAGATTGCGAAAAAAGCCGGTATCGAGCTTAGCGAGGTTGGCGTATTGAAACCTCACCAAGAAGGTGTGCTGGTCGAAGTTGAATAAATCATTTTCGTTAAAATAAAAAGTGCGGTGAAATTCACCGCACTTTTTTATTCTTTATTTTCCTTGTTGTTGGAATACATCGAGTCAATAATATGACGATAGCGTTCCATAATCACTTTTCGGCGTAATTTTAGCGTAGGCGTGATTTCACCAAGTTTTACACTAAATGCTTGAGAGAGTAGCGTAAATTTCTTCACTTGCTCGAAGTGTGCCAGTTCTTTTTGAAGACTTTCGATACGTTGTTCAAACATCTTGATAATTTCAGAGTGTTTGAGTAATTCCATGCGATCTTGATACTTAATATTCAGTTTTTTCGCATATTCTTCTACGCTATCAAAACAAGGCACGATCAACGCTGAAACATATTTTTTTGCATCAGCAATAATCGCAATTTGTTCGATAAATTTATCTTTACCAATTTTCCCTTCAATATATTGTGGCGCAATGTATTTACCGTTAGAAGTTTTCATCAATTCTTTAATGCGGTCGGTAATAAATAAATTACCTTCAGCATCAAATTCACCGGCATCTCCCGTTTTCAAGAAACCATCTTCGGTGAAGGCTTGGGCCGTTTCTTCAGGCTTTTTATAGTAACCTTTCATTACCATACCGCCACGCACTAGAATCTCGTTATTTTCCCCAATTTTAACTTCGGCATTTGGCATTAATTTACCGATAGAATTCGGATTAAAATGATGGTCATCCCAGCAAGAAACGGTAGCCGTGGTTTCTGTCATGCCATAACCGAGTTTGATATTAATCCCAATGCTATGGAAGAAAAGACCAATGGTTGGTTCTAATTTTGCGCCACCACAAGGCATCATTTTGATACGTCCGCCTAACAATGAACGCAGTTTAGACAGCACCAGTTTATCGGCAAGCGCATAACGTTTTTGCAAGAAGAACGGGACTTTTTTATTTTGAGAGAGAAGATCAAAACGTTTTTGCCCCATTGCAATCGCCCAATGGAAAATCATCTGCCGAATAAAAGGGGCTTTTTGTACTTTATCAATCACAGCAGAATAAATTTTTTCATAGAAACGCGGTACTGCACACATAAAGGTTGGGCGCACTTCTGTTAATGTTTCACGTACTTGATTGGTATCTTCGAGATAACAAAGGATTGCTCCACGATGTAACACATAGGCAACCCAAGCTCGCTCAAAAATATGGCTAAATGGTAAAAAAGAAAGTGAAACCTCATCTTGATTAACATCTAATGCAATATCATGGGCTTCAAGTTGATGCGCCAAGTTATTGTAATCGAGCATTACGCCTTTCGGTTCACCTGTTGTGCCAGAGGTGTAGATGATCGTGAATAAATCATCCATCGTTTTATTTGCTAAGCGAGTTTCAAATTCAGCCTGAAATTCTGCTGTACCTAATTGAATTAAATCGTCCCAATGGCAGGAAAGGGTAGTTTCTGTTAGTTGAATTTGTTCTTTCATGGCCACTATTTTTTGTAATTGTGGACACTGATGTGCAATTTCTAACGCTTGAGCATATTGTTCTTGATCGCCAACAAATAGAATTTTGACATCGGCATGATTTAAAATAAATTCTGCCTGTTGTGCCGTATTGGTTGCATAAATTGGAACAGTGATAGCTCGGACTTGAAGCGCCGCAATATCTGCAATAGTCCAACGTGACATATTGTGTGCAAAAATTGCAATTTTATCTTGTACTTGAATATTGCAAGCAAGAAAAGCTAATGAAAGCTGATCAAGTTGCTGTTGGAATGAGTTCCACGAAATATCTTTCCACAAGCCATTAATTTTATGGCGAAGTGCGGTTGCATTTTGACGAGTTTTTGCCTGCTGGCGAATTCGATTGACGAAATGACGTTCTAAATTCATATAAGCCTTATTTGAGCGAACAACTGTACGCTAATATAAACGAAATAAATTTAAAATCTAGTAAAATGTTATTATTTTGTGAATATAGAATAAATAATAGACATATTATTTTTCTATTTTTATATTGAAATGATCAATAAAGAATATATAAAGTATTGAGAAAATTTAAATTGATTAGAAATAAAAAACCGCTCTAAAAAGAGCGGTTAATTTTTTAGCTATTTTGATTAGCCTTTATAGTTGTATACGTGTGCAACTAAGTCTAATACTTTGTTTGAGTAGCCAGTTTCGTTATCGTACCAAGATACTAATTTAACGAAAGAGTCAGTTAATGCGATACCTGCATCAGCATCAAATACAGAAGTTAAAGCACAACCGTTGAAGTCTGTAGAAACTACTGCATCTTCAGTGTAACCTAAAACACCTTTTAATTCGCCGTTGAAAGTTTTACCTTCAGCTGCATCTTTGATTGCTTGTTTGATTTGTTCGTAAGTTGCTGGTTTTTCTAAGTTTACAGTTAAGTCAACTACAGAAACGTTTGGAGTAGGAACACGGAACGCCATACCAGTTAATTTACCGTTTAATGCTGGTAATACTTTACCCACAGCTTTCGCAGCACCGGTAGATGAAGGGATGATGTTTTGTGATGCACCACGACCACCGCGCCAGTCTTTAGCTGATGGACCATCAACAGTTTTTTGAGTCGCTGTTGTTGCGTGAACAGTAGTCATTAAACCATCTTTGATACCAAAAGTTTCGTGAACAACACGTGCTAAAGGTGCTAAACAGTTTGTAGTACAAGAAGCGTTAGACACGATGTCTTGACCTGCATATGCACCGAAGTTTACACCACGTACGAACATTGGTGTGCTATCTTTAGAAGGACCAGTTAATACGACTTTTTTCGCACCAGCAGTGATGTGTTTGCGTGCTGTTTCATCAGTTAAGAATAAACCTGTTGCTTCAACTGCAACATCAACGCCGATCGCACCCCAGTTAAGGTTTGCAGGATCACGTTCAGAAGTAACACGGATAGTTTTACCGTTTACGACTAAGTTACCGTCTTTAACTTCAACAGTACCGTCAAAACGACCGTGAGTTGAATCGTATTTCAACATGTAAGCCATGTATTCAACGTCGATTAAGTCGTTGATACCTACAACTTCGATGTCATCGCGATGTTGTGCTGCACGGAATACGATACGACCGATACGGCCGAAACCGTTGATACCAATTTTAATAGCCATAAGATTTTCACCTTCTATTTTTTAAGTTAAACAAAATCGTTGCTCTAACGAGTTCCCGCCGATTATAGCATGGGCATTTTGATAAAAAAAAGGGTATATACCACTTTTTTGTGATCTCGATCACTTTTTAATAATTTGGTAAAACAAATGAAAATTTGACCGCACTTTTCATTTTCTTTTTGTATAATAAAAACAAACAACAAGAAGAGGTTTCAATTATGTCTCAAGGTAATTTATATATTCTTTCTGCACCAAGTGGGGCGGGCAAGTCATCATTAATTTCGGCGTTATTAGAAAAAAATCAAGGCACGAAAAAAATGGTGTCTATTTCACACACAACGCGTTCTCCTCGTCCAGGCGAAAGTCATGGTGTGCATTATTATTTTGTTTCAGTAGAAGAATTTGAAACCTTAATTGAAAAAGGCCACTTCTTAGAATATGCAAAAGTGTTTGGTGGTAATTATTACGGCACTTCATTGCCAGCAATTGAAGAAAACTTGGCTAAGGGCATTGATGTGTTTTTAGATATTGATTGGCAAGGTGCACAGCAAATTCGTCAGAAAGTACCTTCTGTAAAAAGTATTTTTATTTTGCCTCCCTCATTGCCTGAATTAGAACGTCGCTTGATTGGACGTGGACAGGATAGTAAAGAAGTCATTGCTGAGCGAATGTCAAAAGCAATCAGCGAAATTTCCCATTATAATGAATATGATTACGTTATTGTGAATGATAATTTTGAGCAGGCATTGGCAGATTTGCAAAGTATTTTACAGGCAGAGCGCTTGACCAAAGCTTATCAACAAACAGAAAATGCAGACTTAATTCACCAGCTACTAGCAAAATAACCTTGAATTGAGTACAATATTTCCCCTTACAGACATTATTTTTAACATCGGAGTAAAACATGGCTCGAGTGACTGTGCAAGATGCAGTAGAAAAAATTGGTAACCGTTTTGATTTAATTTTAACCGCCGCTCGTCGTGCGAGACAATTAGAGTTACATCAAAGTGAGCCGTTAGTGCCGGAAGAGAACGATAAGCCAACTGTCATTGCATTACGTGAAATCGAAAAAGGGTTAATCAACCAAGAAATCATGGATGCAAAAGAGTATTTAGATGCGGCGGCTTCTCAACGTAATGAAGAAGTGGCAGTAGCGTTAATCACAGAATAATCTTATTAAAGTGCGGTCAAAATTAAAGCTATTTTGATCGCCTAGTCTTTCTCTCTACAAAAAGTCAGGTGTCCTTTGGAATTGTTTGCCAATTTAGATCGAATTATTCAGGGGTATTTGCCCGCCGATAAAATTGAATTAATCAAACGTGCATTCGTTATTGCGCGAGATGCTCACGAAGGACAATTTCGCTCAAGTGGCGAACCTTACATTACGCACCCAGTTGCAGTGGCTTCAATCATTGCGGAAATGCATTTAGACCATGAAGCTGTCATGGCTGCATTATTGCATGATGTTATCGAAGATACCCCTTATACCGAATCCCAATTAAAAGATGAGTTTGGCGCTAGCGTAGCCGAAATTGTAGATGGCGTATCTAAACTGGATAAATTGAAATTCCGTACCCGCCAAGAAGCACAGGTTGAAAACTTCCGGAAAATGATTTTAGCGATGACTCGAGATATTCGTGTCGTCTTAATCAAACTGGCTGACCGTACCCATAATATGCGAACACTGGGCTCATTACGTCCAGATAAGCGTCGTCGCATTGCAAAAGAAACCCTAGAGATTTACTGTCCATTAGCCCATCGTTTAGGCATTGAGCATATCAAAAATGAATTAGAAGATTTATCTTTTGAAGCCATGCATCCTCGCCGTTATGAAGTGCTTAAAAAATTCGTCGAACAGGCACGTGGTTCTCGTCAGGAGTTGATCCAACGTATTTCTAATGATATCTCACAACGTCTTGAAAATGCGGGTATTCCAAGTCGTATTTGGGGGCGAGAAAAACATCTCTATAAAATCTATCAAAAAATGCGCACGAAAGATCAGAAATTCCATTCCATTATGGATATTTATGCTTTCCGCGTTATTGTGAATTCGGTTGATGATTGCTATCGTGGATTGGGGCAAATGCATAGTTTGTATAAGCCTCGCCCAGGTAAAGTGAAAGATTATATTGCTGTGCCACGCGCAAATGGCTACCAAGCGCTACAAACCTCAATGATTGGCCCTCATGGTGTACCTGTGGAAGTTCACTTGCAAACTGAAGAGATGGAACAGGTTGCTGAAATGGGAATTACCGCCCATTGGGTGTATAAAGAAGGTGGTAAAAACGATAGCACCACAGCTCAAGTACGCGCACAACGTTGGTTGCAAAGCTTGGTGGATATTCAACAAAACGTGGGTAACTCCTTTGAGTTTATTGAAAATGTAAAATCCGAGTTTTTCCCGAAAGAAATCTATGTCTTTACGCCAAAAGGTCGTATTGTTGAATTACCAATGGGTGCAACCGCTGTTGATTTTGCTTATGCAGTGCATTCTGATGTGGGAAATCACTGTGTTGCGGCAGTAGTAGAGCATAAACCTTATCCATTATCACAAGCTTTAGAATCTGGTCAAACCGTTGAGATTGTAACCAGTGAAAATACTCATCCAAGCGTTAGCTGGTTAAACTTTGTAGTGACCGCTCGCGCGAGAACTCGTATTCGTCATTTCTTAAAATTATTACGTGCAGATGATGCCGTTCAAACTGGTAAAAAACAATTGGAAATGGCATTGAAACCACATTATCTCTCTGAAGTTTCTGAAGAGAAAATCCAAGCAGTATTGAATGAATTGAATCTCTCAAGCCTCAATGAGCTTTTTGTAGAAATTGGTGTCGGCAATCAAATGTCGAGCGTTATTGCCCATCAATTAATGGATGAAGCCATTGAAATTGATGTGGATGGTGTGCCTGAAAATACACAAAGTACACTAACATTAAGCCGAGATGGCGAAATGAAAGCATCTTTTGCTCAATGTTGTCATCCAATTCCGGGTGATCCGATCGTGGCATTAAGCTCTGCGAAAAAAGGCGTAGTAGTGCATCATCAAGCTTGTTCTAATTTAGTATCAAGCAATACGAAGGATTTCACCGCTGCAAAATGGGAAGAGTCTGAAAGTGCGGTCAATTTTGATGCTGAA
The DNA here is from genome assembly GCF_014931415.1 of Haemophilus parainfluenzae. Classification (NCBI taxonomy): domain Bacteria; kingdom Pseudomonadati; phylum Pseudomonadota; class Gammaproteobacteria; order Pasteurellales; family Pasteurellaceae; genus Parahaemophilus; species Parahaemophilus parainfluenzae. The sequence continues at coordinate 1,947,607 of NZ_CP063121.1, read as the reverse complement.
TTACACATTGAAATGCTTAATGAGCAAAATGCATTAGGTAGCCTTATGACAGCCGTCACGACTTGTGAAAGTAATATTCAAAGTATTTGGACAGAAGAGTTAGAGAATAATGTGCTATTAGTCATTATCCAAGTTGGCGCAAGAGATATCTATCATTTGGAAAACATTATGCGAAAAATCAAACAAATTACCAGTGTGATTCGTTTGAAGCGCAATATTAATGAAGCATAATGAGCACGCAACTTCTCGATGCCGTTCCTCTAACTACTTTATCTGGTGTAGGCGCGGCAATCTCCGATAAATTAAGCCGTATTGGAATTCATAATCTCCAAGACTTGCTTTTTCATTTACCTATCCGTTATGAAGATCGCACGAGAATTACACCTATTACCGATCTTCGTCCTGAACAATATGCCACCATTGAAGGAATTGTCCAAACTTGTGAAGTTGCCTTTGGGCGCCGTCCTATTTTAACCGTAAGTCTTTCTGATGGAACGAGCAAGATTATGCTCCGTTTCTTCAATTTTAATGCGGGAATGAAAAACAGTTTTCAGATTGGTACGCGCGTCAAAGCGTTTGGCGAAATTAAACGTGGGCGTTTTATGGCGGAAATACATCATCCTGAGTATCAAATCATTCGGGATAATGCGCCATTGGTTTTAGAAGAAACGCTCACGCCTATTTATTCCACAACGGAAGGTTTAAAACAAAATTCATTACGTAAGCTAACCGATCAAGCATTGGCTTTACTCGATAAAATCCAATTAACAGAAATTTTACCTAATGAATTTAATCCGCATCCTTTTAGCTTAAAGGATGCTATTCGATTTTTGCATCGTCCGCCACCAGATATATCATTAGATATTTTGGAAAAAGGACAACATCCCGCACAGCAACGACTTATCTTTGAAGAGCTTCTTGCGCATAATCTTGCGATGCAAAAAGTGCGGTTGGGTACGCAGCAGTTTTTAGCGTTGCCATTGCATTATCAAACTGATTTGAAGCAACGTTTTCTTGCATCTTTGCCTTTTCAACCAACGAATGCCCAAAATAGAGTCGTGGCGGATATTGAACAGGATTTAGCAAAAGACTATCCGATGATGCGGCTTGTTCAGGGCGATGTAGGTTCGGGAAAAACTTTGGTAGCAGCCTTAGCCGCCTTATTAGCGATTGATAATGGCAAACAAGTGGCTTTAATGGCACCAACCGAAATTTTAGCAGAACAGCATGCGAATAATTTCCGCCGTTGGTTAGAGCCTTTCGGTATTGAAGTTGGCTGGTTAGCGGGTAAGGTGAAAGGGAAAGCTCGCCAAGCTGAATTGGAAAAAATTAAGTCTGGTGCGGTACAAATGGTGGTAGGCACGCATGCTTTATTCCAAGAAGAAGTAGAATTTGCCGACTTAGCCTTGGTTATTATTGATGAACAACATCGTTTTGGTGTGCATCAGCGTTTAATGTTGCGAGAAAAAGGCGAAAAAGCAGGATTTTATCCCCATCAACTGATTATGACAGCAACCCCAATTCCGAGAACGCTAGCGATGACGGTTTATGCTGATCTTGATACGTCGATTATTGATGAATTACCTCCAGGCAGAACACCGATTACGACAGTTGTTATTTCTGAAGAACGCCGTGATGAAATCGTTGCTCGAGTCAAAAATGCCTGTATTAATGAAAAACGCCAGGCTTATTGGGTTTGCACGTTGATTGATGAGTCTGAAGTATTAGAAGCGCAAGCAGCTGAGGCCATTTGGGAAGATTTAACGAAAGCGCTGCCGATGCTTAAAATAGGCCTTGTACATGGGCGAATGAAACCGCAAGAAAAACAAGATATTATGGCTGCGTTTAAAAATGCAGAACTTGATTTGCTTGTGGCTACAACTGTGATAGAAGTGGGCGTGGATGTGCCAAATGCCAGTCTAATGATCATTGAAAATGCTGAGCGTTTGGGCTTATCACAACTTCATCAGTTACGTGGACGAGTAGGGCGTGGCAGTACGGCTTCTTTTTGTGTCTTAATGTATAAACCGCCGTTGGGTAAAGTGTCGCAAAAACGTTTACAAGTATTGCGTGATAGCCAAGATGGGTTTGTGATTTCAGAGAAAGATTTAGAAATTCGCGGCCCGGGTGAGGTATTGGGCACTAAGCAGACAGGGATCGCCGAATTTAAGGTGGCGAATTTAATGCGCGATCGTAAAATGATTCCAACCGTTCAACATTATGCTAAAGCATTAATAGTGAAATATCCTGATGTGGCAGAAAGTTTAATCCGCCGTTGGCTAAATAATCGAGAAATTTATTCGAATGCCTAAAGTGCGGTTATTTTTGAAAGAGTTTTATAAATGAATAAATCAACGGTACTTTTCTTTGATTCTGGAATGGGGGGCTTGAGTGTTTATCGGGAAGCGAAAAAGCTCATGCCAGATAACCATTATTTGTATTGCTTTGACAATGCAGGCTTTCCTTATTCAGAAAAATCAGAAGAAACAATTATTCAGCGAACATTGGATATTTGTAAAAAAATTAATCAGGATTATCCACTTGATGCCATTGTGATTGCTTGCAATACCGCGAGTACGGTGGTGCTACCGCCTTTGCGTGAACAATTTTCTATTCCGATAGTGGGAACTGTACCCGCCATCAAGCCAGCGGCAGAAATCTCACAAACGAAACATATTGGTCTATTGGCAACAAAGGGCACGGTTAAACGCCCTTATGTTAATGATCTTATTCATCAGTTTGCCGCTCATTGTGTCGTTGAACGATTAGGCTCAACTAAACTGGTTGAAATCGCAGAGCATAAAATCCAAGGGAAATCGGTCGATTTGATTGCATTGAAAAATGAATTAACTCCTTGGGCCTCAATAGAGAATTTAGATACGATTTGTTTAGGCTGTACCCATTTCCCTTTAATTAAAGATGAAATTCAAATTTGCTTACCTCAAGTGAAGAATTTTATGGACCCTGGATTCGCTATTGCCAGACGCTTGCAGTATTTACTTGATAAATTAGAAGTGCGGTCAAAATCTGAGGTGAAAAATCAGGTCTTTTGTACGCAAGATGTAGAGAATAAACACCAATTAGAACAAGCGTTGGCTCTCTGGGGATTTGATGGAATTACCGTTTTAAAATGATTTTTTCTCGTCATGTTGGTGCGTTTGTAAGCAAACAGCAAAAAATTTACATTTTTTTACAAAAAGATCTTGCAAAGGCATCTGAAATGCCTATAATACGCCCCACACAACGACGCGCTGTTGTGAATCTTAAGAAAAACCGGTGCGTCGTTCTTTTTTGCTCTTTAACAATATATCAGACAATCTGTGTGGGCACTTGTTGATTGACTTGTTTTAAAAATATTTTTTAATTTTGAAGTCTTAATAGGTGCTAACTAGAAATTCATATACTTTTTAAGTAGTGACATTTTATGTCAGCAGTATTGAGCGATTGAACTTGAATTGAAGAGTTTGATCATGGCTCAGATTGAACGCTGGCGGCAGGCTTAACACATGCAAGTCGAACGGTAACATAAAGAAGCTTGCTTCTTTGATGACGAGTGGCGGACGGGTGAGTAATGCTTGGGAATCTAGCTTATGGAGGGGGATAACTACGGGAAACTGTAGCTAATACCGCGTAGTATCGAGAGATGAAAGTGTGGGACCTTCGGGCCACATGCCATAGGATGAGCCCAAGTGGGATTAGGTAGTTGGTGAGGTAAAGGCTCACCAAGCCGACGATCTCTAGCTGGTCTGAGAGGATGACCAGCCACACTGGGACTGAGACACGGCCCAGACTCCTACGGGAGGCAGCAGTGGGGAATATTGCGCAATGGGGGCAACCCTGACGCAGCCATGCCGCGTGAATGAAGAAGGCCTTCGGGTTGTAAAGTTCTTTCGGTAGCGAGGAAGGCATTTAGTTTAATAGACTAGGTGATTGACGTTAACTACAGAAGAAGCACCGGCTAACTCCGTGCCAGCAGCCGCGGTAATACGGAGGGTGCGAGCGTTAATCGGAATAACTGGGCGTAAAGGGCACGCAGGCGGTGACTTAAGTGAGGTGTGAAAGCCCCGGGCTTAACCTGGGAATTGCATTTCATACTGGGTCGCTAGAGTACTTTAGGGAGGGGTAGAATTCCACGTGTAGCGGTGAAATGCGTAGAGATGTGGAGGAATACCGAAGGCGAAGGCAGCCCCTTGGGAATGTACTGACGCTCATGTGCGAAAGCGTGGGGAGCAAACAGGATTAGATACCCTGGTAGTCCACGCTGTAAACGATGTCGATTTGGGGGTTGAGCTTTGAGCTTGGCGCCCGTAGCTAACGTGATAAATCGACCGCCTGGGGAGTACGGCCGCAAGGTTAAAACTCAAATGAATTGACGGGGGCCCGCACAAGCGGTGGAGCATGTGGTTTAATTCGATGCAACGCGAAGAACCTTACCTACTCTTGACATCCAGAGAACTTTCCAGAGATGGATTGGTGCCTTCGGGAACTCTGAGACAGGTGCTGCATGGCTGTCGTCAGCTCGTGTTGTGAAATGTTGGGTTAAGTCCCGCAACGAGCGCAACCCTTATCCTTTGTTGCCAGCGATTAGGTCGGGAACTCAAAGGAGACTGCCGGTGATAAACCGGAGGAAGGTGGGGATGACGTCAAGTCATCATGGCCCTTACGAGTAGGGCTACACACGTGCTACAATGGCGTATACAGAGGGAAGCGAGAGTGCGAGCTGGAGCGAATCTCACAAAGTACGTCTAAGTCCGGATTGGAGTCTGCAACTCGACTCCATGAAGTCGGAATCGCTAGTAATCGCAAATCAGAATGTTGCGGTGAATACGTTCCCGGGCCTTGTACACACCGCCCGTCACACCATGGGAGTGGGTTGTACCAGAAGTAGATAGCTTAACCTTTTGGAGGGCGTTTACCACGGTATGATTCATGACTGGGGTGAAGTCGTAACAAGGTAACCGTAGGGGAACCTGCGGTTGGATCACCTCCTTACCAAAAACGAGAGACAATAAGTGTCCACACAGATTGATTGATATATTGTAGAAAATGAATGAAGAGAGAAAAGTGCGTAAGCAAAGTGTAAGATAGAGTATCTTTATTTGTTGTCCCCATCGTCTAGAGGCCTAGGACATCGCCCTTTCACGGCGGTAACCGGGGTTCGAATCCCCGTGGGGACGCCAAATAAAGATAACTTTATTATCTTCTGTTCTTTAACAACCAGGAAACAAGCTGAAAAACTGAAGAGACTTTCAAGTCCTTTAAGGATAAGAAAAAGTCTGAGTAAGAAGAAAATCTTGATTGAACAAAAGCAATCAAGTGTTTAGTTGAAAACACAACATCGAGAATTTTTGAGGTTGTATAGTTAAGTGACTAAGCGTACAAGGTGGATGCCTTGGCAATCAGAGGCGAGGAAGGACGTGCTAATCTGCGAAAAGCTTGGATGAGTCGATAAGAGGCGTTTAATCCAAGATGTCCGAATGGGGAAACCCAGTAGATGAAGAATCTACTATCACTTACTGAATCCATAGGTAAGTGAGGCAAACCGGGAGAACTGAAACATCTAAGTACCCCGAGGAAAAGAAATCAACCGAGATTTCGTTAGTAGCGGCGAGCGAACGCGAAGGAGCCTGTTAGTGATAATGACAGAGACAGAGGAACAAGCTGGGAAGCTTGGCGATACAGGGTGATAGCCCCGTACTCGAAGTCCAGGTCATGGTACTAAGCTAACGACAAGTAGGGCGGGACACGTGATATCCTGTTTGAAGATGGGGGGACCATCCTCCAAGGCTAAATACTCCTGATTGACCGATAGTGAACCAGTACTGTGAAGGAAAGGCGAAAAGAACCCCGGTGAGGGGAGTGAAATAGAACCTGAAACCTTGTACGTACAAGCAGTGGGAGCCCTTTTGGGGTGACTGCGTACCTTTTGTATAATGGGTCAGCGACTTATATTTTGTAGCGAGGTTAACCGAATAGGGGAGCCGAAGGGAAACCGAGTCTTAACTGGGCGTCTAGTTGCAAGGTATAGACCCGAAACCCGGTGATCTAGCCATGGGCAGGTTGAAGGTTGGGTAACACTAACTGGAGGACCGAACCGACTAATGTTGAAAAATTAGCGGATGACTTGTGGCTGGGGGTGAAAGGCCAATCAAACCGGGAGATAGCTGGTTCTCCCCGAAATCTATTTAGGTAGAGCCTTGAGCGGACACCTTCGGGGGTAGAGCACTGTTTCGGCTAGGGGTCCATCCCGGATTACCAACCCGATGCAAACTACGAATACCGAAGAGTGATACTCAGGAGACACACGGCGGGTGCTAACGTCCGTCGTGGAGAGGGAAACAACCCAGACCGCCAGCTAAGGTCCCAAAGTCTATATTAAGTGGGAAACGAAGTGGGAAGGCTTAGACAGCTAGGATGTTGGCTTAGAAGCAGCCATCATTTAAAGAAAGCGTAATAGCTCACTAGTCGAGTCGGCCTGCGCGGAAGATGTAACGGGGCTCAAATATAGCACCGAAGCTGCGGCATCAGTAGCAATACTGTTGGGTAGGGGAGCGTTCTGTAAGCGGATGAAGGTGAATCGAGAGGTTTGCTGGACGTATCAGAAGTGCGAATGCTGACATAAGTAACGATAAAACGGGTGAAAAACCCGTTCGCCGGAAGACCAAGGGTTCCTGTCCAACGTTAATCGGGGCAGGGTGAGTCGGCCCCTAAGGCGAGGCTGAAAAGCGTAGTCGATGGGAAACGGGTTAATATTCCCGTACTTGGATAAACTGCGATGTGGGGACGGAGCAGGTTAGGTTATCGCACTGTTGGATATGTGCGTTTAAGTTGGTAGGTGAGAAGTTTAGGCAAATCCGGACTTCTTTAACACCGAGAGATGATGACGAGGCTCTACGGAGCTGAAGTAACCGATACCACACTTCCAGGAAAAGCCACTAAGCTTCAGGTTTATCTAAACCGTACTGAAAACCGACACAGGTGGTCAGGTAGAGAATACTCAGGCGCTTGAGAGAACTCGGGTGAAGGAACTAGGCAAAATAGCACCGTAACTTCGGGAGAAGGTGCGCCGGCGTAGATTGTAGTCCCTAGCGGGCGAAGGTTGAACCGGTCGAAGATACCAGCTGGCTGCAACTGTTTATTAAAAACACAGCACTCTGCAAACACGAAAGTGGACGTATAGGGTGTGATGCCTGCCCGGTGCTGGAAGGTTAATTGATGGTGTAATCGAAAGAGAAGCTCCTGATCGAAGCCCCAGTAAACGGCGGCCGTAACTATAACGGTCCTAAGGTAGCGAAATTCCTTGTCGGGTAAGTTCCGACCTGCACGAATGGCATAATGATGGCCAGGCTGTCTCCACCCGAGACTCAGTGAAATTGAAATCGCCGTGAAGATGCGGTGTACCCGCGGCTAGACGGAAAGACCCCGTGAACCTTTACTATAGCTTGACACTGAACATTGAATTTTGATGTGTAGGATAGGTGGGAGACTTAGAAGTAGTCACGCCAGTGATTATGGAGTCGTCCTTGAAATACCACCCTTTAACGTTTGATGTTCTAACGAAGATTACGAAACGTGGTCTCGGACAGTGTCTGGTGGGTAGTTTGACTGGGGCGGTCTCCTCCCAAAGAGTAACGGAGGAGCACGAAGGTTTGCTAATGACGGTCGGACATCGTCAGGTTAGTGCAATGGTATAAGCAAGCTTAACTGCGAGACAGACAAGTCGAGCAGGTACGAAAGTAGGTCATAGTGATCCGGTGGTTCTGAATGGAAGGGCCATCGCTCAACGGATAAAAGGTACTCCGGGGATAACAGGCTGATACCGCCCAAGAGTTCATATCGACGGCGGTGTTTGGCACCTCGATGTCGGCTCATCACATCCTGGGGCTGAAGTAGGTCCCAAGGGTATGGCTGTTCGCCATTTAAAGTGGTACGCGAGCTGGGTTTAGAACGTCGTGAGACAGTTCGGTCCCTATCTGCCGTGGGCGTTGGAGAATTGATTGGGGCTGCTCCTAGTACGAGAGGACCGGAGTGGACGCACCACTGGTGTTCCGGTTGTGTCGCCAGACGCATTGCCGGGTAGCTAAGTGCGGAAGAGATAAGTGCTGAAAGCATCTAAGCACGAAACTTGCCAAGAGATGAGTTCTCCCTGTTTTTAAGACAGTAAGGGTTGTTTAAGACTAAGACGTAGATAGGTCTGGTGTGTAAGCGGTGCGAGCCGTTGAGCTAACAGATACTAATTGCCCGAGAGGCTTAACTATACAACGCTCAAGGGTTTTTGAGGTTGTAAGACTAAAATAAAAAGACTCAGAGACGAAGAGAAAGTTTTGAAGTGAATCAGCTTGTTTGGTTGTGAGCACTAGAGATAGTGAGAGCAGAGTAGAGAAAAGTTATTAAAGGAATAATCCTGGCGGCGATAGAGCGGTGGTCCCACCTGACCCCATACCGAACTCAGAAGTGAAACGCCGATGCGCCGATGGTAGTGTGGGGCTTCCCCATGTGAGAGTAGGACACCGCCAGGTACTGAATGTGAACCCCGAGCTGAATGGCTTGGGGTTTTTGTTTATGGAGTTTTGTTAAAGATTACTTTGACAATATAAGTGCGGTAGAAAGTTAGGCTGTTTTTACGTAGAGAATATATGAAAAGGAGTTTATCCCAAATATCTGGGGATAGACTCCTTTAATCTTTTAAGAAAATAACTTATTCCAGAAAGAACAAACAAATTCTCTTTCTTCTATAAATTCCGAATCATCAACAATGACAGGCTTTCCTAATAAGTTTAGGTGATGGATTTTATTACGCAGTGTCACGTAACAGGATTTGAGCTTTTCACATTCTGCTAGAGAAATAATGTGATATTCTGCCATGGAATCAAAGATACGGACATTATCAGACCATTTGGTTAATATTGGATTAGCTGGGGCATTTGCGAGCATCAGATACTGGGCGATAAATTCAATATCGGTAATGCCGCCACGATCTGTTTTGATATTAAAAAAGCCTTCTTTTGTGTGAGATAAATGTTCGTACATTTTTTCACGCATGTCTCTTACTTCAATTTTTAGCTGATTAATATCTCTTTGAGCAGAAAGCACATTACAGCGAATTTTTTCAAATTCTGCTTTTAATTCAGTTTCACCAAAAATGGCACGACTGCGGACAAGAGCTTGTTTCTCCCAAGTCCATGCTTCATTGAGTTGATAGTTTTCAAATGCTTGAAGTGAACAGCCTAATAAGCCTGCATCGCCTGAAGGTCGTAATCGCATATCAACATCGTAAAGTATGCCTGCACTGGTATTCATACTAAAAATACTGACAATTTTTTGAGCCAATCTTAAATAGAATTGATTGCTATCAATGGATTTTTTTCCACCAACAGTCAGTCCTTCAACAGCTTGATATAAAAAGACTAAATCCAAATCGGATTTATATCCGAGTTCAATTCCGCCTAATTTACCGTAGCCAATGACTAAAAAGCCTTTTTCTGTTTTACCCGCTAGATGTTCCGGTACACCAAAGCGTTGACTGACTTGTTGCCAAGCAAAATTGACAACGGCATCAATAATTGCTTCAGCTAGATAAGTGAGATGATCGCTCACTTTCATAACAGGCAATACTTCGAGAATATCGGCGGCAGCAACGCGTAATAAAATAGACTGTTTGAATTGGCGTAAACCGTCAATAAATTGTTCTTCATCATCTTGTGGTAATCGCAGCATATATTGTTTCAATTCATCAGGATACTGTGTGAACGGTAATGGATTACGTAGCGCTTCAGTATTTAATAATTCATCGAGTAGAATAGGATAGCGAGCCACTTGTTCAGCGATCATCAGGGATTGCGCACATAGTTCAATTAGCTGCTTAATGGCTTGGGGATTTTCTAAGAGTAATTCTAAATACGTCGTTCTACTCGCAATTTTATCGATAATATTGAGAATGCGTGGCAATAAAGTGCGGTAATTTTTTTGTTCAAATATTTGAGTGAAGATATTTGGCAATAAGTGAGCTAAAACTTCTCGACCACGAGAGCCAATAACACGGCGCGCAAGCCCCTCTTTGAATTGAATAAGTTTATCTAAGATATCGGAAATTGCGTCATCATCAATGTGATTATCAATCAGCATTTGTTCAATATCATCGAGGTCACTTTCTAAAAAATCAATCCACTGATTATTGTCATCGGTACGTTCATCTTTTTCTTCACCAATTAATGCATCAAAAACTGACCGCACTTTTTGTTGGTGTGCTTGTAGTATTTGATAGAAATCATCCCAGTTTTCAATTGGATAAGATTTCATCATAGTTTGATTGTTCTCATCTAAGTAAGTGTATTCTCGACAAGCGACCATTAATCTAAGGCGATTTTCTTCATCTGTCGGAAGAAGTTGCGTTTGTTGATCATCAATAGCTTGTAGTACGTTTTCAGTACGACGAAGGAAGATATAAGCTTCTCTTAATTCATGATATTGTTCAGGCGTAATTAAACCAAGATCTCGTATTTCAGGGAGAAGTTTAAGCAATTCATGTTGTTGGAGCTTAATCTCACGTCCACCACGAATCAGTTGAAAAACTTGTACAATAAATTCGATTTCTCGAATCCCGCCTGCGCCTAGTTTAATATTGTCTTTTAAGCCACGACGACGTACTTCACGCTCAATTTTACCTTTCATTTCACGTAAAGCTTGAATCACACTAAAATCAATATAGCGTCGATACACAAAGGGGCGAAGTAATTGCTGCAAGGTTTTTACATAGGGATCTTGCGCATCAGCGCCTAAAATACGCCCTTTGATCATAGCATAGCGTTCCCAGTCTCGCCCTTGATCTTGGTAATATTGCTCCATCGCAGAAAAACTTAAGGCAAGTGCACCACTGTCACCAAAAGGGCGAAGGCGCATATCCGTACGATAGACAAAGCCATCTGGCGTGAATTGATCTAAAGCATTGATCAGGCGTTGTCCTAAACGAGTAAAAAATTTGGCATTATCAACGGCTCGTCTTGCACCAATGGTTTCTCCCTGTGAAGGGTAAGTAAAAATTAAATCAATATCAGAGGAGAAATTTAGCTCAAAACCACCTAATTTTCCCATGCCAAGAATATAGAGTTGCTGAGGGTTGCCATGTTCATCACAAGGTGTGCCCATTTCTTCACAAGTTTGTTTATACAGCCAATCTCTCGCACCAATAATAAGACTTTCAGCAAGTTGAGAAAGACGAATAAAAATTTCTTCTACGGTAGCAAGATTTAAACTTTGGCAGAAACTGAGTTTTGCCATTTCTTGATTACGAAAATCTCGTAACGTTTTGTAAAGCTGTTCTTCGTTTTGGATAGTAGAGAGTTGGTCAGCTAAACGGCTAGCGTAATGTTGACAATCTGAACATTGAGGAGGCGTTTGCCACCACTGGGCTAAAAAGTGCGGGTGTTTTTTTAAGACTTTTTCCAAGAAATCAGACAGACTGATGGCATAGTTTATTTGTCCGATTGGTGTCGTGAGATCTGTTGCGTCCCGCTCGATTTGTTGGGTTATTTCATCAAGATTCATTGCAGGGAAATGTTGGCAAAGCACTTCGCCAAGTTGAATGAGTTTTTCAGTCGAAAGCGGAAGTGAAAGCGCCATAATTTACCCCTTAAAATGTTCGTCAATCTTGCGTAGTATGATTTCTTTGGCTTTTTGCGGTTGCAGACTATCTAGCCAATTTAATGGTATTTTCCAGCCGCGCAGCCAGGTGATTTGTCGTTTGGCTAATTGTCGGGTTGCACAAATACCGCGGAAGACCATTTCTTCATGATCATAGTCACCACGTAAATATTCCCACATTTGTCGATAGCCCACACAGCGGATAGAAGGCAAATCAGGATGGAGATCTTCTCGTTGATAGAGTTTTTCAACCTCTTCTTGGAAACCTAATTCGATCATTTTATGGAAACGTTGTTCGATACGTTGATGTAACACCGCGCGATTTTCTGGTGCAATAGCAAATTGTAAAAATTGATAAGGCAATTCTTCGCCTTTTTGTTCGGTTAATTCCGTTAATGATTTGCCCGTTAAATAGAATACTTCTAATGCACGATTAATTCGCTGCGAATCATTTGGATTGATACGCTCTGCTGAAACAGGATCAATTTTTTGTAATTCTTGATGAAGTGCTGGCCAGCCAAGTTTTTGCGCTTTTTCTTCAATCTCTAAGCGTAACTTTTCATCAGCAGATGGAAGGGGAGAAAGGCCTTCAATCAATGCTTTGTAATACAACATGGTACCGCCAACCAAAAGCGGAATTTTGCCTTGCGCGGTAATATCGGTCATTTCTCTGAGCGCATCGTCACGAAAATTCATCGCAGAATAACTTTCAGCGGGATCTAAGATATCGATTAAGCGATGAGGGGCAAGGGCAAGTTCTTCTTTAGAAGGCTTTGCCGTACCAATATCCATCCCTTTATAAATTAATGCAGAATCGACACTGATCACTTCCACTGGCAGGCTTTGACGCAATTGAATAGCAAGATCTGTTTTTCCTGAGGCTGTTGGCCCCATCAGAAAAAGTGCGGTTGGTTTGGAGTCAGTTTTTTGTGTCATATTACAAATCAGTTAAAAAAGGCTGCCAGTTAATCGGTTTCAGTAATGTATTAAATTTTTCTTGATGAGCTTTATTCAGTAAGCGTTCCGTTTCACTTAATAAGCTGACTGCGTCCGCTAACACTTGAATTGGTTTCATCTCTAGAGTCTGACAAAGTGCGGTCAGAAAATCAGGTATATTTTCTAGATGTTCCGCAAGTAGGCTCACCACACATTTTTGTAAATTTTGTGTACGTAAAACCGCAGGGACTTTGTTTAATGTAAGACGTAGCTGAGCTTCATTTTCAATAAATTCAAAACCACTTTGTTGGAAAAAAGCTTTTTGTTTTTGCCATTGTTCAAATTGTTTTTCATCTAAGCGAAAAATAATCGGAATGAGCAACGGCTGTTGTGAAATTTCACCTTGTTGTAAGGTTAATTCATAATTTAAGGTTTGCAATTTAGCTAATGACATCAAATAAAACTGCTGATTTTGTTGTAAAAGCAATGCTTTATTTTCAATTAATGTCAATGCACGTAAATAGCCTGCATCACTTGTCTGTGGGAGTTGTTGTTCAACGACAGGTGTTGTTAAAACTTGAGAATTTTCCGCAGGACGTACTAATTCACCATATAAACGTTGTTCGGTCTTTGTAGGTTGTTCACGATAACCATATGATGGAACGTACTCACTACGGTTTGAAAAGTGCGGTCGATTTTCTGATTGTTTTTCACGAGGCTGATGATAATTCGAGGCAAAAATATTTTGCCCAGCCGCTGCACGATTGGGTTTTGTTTCGTAGTGAGGTTGATATGAAACCGAAGGCTCTCTTGCCTCATTCATCGCTGGCACTAAATCCAATTCAGCTTGAGGAATGGCATTGAGCGCATTTGTTACGCCTTGACAGATAAAATCATGAATTAAACGCGCTTGATGGAAACGCACTTCGTGTTTTGTTGGATGCACGTTGACATCGACATCATGTGGATTGAGGTCGATAAATAGCACAAATGCAGGATATTGCTCAGTATGCAAATGCTCCGCATAAGCCTGACGAATGGCATGGGTGATCACTTTATCACGCACCATTCGTCCATTGATATAGCAATAGCTTAAATCATTTTGAGAACGGGTAAACTCAGGTGTCGCCACCCAGCCAGAAAGATGCAGATCATCATGTTTCCAATCAATACATAAAGCATGTTGAACAAAATCATCGCCACAAATGGCGGCAACACGTTTTAGTTGTTGTTCTTCATTTGTTGCAGGACGATATTGTCGAATAATTTTGCCATTATGGGTGAGCGTAAAAGCGATATTGAATTTTGCTAAAGCAATTCGGCGAATGACCTCATCAATATGAGCAAATTCTGTTTTATCAGTGCGTAAGAATTTACGACGCGCAGGCGTATTAAAAAAGAGATTCGCCACTTCAACTGTCGTGCCGACTGGATGAGATGCGGGTTTGATTGTGGTTTCCATCTCTCGTCCTTGAGCATAAACCTGCCACGCTTCATTTTGCTCTGCCGTGCGAGAGGTAAGCGTGAGACGAGAAACAGAGCTGATACTGGCAAGGGCTTCACCACGGAAACCTAAACTTAAAATGGCTTCGAGATCATCGAGATCGGCAATTTTACTGGTTGCGTGTCGAGCGAGTGCTAGGCTTAATTCCTCTTTAGGAATGCCACTGCCATTATCTCGAATACGAATCAGGCTGGCGCCGCCGTTTTCAATATCAATATGAATTTTATTGGCACCGGCATCAAGGCTGTTTTCCACCAATTCTTTTACCACAGAGGCAGGGCGTTCGACCACTTCACCTGCGGCAATCTGATTAGCCAGCTGTGGAGAAAGAATTTTGATTGCCATAGGATTCCTTATTTTTCTTTAAGTTTAATTTTTTGACCAGTCACGACGTTGCCGTTTTTCAATGTTGGGTTCAGTTTTAAAAGACGATTAACCGGTACATTGTATTCACGAGAGATAGCATAGATAGTTTGATCGGCTTTCACTGTATGGTAAAGCGGGGTTTCTTTTTTGCCATCATCTTTCTTTTCATTTCCTTTTGAAGAAGTGTCTTTTTTATCGTTACCTTTTTTCTCAGGCTCTTTTTTATTCTCAGCTTTTTCTTGTTTTTGATCTTTTTTAGAAACCGCTTTTTCAGCTTCAACAATTTTGCTGTTGTTTCCTTTGTTATCGGCTTTGGCTTTATCATCTGCCTTAGGTTTTTCTTCTACCTTTTTACCTTTACCGTTATCCGGAATTTTAATGGTTTCATTCAGCCAAAGTTCTTTACGTTTTAGTTTATTTAATTCAATGATTTCGCTGACTTTTACATCGTATTTGTTCGCCAAGCTACCAATGCTTTCACCTGGTTTCACTTTATGACGTACGCCGCTGTCCTTGACATCGGAAGTGCGGTCAGATTTTTCAGTGTTTTTCTCTTCTTTTTTGATCGGTTCTTCTGCTTTTTTGTCTTTGCCATTATCAGGAATCTTAATTGTTTCATTTAACCAAAGTTCTTTGCGTTTCAGTTTATTTAACTCAATGATTTCGCTGACTTTGACATCATATTTATTTGCTAGGCTACCAATGCTTTCACCTGGTTTCACTTTATGGCGAATACCGCTGTCTTTCACATCTGAAGTGTGGTCAGATTTTTCATTGTTTTTATCGCTTGATTTTGTAGATTTGCTGTCTTGCTCATCACTAGGTGGAACGGCAATTGCTTTTAAATTACCATTACGATAAGCAACTAAGCCTTCATAAATCATATAAGCAATACGACGACGATAAGCAATGGTATTCAGTTTTTGTTCTTCTTCCATATTGGAAAGGAATCCCGTTTCCACCAGAACAGAAGGAATGTCGGGTGAACGCAATACGCCAAGGCTCGCATGTTGTGGGGTGCTGCGACTTAAGGAGGTGACGCGAGCAAAGCGACGTAAAATGCTGTTACCAAGTTCATAGCCTGTACGTTGGCTATGACCAAATTGTAGATCGAGTACAGTTTGATCTAAATATTTGTCATTGTTATTGGAAAGTACTTTACCTGCACCGCCTAAAAGCTCAGAGCGTTTTTCATCATCTTCTAACCATTGACCCATTTCATCGTTGGCTCGGCGATTGGATAGTACCCAAACTGATGCGCCACGTTGGTCTGCATTAAGAGAGGAGTCCGCATGGATAGAAACGAGAAAATTTGCTCTATATTTACGCGCAATTTCAGAGCGTTCTGGCACCGAAATGTAGTAATCGCTACTGCGTGTTAAGACACCTTTGAAGTTAGGATCTTTATCTAATAAAGCCTTTAATTCTCGTGCAATAGAAAGGGTGACATTTTTTTCATAAATGCCGAGATTTTTTCCGATTGCACCGGGATCTTTACCACCGTGGCCAGGATCAATGGCAATTGTCCATTGTGGGGCGGCAAATACAGTAGTAGAAATTAGAGAAAATATTCCAAAAAGAAACGAAAATTTTGCTTTCATGTAAGTCAGTTTTATAGTTGCGTCAAAATATGCTCACCCACTGAATTTTGAGCGATTAGCGTAATGTTGCGAGCATCGTCGTAATAATCAATATTCACCAATAAATCAGCCTCAGGCAAGATGCCCTTACCTTTTTCTGCCCATTCGATTAAGCAGATGCAATTTTGGCTGAAATAATCACGAATGCCCATAAATTCCAATTCTTCAGGATCGGCAAGACGATATAAATCAAAGTGATAAATCATTTTCCCTGCAATGCTATATTCTTCCACTAAAGTATAAGTAGGGCTTTTGACATTGCCTTGGTAGCCTAAACCTTGCACCATTCCACGAGTCAGGGTGGTTTTCCCTGCGCCAAGATCGCCATTAAAATAAAGCACAATGGCATTATCTTTCGGTTGTTTTATAAGCACTTCAGCCAGTTTTTTACCAAAACGGAGCATCGTGCCTTCATCAGGAATGTATTGGGTGAATTCGGTCATTATTAGAGTGATTTTTTAGGTTAAAGTTTCTAACGAATTTTATCGTATTTTGAAGGGAATATGTAGGGAAAATACAATAAAAAAATCCGCTGCTTTTCAGCAACGGATTGAGAATTTGGAGCGGGAAACGAGGCTCGAACTCGCGACCCCGACCTTGGCAAGGTCGTGCTCTACCAACTGAGCTATTCCCGCAGGACATTCATGTGAAAATTTGGAGCGGGAAACGAGGCTCGAACTCGCGACCCCGACCTTGGCAAGGTCGTGCTCTACCAACTGAGCTATTCCCGCATTTCACATTGGTGAATGAGGCAACATTATACGAAAAAATTTATTCAACGCAAGCGCAGATTTCGCAAATGATTGAGTTTGCCTAAGTTTTCATCAACCCAGATTAATAAAGTGCTCACGGTAGTAAGCCAACTCTTTAATTGATTCACGAATATCATCAAGGGCTAAATGAGTATTACCTTTTTTAAAACCGTCTAAAATCTCTGGTTTCCAGCGAGAAGCCAATTCTTTTAATGTACTGACATCCACATGACGATAGTGGAAATAATCGGCTAAATCAGGCATATATTTGTAAAGAAAGCGTTTATCTTGTGCGATGCTGTTGCCACAAATCGGTGAAGCACCTTTTGGTACCCATCGTTTTAAAAAATCTAATGTTTGTAATTCAGCCGCACGTTCGGTGAGTTTGCTCGCTTTGACACGGTCAACTAAGCCATTTGCTGTATGGGTTTTTACGCACCATTCCGACATTTTGTTTAATAATTCATCACTTTGATGTACGGCAATCACAGGGCCTTCCGCTAAAATATTGAGATCTTTATCTGTCACGATGGTTGCGATTTCAATAATGCGTTCTTTTTCAGGATCTAATCCTGTCATTTCTAAATCGATCCAAATCAGATTTTGTTTATCTAATTGCATAATATAAGGTATCCTATGAACATTTCTTAATCCCGTTTATTTTAACGAAAAACATCGGAAAAAACGACCGCACTTTATGAGCAAACGTAAACTAACGCAAAATCAAACTCGTCGAATTCAATCAAATAACGCGAAAGCCTTGCATCGCCACAAGAAGAAAGAAGTGGAATGGCAAGATGATATGCTAGGTGAAAGCCAAGATGGGGTAGTCGTTACGCGTTATTCAGTTCATGCTGATGTGGAAAATGCACAAGGCGAGATTTTCCGTTGTAATTTACGTCGTACACTTTCTAGTCTCGTGGTTGGAGACAAAGTAATTTGGCGACAAGGCAATGAGCAGCTCCAAGGGGTGAGCGGCGTGATTGAAGCCATTCACCCAAGACAAAATGAAATTGCTCGCCCAGATTATTATGATGGGCTGAAACCGATTGCGGCCAATATCGATCGTATTATTATTGTTTCTGCGGTTGTGCCAGTACTTTCACTCAATATTATCGATCGTTATCTAGTGGTGTGTGAAAATGCGGGGATCGAGCCTGTCATCGTGGTGAATAAAGGCGATTTACTGGATGCCGAGCAAGAGCAGGAAGTGGAAAGCCAGTTACAGATTTACCGTGATATTGGTTATCAGACCATCATCATTTCTGCTGAAACCGGAAAAAATATGGAAAAATTGACCGCACTTTTAAGTGATGGAACTTCCATTTTTGTAGGGCAATCAGGGGTAGGCAAATCCAGTTTAATTAACCATATTTTACCAACCGTCAATGCGCAAGTCGGTGGCATCAGCGAAACCTCAGGCTTGGGACAACATACCACAACTTCTTCTCGTTTATATCATTTGCCACAAGGTGGTAATTTGATTGACTCACCAGGTATTCGTGAGTTTGGTTTATGGCATTTGGAGCCAGATCAGATCACCAAAGGCTATCGTGAGTTTCAATATGTCTTAGGTACATGTAAATTCCGAGATTGTAAGCATTTGAACGATCCTGGCTGTGCATTACGTGAGGCTGTCGAAGCAGGTCGGATTTCAGCTATACGCTATGAGAATTATCATCGCCTCATTGAAAGCTTGAGTGAGACGAAATCACAGCGTCATTTTTCTGTGTAGTAGACAAATTACTGTAAATTAGGTATAAATTACCCCGAATTTCGTGACGTAGCTCAAGTTTTTTTGTGTTTAGCCTTGATTATTGGGCATTTAATAGAGATACTACAGCGGATTTATAGACTAAATTTTACAATTACTATAGAGGTAACATTATGTTCTCAAAAGATGTAGAAATTACAGCTCCTAATGGTTTACACACCCGTCCAGCGGCGCAATTTGTAAAAGAAGCGAAAGCATTTGCTTCTGATGTAACAGTGACCTCCGGTGGTAAAAGTGCAAGTGCGAAAAGCCTATTTAAGCTACAAACCTTAGGCTTAACGCAAGGAACTGTAATCACCATCTCGGCGGAAGGTGAAGACGAACAACAAGCCGTTGAACATTTAGTAGCATTAATTCCTACTTTAGAATAATTTACGATTAGCCATAGGATTTCTATTCTATGGCTATTGTTTATCTAACCTTTAATAAATTATCTCGGAAGGTAAAAGTATGATTACAGGTATTCCAGCGTCACCAGGTATCGTTTTTGGTAAAGCCTTAGTATTAAAAGAAGAAAAAATTGTTCTTGATACGCAAAAAATTTCAGAAGAGCAAGTTGAGGCAGAAGTTGCCCGTTTTTATGCTGGTCGTGAAGCTGCTGTTGAGCAACTTAATTCTATTCATCAACGTGCATTAAAATCCTTAGGTGAAGAAAAAGCGGCCATCTTTGAAGGCCATTTAATGATCCTTGAAGATGAAGAGTTAGAAGAGGAAATTATTGATTATCTTCGTTCAAACAAAGTGAATGCGAGTGTGGCAGCAAGTAAAATCATCGATCAACAAGTTGAAATGTTGTCTGAAATTGATGATGAATACTTAAAAGAACGTGCGGGTGATATTCGCGATATCGGTAATCGTTTAATCAAAAATATTTTAGGCATGCATATTGTGGATCTTGGTGATATTACCGAAGAATCCATCCTTGTGGCTTACGATTTAACCCCATCAGAAACTGCTCAATTAAACTTAGAAAAAGTATTAGGTTTTATCACCGATATTGGTGGTAGAACATCTCACACCTCAATTATGGCTCGTTCACTTGAATTGCCTGCCATTGTAGGGACAAATGATGTCACAGCACGAGTGAATACAGGTGATTATCTTATTTTAGATGCGGTAAACAACCGTGTTTACGTGAATCCGACTCAAGCTGAAATTGACGAATTAAAAACCTTAGAAGCAAAACTCGCTGAAGAAAAAGCAGAATTAGCGAAATTAAAAGATTTACCAGCGGTGACCCTTGATGGTCATAAAGTTGATGTGGTAGCCAATATTGGTACGATTCGCGATTGCGAAGGTGCACATCGTAATGGTGCAGAAGGGGTAGGTTTATACCGTACAGAATTCCTCTTTATGGATCGCGATCAATTGCCGAGCGAAGAAGAGCAATTCATTGCTTATAAAGAAGTAGTTGAAGCAATGGAAGGTCGTCTAGTGGTATTACGTACCATGGATATCGGCGGTGATAAAGAGCTTCCATATTTAAATTTACCAAAAGAAATGAACCCATTCTTAGGATGGCGTGCGGTACGTATTGCCCTTGATCGTCGTGAAATTTTACATGCACAATTAAGAGCGGTATTACGTGCGTCAGCATTTGGTAAACTTGCTGTGATGTTCCCGATGATTATTTCGGTAGAAGAAATTCGTGAATTAAAATCAGTGCTTGAAACCTTAAAAGCAGAATTGCGTGCAGAAGGTAAAGCTTTTGATGAAAATATCCAAGTGGGTGTCATGGTTGAAACACCATCTGCAGCGGTGAATGCGAAATTCTTAGCGAAAGAAGTGGATTTCTTTAGTATTGGTACAAACGATTTAACGCAATATACGCTAGCTGTTGACCGTGGTAATGAATTAATTTCTCACTTATACAATCCTATGTCTCCTTCAGTACTAGGCTTGATCAAACAAGTGATTGATGCTTCTCATGCAGAAGGTAAATGGACAGGTATGTGTGGTGAGTTAGCCGGTGATGAACGAGCAACCTTATTGTTACTCGGTATGGGCTTAGATGAATTTAGTATGAGTGCAATTTCTGTGCCACGTATTAAAAAATTAATTCGTCATGTGAATTATCAAGAGGTGAAAGCCTTAGCTGATGAAGCATTACAAAAACCAACCGCTGCTGAAATTGAGCAATTAATTCAAGCTTTTTTAGCAGAAAAATCGTTAAACTAGATACAAAAACAGAGTTTTACGTTAAAATACTAGCCATCTTTAATAGATAGGAGATTAAAATGGGCTTATTTGACAAATTATTTGGTTCAAAAGAAAACAAAACAGTGGAAGTCGAAATTTATGCGCCACTTTCTGGTGAGATTGTGAATATCGAAGATGTACCAGATGTTGTTTTCTCTGAAAAAATCGTGGGTGATGGTATTGCGATTCGCCCAACAGGTAACAAAATTGTTGCGCCTGTTGATGGTGTAATTGGTAAAATTTTTGAAACCAACCATGCGTTTTCAATGGAATCAAAAGAGGGGGTTGAATTATTCGTTCACTTCGGTATTGATACCGTTGAATTAAAAGGTGAAGGATTCACTCGCATCGCACAAGAAGGTCAAAGCGTAAAACGCGGCGACACAGTAATCGAATTTGATTTAGCAACATTAGAGTCAAAAGCAAAATCAGTTTTAACACCAGTTGTTATCTCTAACATGGATGAAATCTCATCTATCGAGAAAAAATCGGGTGAAGTGATTGCTGGGGAATCTGTTGTTTTAAGTTTAACAAAATAAGATTTATAGACTAAAAGATCCGCTTTAAATAAGCGGATTTTTTTATCCTTATTCTTTTTTAAGCAGGTAAAGATGATTTATCGATTAACAGGCCAAGTACAGCATTATGCATGGGGCGGAAAAAACTATATTGCATCATTGATTGGATTACATTCAGCGAAAGATCAACCTTGTGCAGAGTGGTGGTTAGGTGCACATCCATCAGCACCTTCTGAGATTGATAATGCCAGTAACAAACAATCCCTTATTGAATTTTTATCGCAAAATCCGACCGCACTTGGGCAAGCAAGTCGTCAGCAATTTGGTGATGAACTTCCTTATTTGTTAAAGATTTTAGATGTTGAAAAGCCGTTATCGATTCAATTGCATCCGACTAAGGCCCAAGCTGAAAAGGGCTTTGAGGCTGAAAATGCAAAAGGCGTGGCATTAACAGACAGCACTCGGACTTATAAAGATAGAAATCATAAACCAGAAATGATGATTGCCTTATCTGATTTCTGGCTTTTACATGGTTTTAAAACAAAAGCTCAAATCCTTGCCACATTAAATGCGCGCCCCTCTTTGCAACCTTTGGCTGAAAAACTTGGCACACAAAACCTTGCTGAATTCTATGCGGATGTGATGTTGGCGGATCAATCAACGCTCGCAAATTGGCTATTACCCATTATTGAAGCCAATCAACAGCCTTATAAAAATGGCGAGTTGGCACTTGATAATCCTGATTATTGGGTGCTTTATACAGTGGAATCCATGTCAATTTCGCCTGAAAAATTAGATGCTGGCTTGGTGTGTTTTTATCTCTTTAATATCGTACATTTAAAAGAAGGGGAAGGTATTTTCCAAGATGCAGGCATTCCTCATGCTTATCTTCGCGGACAAAACGTGGAGTTAATGGCATGTTCTGATAATGTGATTCGTGGTGGATTAACACCAAAATATGTCGATATTGTCGAATTATTAAAAATTGTGGATTGTCGCGAAGTGATACCACAAATTATCTCAGCCGCACCTCAAAATCAGTCAGAATTTACTTATAAAACGCCAGTAAAAGATTTTGCTTTAGCTCAAATTCGTGTTGACCCCGAGCAGCAAACAGAAGTGAATATTCAAAGTGCGGGTATTTTGTTGGTGATGCAAGGCGAGCTGAAAATACAAGAAAAATCAACCGCACTTACCTTGAAACAAGGTGAGTCAGCCTTCATTACAGCGGATTCTAACGTTGAGATAATGAGTGAAAAAGGCGGTTATGCCTTCTTGGCAAAATTACCATAAAAATTAATGTGATAAGTATCAAGATTTATTAACTTACCACTAGATTAGTCGAAGATTTTAGGTATAGTGGGCGTCATTCAGGCGCCCTTTTTTATAGTCTAAATTGCATTGGGAGTTTTTATGTCGTTGCCTCATTATTTTGAAGATCCGCAAACCTTGCACGTGAATACCACACCGCATCATGCTTATTTTATTCCTTTTTCTTCAACAGAAAGTGCGGTCAAAAAGACACGAGAATTTTCTCCTTACTTTACCTTACTAGATGGGGAATGGGATTTTGCTTATTTTGAAAGCTATACTCACTTGCCTCAAGATTTCCTTCATTTTTCCTTTACAGATAAAATCCCTGTTCCTTCCAATTGGCAAAATCATGGTTACGATAATCATCAATATACTAATGTAAATTATCCTTTCCCTTTTGATCCGCCTTATGTGCCCATTGAAAATCCTTGTGGTTTGTATCATCGCGTTTTTAATGTTGAAATCAATGCCGAAAAACGGTATCTCTTAAATTTTGAAGGGGTAGATAGCTGCTTATTTGTCTATGTGAATCACCAATTTGTAGGCTACAGCCAAATCAGTCATTGCACTAGCGAATTTGATATTACTGACTTTTTGCAACAAGGGAAAAATCACTTACATGTTCTTGTGTTGAAATGGTGTGATGGCAGTTATTTGGAAGATCAAGACAAATTCCGAATGTCCGGCATTTTTCGAGATGTTTATCTGTTAGAGAGAGAAAGAAATTACTTACAAGATTTCTTCATTCAAACACAATTGAATCAAGAGCTTACTAAGGCTCAATTGTATGTGGCCTGTCAGTTTGCAGAACGCGAACACCCCATTTCTTGGCAATTATTTGATCCTCAAGGCAAATTGATAATTGAACAAAAAGGGCATGCATTTCATGCTGAAATTGAAAATGCACAATTATGGCATGCAGAGAACCCTCGCTTATACACGTTGATTTTGCAATATGGATCAGAAGTGATTTGCCAAAAGGTCGGCTTGCGTCATATCGAAGTAAAGAATGGCGTAATGTTATTTAATGGGCAAGCGATTAAGTTTAAAGGTGTTAATCGCCATGATAGCGATCCTAAAACCGGTTATGTCATTAGTCGCGAACAAGTGTTGCAAGATTTACGCTTAATGAAACAGCATAATTTTAATGCTATTCGTACCGCGCATTATCCTAATGCACCTTGGTTTACTGAACTGTGTGATGAATATGGTTTTTATGTGATTGCGGAAAGTGATATTGAATCGCACGGCACGAATGCGGTCTATGTAGAGTCACCAGAAACAAGCATTTTGTTAGGGGTAAAAACAGAGATTGATCATGACGCAATTCGTCAAAAAACAATCGACAATTATTGTTATATGGCTCGAAGCCCTGAATTTAATCAAGCCATTTTAGACCGCACTTATGCCAATGTTGAGCGAGATAAAAATCGTCCTTCTGTCGTGATTTGGTCATTGGGAAATGAAAGTGGCTACGGTGAAAATTTTGAGCAAGCAGCCGCTTGGGTGAAACTGCGCGATCCAAGTCGCTTGGTGCATTATGAAAATGCGATCTTTCAACATTCAGCGCATCAAAATGACACATCCAATTTAGATTTTCATAGCGAAATGTATACCAGTACGGAAGAATTGGATGCTTATTTTGCCGATGCCCAAAATCAAAAGCCGTATCTCTTTTGCGAATATTTGCATGCGATGGGAAAT
Source organism: Haemophilus parainfluenzae (assembly GCF_014931415.1). Taxonomy (NCBI): domain Bacteria; kingdom Pseudomonadati; phylum Pseudomonadota; class Gammaproteobacteria; order Pasteurellales; family Pasteurellaceae; genus Parahaemophilus; species Parahaemophilus parainfluenzae. Next base: position 1,923,260 of record NZ_CP063121.1, on the reverse strand, counting down.
TCTTGCGGTGACACAGAAGATTATTTCCAAGCTATGGAACAACACGCAGGCGCTTGTGGTGGCTTTGTATGGGAGTGGTGTAATCATTCCCCTTATTTGCCAAACTCAAGCAAGATGGGCTATGGCGGGGATTTTAATGACACGCCGAATGACGGTAATTTTTGTGCTGATGGATTAGTGACGGCAGACCGTCAAATTCAAAGCAATTTGTTGGAATACAAAAATGTGTATCGTCCACTTCGAGCTACATTAAAAAATGGCCATATTGAACTCAAAAATTATTTGGATTTTACGGATGCGGCAGAGGCTATTTCGATTCATTATCAAATCACCGAAGATTTTGCTGTTATACAAGAAGGCCAAATAGATGATTTAAACATTGCACCAAAATCAACCGCTCTTTTGCCTTTAACATTGCCGACAAGTAACGGTTCATTACAAGTTTTAACATTGACCTATCATCAAAAAACAGAAACGGGCTTAATTCCCCAAGGGCATTGTTTGGGATTTGATCAGATCATTTTGTCGGAGCAACAACAATTCTCTACAAATGAATTCAAACCAAATCATCACTCGATTTCTGTTTCAGAACATGCCAATTTAATTTTAGTTAAAGTGGCAGATGTTGAATATCAGTTTGATCAATATAAAGGCACTATTTATCAAATTCGCAAAGCGGGCGAGCCTTGGTTGAATCAACCTACTGATTTCAATATTTGGCGAGCGCCTTTAGATAACGATAGTTTAATGAAAGCACATTGGCTTGCTGCAGGTTACGATCGTGCGACGAGTCGAGCCTATGATTATCGCTTAACCAAGCAGGAAAGTGCGGTTGAAATTACCTTTAAATTAGGATTGGTTGCCGTATCAAAAGCGCGAATTTTGACATTGAATGTAGAGTATCGTATTGAACAAAATGGGTTGCTTCAGATTAATATTCATGCTGAAAAACAACCGCACTTGCCATTCTTACCACGTTTTGGCTTGCGTTTTTTCCTTAACCAAGGATTTAACCAAGTAGAGTATGTGGGCTATGGTCCAACGGAAAGTTATCTGGATAAACATCACGCCATGGCTTTCGGTCGTTATAAGACAACGCCAGAAAGCAATCATGTGCCTTATTTAAAACCACAAGAAAATGGCAGTCACTATGGTTGTCGTGAAGTGAAGGTGGCGAATTTGTCTGATTGCTTTACCGTGCAAAGTCATTCGCCTTTTAGCATGAATGTTTCCCCTTATTCTCAAGAAGAATTGGGTAGTAAAAAGCACCAATATGATTTGGAAAAAAGTGGCAGTACGATCTTGTGTGTGGATTATAAAATGAGTGGGGTAGGTTCTAACTCTTGTGGACCCGCATTAAAAGAACAATATCGTTTGAATGAAACGGAGTGGGATTGGTCGATTTTGTTGCAAATTAACTAAGATGAAATAAAAAAGTGCGGTTGAAATTAACCGCACTTTTATGTTTTTAGCAAAAATTAAGCAACAACGTTAAATTGTTCTTTCATTAATGCTTCGAAATCAGTGCAACCGCCGATTGGTTTTTCATCGATAAAGATTTGTGGCACAGTTTCCACTTCTTTACCGACAGATTTTGATAAATCTGCTTTAGAAATGCCTTCAGCGATAATATCTACATAGCGATAATCGAAATCCGCTACTTCACCTTTTAATTTTTCAGCAAGGTTTTTTGCACGTACACAATAAGGGCAGCCTGGACGACCAAAAATAACTACGAACATAAAATTTTCCTTTTATTTAAACAAAATTCCTAATGATTTTACTCTATTTCCACAAAAGCAGAAATCATTTTTCAGGATTATTGTGATTGGTGTAATATATTAACTCCTCTTTTCCTAAGGATATAACTGAATGAAATTATTGATGCTTTGCCGTGAGCCTCGCCTTTATAGCTGCCAGCGTTTAAAAGAAGCAGCAGAAAGTTGCGGGCATCAAATGGATATTTTGGATCCGAATCGTTGCATTTTAAAACTCGACAAAAATCAACCGCACTTTTCTTTGTATTATCAACAAAATGCAGAAAGTGAGCCTTATTTATTGCCTGATTATGATGCGGTGTTACCACGCTTTGGGACGACAAGCACCCAAATGGGCTGTTCGGTATTACGTCATTTCCAAGGGAAGGGTGTCTATTGCCTTAATAAAGAACAGGCATTTTTAGCTGCTCGCGATAAATGGCGCAGTTTGCAGATGTTATTGGAGCAAGGCATTGCAGTACCGAGTTCAGTCTTATCTGGTTGTGAAGTTGAGCCGAAACAAGCCATTAAGCAAACAACCGCTCCAATGATTATTAAAACCTTAAAAGGCTCACAAGGGATTGGCGTGATTTTAGCCGAGCGTCCACAAAGTGCGGTTAGTATTTTAGAAACGTTAAAAGATGCGAATGTGCCTGTCTTGTTACAAGATTTTATCGAAGAGGCAAAAGGGACAGATATTCGCTGTTTTGTGATCGGTGATAAAGTCGTCGCGACAATGCAGCGTATTGGGCAAGATGGCGAGTTTCGTGCGAATTTTCACCGTGGTGGCACAGCAGAAAAAGTTAAACTCACTGAAGAGGAAAAATCCATTGCCATTCGAGCAACTAAAGCTTTAGGGCTTGCGGTAGCCGGTGTTGATTTGATTCGTTCAAAAGAAGGTTTATTAGTGCTTGAAGTGAATGCTAGTCCAGGATTAGAAATGATTGAGAAGACCAGTGGCATTGATATTGCATTGCAGATGATCTTGTTTTTAGAACAGCAAGTGAAACAATAAAAGAAAAGGGCGAACAGTATCATGTTCGCCCTTGTTGTTTATCCTTTTGCGTCTTGTTTAAAATCGTAATTTGGTGGTAATTCCGGCATTGTATTTTCTTCATCAAAAGGCTCGCTTGCCGGTTGATGTTGAAATTCTTTGCTATCGTGAGCCGGTTTTTCTTTACCTAATAATTGCGGTTGTAATTTGATAAAACTACTTTTATCTGAAAGCCACACATCAATAAACGCTTGTGTAAATTTTTGATCGAATTCGTGATCTAACACGGTGTCGTTTAACACAAAATAGCCTTTATCTTGTAAGGCAACAAAATTTAAGATGTCGCTTGGTGAAAAATCAGGGAAGATTTCCTGCATTTTTTTCAGCCATGCAGTAGTGTCGTCTTTACTTAAGTTTTGGGCTTCCATTTCTTTAGTTAAAGCAATGGCGAAATTTTTCCCTTCAACTGGTTTCTCATATTTAATCGAAAACATTAACGGACGTTCATTCTTTTCATATGACCCCGTTTCAGAATATAAGCCGACAGTATAAACATGGAATGGCCCCCATGTGTATTCAGCGTTGCCAACTGGTTGCCATTGGGCAAAAAGTGCGGTGGAAAATAAGGCTGAAATGGCAGCAATAATAAATTTCAGTTTCATAGTTTTTTTCATATCAAAAATATTGCCGTGATTATAACAAAAAAGCCCTCTAAAAAAACACAAATAAAAAGGCAGGAATACCTGCCTTTGACATCAAATTATTAGGGGAGTTTATTTTAAGCTACCCACCATATCTTCTGGACGAACCCATTTGTCGAAATCTTCGGCTGAAACTAAGCCTAAGTTAATCGCTTCTTCACGTAAGGTTGTACCGTTTTTGTGTGCCGTTTTCGCAATTTTCGCTGCATTTTCGTAACCAATGTGTGTATTAAGTGCGGTTACTAACATCAATGAATTTTCCAATTGTTGTTTAATGCGTGGGTAGTTTGGTTGAATACCGGTTGCGCAGTGTTCATCAAATGATACGCAAGCATCACCCAATAATTGTGCAGATTGTAAGAAATTCGCCACCATGACAGGGTTAAATACGTTTAATTGGAAGTGACCTTGTGAGCCAACGAAAGAGATGGTGGTATCGTTACCGAATACTTGTGCACATACCATGGTTAATGCTTCACATTGAGTTGGGTTCACTTTACCCGGCATGATTGAAGAACCTGGTTCATTTTCAGGAATTAAGATTTCACCGATACCAGAACGAGGGCCTGATGCTAATAAACGAATGTCGTTTGCAATTTTGAATAAGCTCATCGCTAATTGTTTAATTGCACCGTGAGTTTCCACAATCGCATCGTGTGCGGCTAACGCTTCAAATTTGTTTTCTGCAGTCACAAATGGTAAACCAGTGAATTTTGCAATGTAATCTGCTACTTTCACATCATAGCCTTTTGGTGTGTTCAAACCAGTACCTACAGCTGTACCACCAAGTGCTAATTGACTTAAGTGTGGAAGGGTATTTCTTAGTGCACGTAGACCAAAATCTAATTGTGCGGCGTATGCAGAGAATTCTTGGCCTAATGTTAATGGGGTTGCGTCCATTAAGTGAGTACGGCCAATTTTTACCACATCTTTAAATTCTGCAGATTTTTTAGCAAAAGTTTTTTGTAAACGTTCTACACAAGGAATGGTGTGTTCAACTACTTTTTTGTATGCCGCAATGTGCATTGCAGTTGGGAAAGTATCATTTGAAGATTGGGATTTGTTCACATCATCATTTGGATGGATGAATGATTTTTCACCTAATTTACCACCATGTAAAACGTGAGCACGGTTAGCCACTACTTCGTTCACGTTCATGTTTGATTGTGTACCTGAACCGGTTTGCCAAATGACTAATGGAAATTGGTCGTCTAATTTTCCTGCAAGGATTTCATCACAGGCGGTTGCGATTAAATCACGTTTCTCAGCAGGTAATACACCTAAATCACAGTTTGCGAAAGCAGCGGCTTTTTTCAAATAACCGAAAGCTTCAATAATTTCGTGCGGCATAGAGGCTGCCGGACCAATTTTGAAGTTGTTACGGGAACGTTCGGTTTGTGCTGCCCAGTATTTATCTGCAGGAACTTGAACTTCGCCCATAGTGTCTTTTTCAATACGAAATGCCATGTGATACTCCTATCATCAAAAATAAAAACAAATCTCGAAAATTCTAACACCTACGAGTTATGAATGGAATGTAACATAAAGGTAAAAAGTCACTTTTGTGATATAGATCATAAAAGTGCGGTAAAAAATTTTCGTGTTTTTTCTATTTGCGTTAATCACCTTGTTGATGATTTATTTTTTAGTGCTTTTTTGATAAAATCCGCCAGTTTACAAAACGATAAATGGAGAAGTCACAATCATGGCAAAAAACGCACAATTTTATCTCTTAAATCCAGAAAAGAAGATAACAGTTGAGCAACTTGCCTGTGATCTTGCCGCTCAAGCGTGGCGTTTAGGCAAGCGAGTATTAATCGCTTGCGAAACAGAAGAGCAAGCATTTTTAATTGATGAAGCATTATGGCAAAGGGAACCGAATGAGTTTGTCCCTCATAATCTTTCAGGCGAAGCAACACAATATGCACCGCCAATTGAGATTAGTTGGAAAGGCAAACGCAATGCCCAACGTCGAGATTTGCTGATCAATTTGCAAATGGAAGTGCCGGATTTTAGCCACAGCTTTACACAATTAATTGATTTTGTACCAGTAGAAGAAACGCAAAAAGCTCAAGCGCGTGAACGTTATAAAATTCTTCGCTCGCAGGGTTGGACGCTTTCTACTGAAAACACTTAATATTTTTAACTTTAAAACCTAGGAAATTAACATGAATTTAAACGCTAAAGTGGCTTTAAGCCTTATTCTCGGCGCAAGCACCTTATTATCTGCTTGTGACAATAAAGAAAACACATCAACCCAAGTTGAGAAAGCGGTAAGAATACCTGCATCAACAGAAAAACCAGAAAGTACGGTTGAAAAATCAAAAGAATTGGTGGCTGAAACTAAATCAGCCGAAAAAGTCGCTGAGAAAACAGAAACCACAGAAGTTAAAGCTGAGGCTAACAAAGCAGATGTAAAATCAGACGCAGTGAAAGCCGAAGTTAAAAAAGAGGCGAAAGCGGATGATGTGGCAGAAAAAGTATCAGAGAAAAAAGAAACCGTTTTAGCACAACAAGCTGCAACGGCTCAGAAAGCACGCGTAATTCCTGCTGACAAAGCATCGAAAGAAAGTGCTAAATATAAACAGAAAAAAGCGGTATTGAATGTGCTAGAAAAACAATATAAACAAGTTCGTTGTTCTGCTGACGCGAAAAATTTAAGTAGTGATAGTTTCTGTCGTCAAGAAGAACGCCGTTTATTCTTAGAAATTCAACGCATTAAAGATGAATTAAGAGGAATTAAGGAATAATTTCATCCTTATCAATATGAGGGCGAGATCAATTCGCCCTCAAAATTCAAAATAGATTTTTTGTGACCGCACTTTATGAACGATATTACCTTTTATCAACGCTTCGAAGCCGATATTCTCGCTGGGCGTAAAACCATCACCATTCGGGATAAATCTGAAAGCCATTTTAAAGCAGGTGATATTTTGCGTGTAGGTCGATTTGATGATAATCAATATTTCTGCACGATTGAAGTGTTAGGTGTGTCGCCGATTACTCTTGATGAACTAACGGAACAGCATGCCGCTCAGGAAAATATGGGGTTGGCGGAATTGAAAGAGGTGATTCGGGAGATTTATCCAAGTGAAGAGCAATTTTATGTTATTGAGTTTAAAATAAAAAGATAGGCGATATGTACATTTTAGATGAGCAAACCAAAGAGTTAAAAGAAATTTCAGAGACAACATTTTCTGAGAACGGTTTAAAAGAAAGATATGATTTACAAGAATGGATAGATAACAATCCTAGAATATTGGCAAAAGAACTTGGCGCGCAAGAAGAACTTTTAATTATTCAAAAAGAATTTTCTGAATTTGATAAAACTAACGAAAGGCTAGATTTATTAGCATTAGATAAAAAAGGAAATTTAGTCATTATTGAGAATAAATTAGATGATAGTGGGAAAGATGTTGTCTGGCAGGCTCTGAAGTATGTATCTTATTGTTCAGCTTTAACTCAAAGAGAAATTATTGAGATTTATCAGAACTATTTAAATAAAAAAGGCTTGCCTGTTAATGCTGAAGATAAAATTATAGATTATTTAGAAAACGAGAATTTTAGCCTTAATACAGGAAATACTCAGAGAATTATTCTTGTTGCAAAGGAATTTAGACCAGAGGTTACGAGTACTGTTTTATGGTTACGATCAAATAATATTGATATTCAATGTATTAAAGTAGTTCCCTATATGTGGAACCAGAATTTGATTATAGATGTAGATAAAATAATTCCAGTCCCTGAGATTGAAAAATTTACAATTAGAGTATCTCTGAAAGATGCAGAAGAAAAGAAAAATGCTATAACTCAAAATATGAATGCAGAATTATATTCAAAATATTGGGCTAAGTTATTGGAGTGTGCTAAAAGTCGGGATTTTTCTCTATATGATAAGAGAACTGGTTCTCAGAGTTGTTGGATATCAACTGGAGCAGGGCTCGCAAATATTCAATATAACCTTGTTTTATTAAAGGATAAGATTAGAGTTGAGTTGTATATAAACAAAGAATCATCTGATGATAATAAGAAAATTTTTAATCTCTTAAAAGAGGAAAAGGATATTATAGAGGACAGATTTGGTGCTGAATTGACTTGGGAGCTTTTAGAGGATAAGAAGGCATCTAGAATATCTATATCATCAAATGATAGTTTTAATCGTGATGATATGGCTAATTGGGATAGATCTATAGATTGGCATATTGAGAATATGAAAAAATTTGAGAATGCTATTAAGCCATCATTAGAAAAAATTAAAACTAAAGTGAGTAATTAAAGAGAAAGTATAAATGACACAAAAATTCGAAATGGCAGACCGTTTTAATCCGTCTGCGGTAGAACAAGCCCTTTATCAACATTGGGAAGAGAGCGGTTATTTTAAACCGTCTGAAAATGAAAACGCGCCGAGCTATTGCATTGCGATTCCACCTCCGAACGTCACAGGTTCCCTACACATGGGGCATGCTTTCCAACAAACCTTAATGGATACCTTAATCCGTTTTAACCGTATGGAAGGGCATAATACCTTATGGCAAGCGGGGACAGACCACGCGGGTATTGCAACCCAAATGGTGGTGGAACGTAAAATTGCGGCTGAAGAAGGCAAAACACGTCATGATTATGGCCGTGAAGCGTTTATCAACAAAATTTGGGATTGGAAAGCCTATTCTGGTGGCACAATTAGCCAACAAATGCGCCGTTTAGGTAACTCCATCGACTGGGAACGCGAGCGTTTTACCATGGACGATGGTTTATCAAATGCGGTGAAAGAAGTGTTTGTTCGCTTGCACGAAGAAGGTTTGATTTATCGTGGCAAACGCTTAGTAAACTGGGATCCAAAACTTCACACCGCGATTTCTGATTTAGAAGTAGAAAACAAAGAGAGCAAAGGTTCCCTTTGGCATTTCCGTTATCCGTTAGCTAACGGTGCAAAAACGGCAGACGGTAAAGATTATTTAGTGGTGGCAACCACGCGTCCAGAAACCATGTTGGGCGATACAGCAGTGGCGGTACATCCAGAAGATGAACGTTATCAATCTTTAATCGGTAAAACTGTGGTTCTGCCATTGGCAAACCGTGAAATTCCGATTATTGCTGATGAATATGTGGATCGCGAATTCGGTACTGGTGTGGTGAAAATTACGCCTGCGCATGACTTTAACGACTACGAAGTGGGTAAACGTCACAGCTTGCCGATGGTTAACGTCTTAACCTTAAATGCAGATATTCGTGATGAAGCCGAAATTATCGGTACAGACGGCAAACCACTTGCAGGCTATGAAGCGACAATTCCAGCAGATTATCGTGGCTTAGAGCGTTTCGCTGCACGTAAGAAAATCGTGGCAGATTTTGAAGCGCTAGGTTTATTAGACGAAATCAAACCACACGATCTCAAAGTGCCTTATGGCGACCGCGGTGGTGTGCCAATCGAGCCAATGCTAACCGACCAATGGTATGTGAGCGTGAAACCGCTTGCTGATGTGGCAATTAAAGCGGTGGAAGACGGCGAAATCCAATTCGTGCCAAAACAATACGAAAACCTTTACTTCTCTTGGATGCGTGATATTCAAGACTGGTGTATTTCTCGCCAACTTTGGTGGGGACACCGCATTCCTGCGTGGTATGATGCGGAAGGCAATGTGTATGTTGCGCGTAACGAAGAAGAAGTGCGGTCAAAATATAACTTAGATTCTGCGGTTGAACTTAAACAAGATGAAGACGTGTTAGACACCTGGTTCTCATCAGGCTTATGGACGTTCTCTACTTTAGGTTGGCCAGAGCAAACTAAAGAGCTCAAAATGTTCCACCCGACAGATGTGTTAATTACCGGCTTCGACATCATCTTCTTCTGGGTTGCGCGTATGATTATGTTTACGATGCACTTCGTAAAAGATGAAAACGGTAAACCACAGGTGCCATTCAAAACCGTGTACGTAACGGGCTTAATCCGTGATGAAAACGGACAAAAAATGTCGAAATCGAAAGGTAACGTGCTCGATCCAATCGATATGATTGACGGTATCAGCCTTGAAGATTTACTTGAAAAACGTACCGGCAACATGATGCAACCGCAGTTGGCAGAGAAAATTGCCAAAGCGACCCGTAAAGAATTTGCGGAAGGTATTGCGGCTCACGGTACAGACGCATTACGTTTCACATTAGCGGCATTGGCTTCAAACGGTCGTGATATCAATTGGGATATGAAACGTTTAGAAGGCTACCGTAACTTCTGTAATAAATTGTGGAATGCAAGCCGTTTCGTTCTTACGAATGAAAAATTAGATTTAAGCGAAGGCGAGATCGAATTTTCATTAGCGGATCGTTGGATTCAATCAGAATTCAACCGCACAGTGGAAACTTTCCGTAACTCATTAAGCCAATATCGTTTTGACCTTTGTGCCAATGCGATTTATGAGTTTACTTGGAACCAATTCTGTGACTGGTATTTAGAATTAACTAAACCGGTATTTGCAAGCGGCAATGCAGCACAAATTCGTGCGGCAAGCCAAACCTTGGTTCATGTGTTAGAAAAATTATTACGTTTAGCACATCCGCTTATTCCATTTATTACCGAAGAAATTTGGCAAAAAGTGAAAGGATTTGTGGGCATTACAGCTGACAGCATTATGTTACAACCTTTCCCACAAGTGGAAGAAAACGGCTTTGATCCAGAAGCAGAAGCTGAAATTGAGTGGTTAAAAGAAGTGATCGTTGCGGTACGTAATATCCGTGCAGAAAGCAACATCGCACCAAGCAAAGGCTTAGATCTGTTATTCCGTAATTTAAGCGCAGAAAATGCAAAAACTCTCGAAAAACAGACCGCTCTTTTAAAAGCCATGGCGAAGTTAGACAACGTTCAAGTGTTAGCGGCAAACGAAACCGCACCACTTGCGGTAGCGAAATTAGTCGGCAATGCTGAATTGCTCGTACCAATGGCTGGCTTTATCAATAAAGAAGCAGAGCTTGCCCGTTTAACTAAAGAGATTGAAAAATATCAAAATGAAGTTAAACGTATCGAAAACAAACTTAGCAACGAAGCTTTCGTGGCTAAAGCGCCTGAAGCGGTAATTGCGAAAGAACGTGAAAAACAAGCAGAATACCAATCTGGATTAGAAAAAATCCAAGAGCAGTATAAAGCGATTGAAGCGTTGTAGTTTTTAAATAAAGAAAGCGGTCAGAGTTTAAATCTGGCCGCTTTTTATTTTTCACAATATTCTTATAAGTAGAAAATCCACTCTAGTTATTCAGCACTTCAAGCAATGCTTGAACAGGGTGTTTCAAGATAGCTTTTTCATATCGCTTCACTTGGCTACGGCAGGAATAGCCGGTCGCAAGGCAATAATTCGGATCTTTACCTTGTATTTTTTTGCCCCATGATACGTTGTAAATATCTTTTGACATGGTTTGATTTTGAACCTCATGGCCAAATACCCCCGCCATACCACAGCAGCCGACTTTTTCGACCTTCAAGGTTTGTCCAAATTGTGCAAAAATATGCTGCCATTCTTTCGGACTGTTTGGCATAAAGGTGGATTCAGTACAATGAGGGAATAAATGCCACTCAAAAGTGCGGTCAGATTTCGCGATATTTTTCACCGCACTTTGTAATGCTTTACTTTCTAATTGATTGGTCAGCCATTCGTGCGCCGTAAGCACATGGAAATCACCGCGAGAATCCCCTAAGGCCTCTTTATATTCATCTCGATAAGAAAGCACAATCGCTGGATCTACACCGACCAAAGGCATATTTAATTTAGCAACGCGATTTAAAAACTCCGCTTGTGTTTTTGCTGTTTTACTAAAGCGAGTTAAAAAACCTTTAATATGCATGGCTTTACCATTCGGTTTAAAAGGCAGAATGATTGGCTCAAAACCTAGTTTTTGTGTGAGAGCGACAAAATCACGGACCACTTTAGCATCATAATAAGAGGTATAAGGATCTTGTACGATAAAGAGCATATTGGCTTTTTCTGTTGCACTGAGACCTTCCAATTCTTCTAATTTTTTGCCTTGGTAGCCGATTTCGACTAATTGTTGTTGAAGGTTAGGCTCAGAAAGGAGAGGCAAGTCAGTCATACCCAATGTTTTTTCAACCAGGCTTTGTGTGATTTTTAGCTTGGTGAAATAATTGAATAATGCCGGTTGTTTCGCCATATAAGGTGCGGCAACTTCTAAATTCGCCACAATATGATCTTTGGCTGGACGCAAATAACGGCTGTGGTAAAAATGGAAAAATTTTGCACGGAAACTTGGTACATCAATTTTAATCGGGCATTGACTTGCGCAGGCTTTACACGCCAAACAAGTATCCATTGCTGCCTTCACTTCATGTGAGAAGTCATATTCACCACGCCATTTCTGCACGCTATTGCGGAAACGCTCCACAAGTGCGGTCAGTTTCACTTGTGTTTTATGAAAATCTAATTGATCAGGCGATACGTTTTCATTGGCCATTAATCTCAACCATTCACGCACCATCGCGGCTCGTCCTTTTGGTGAGAATACGCGATTTTTACTCACTTTCATGGAAGGACACATAATGCTGTGCTCATCAAAATTAAAGCAAAGTCCGTTGCCGTTACAATTCATCGCGCCTTTGAATTCATCTCGTATTTGAATCGGGATTTGGCGATCATTGTCCGCACGCATCGGTGAGAGAATGGAATAGAGTTCCGCATCGCTATTAAGTGGTGTACAGATTTTGCCAGGGTTTAGACGATTGTTTGGATCAAATAAGAATTTCACATAACGCAACTCTTGCCAAAGTTCGGGAGTAAAGAATTTCTCGCCATAATGAGAACGTACGCCTTTTCCGTGTTCTCCCCATAACAAACCGCCGTATTTCACCGTGAGTTCAGCCACTTCATCTGAAATTTGTTTAAAGAGTTTAACTTGGTCTTTATCGCATAGGTCTAAAGCGGGGCGAACGTGCAATACGCCAGCGTCAACATGGCCAAACATCCCGTATTGCAGATTATGGCTATCTAATAAAGCTCTAAATTCTGCAATGTAATCCGCAAGATGTTCTGGTGGTACACAGGTATCTTCCACAAAAGGAATCGGTTTGGCAGTGCCTTTCGCATTCCCCAATAGCCCCACCGCTTTTTTACGCATAGCATAAATACGTTCAATAGAAGGCAAGTCAGAACAAAGTTGATAGCCGATAATATGATCTTTGCCTTGTGCAATTTTTTCATCTAATTTCTGACAAAGTGCGCTCACTTGGCTGTCAATTTTAGCTTGATTGTTACCCGCATATTCCACAATGTTTAAACCCAGAATTGGATTTTGTTCTTCTTCTGTTAAAAGTTCTTTTACCGAATGCCAAATAATATCTTGCTTAGCAAGGTTCAGCACTTTGGAATCGACGGTTTCAACGGAAAGGGCATTGGCTTTCACCATAAAAGGCGCATTGCGAAGGGCGGCATCAAATGAGCTGTACTTCACATTAATTAAGGTACGATATTTCGGAATCGGTAATAAATTAAGTTTAGCTTCACAGATAAACGCAAGTGACCCTTCTGACCCTGTCAGAATTCGGGTGAGGTTAAATTCACTTTCATCTTTATTAAAGACATTCTTAAGATCGTAACCAGTGAGAAAGCGATTGAGTTGTGGTAAATCTTGAATGATTGAGGCGCGTTTCTCTTTGCAACGTTGGAAAATCGTTTGATGTAGCGTTTTACCATTTTCTGCAAGCGGGTAGTTTTCTAAAACATCATCAGATTTGACCGCACTTGTATCTAATATTTCACCGTTCATTAAAACAGAACGTAATGCTAAAACGTGATCAGAGGTTTTTCCGTATTGTAGTGAGCCTTGACCGGAGGCATCGGTATTAATCATGCCACCTAGTGTTGCTCGATTACTGGTGGAGAGCTCTGGTGCAAAGAATAAACCGTGAGGTTTTAAAAATTGGTTTAATTGATCTTTTACGACGCCCGCCTGCACTCGAACCCAACATTCTTCTATATTAAGCTCTAAAATGTTTGTCATGTGGCGAGAGAGGTCAACAATAATATTGTTGTTAATAGATTGCCCATTGGTGCCCGTGCCACCACCGCGAGGTGTGAAAGTTAGCTGAAGGTATTTCTCTTTATTGGCTAATTTGGTAATACGTACTACATCGGCAACAGATTTAGGGAATAAAATAGCCTGAGGAAGCTGCTGATAGACACTGTTATCTGTCGCAAGACTTAAACGGTCAGCATAATTTGAGGCAATATCACCTTCAAAATGCTGTTTTTGGAGTTCGTTAAGATAATCACTTACGACATGATTAAGTTGAGGTACATTAGAAAGACGGGGCAACATAAAATCACTCACCTATATAAAGAGAAGAAAGTGAATTTGATGATATATGAAGCTCAAAAAAAAGTCGATTTCAACAAAAGATATTTTTTGTTAGAATAGAAATCGGGTTAAAAATTAACCCGATTTTTGTGAACAAATGTTCATTTTAGGGGTTGTTTGTCTATAAAATAACCAAAAAGGGCAAAAAAAGTTTGATCTTTGGTGTTTTTATAGGATAATAACCATACTTTTGAACGTTCCTTTGGCTATGGCAAAGGAATTGAATTTGTCAAAAGGATAAGTTAGGGCAAATTCAAAACCCTAGTTAAGCAACGTTTAGAGTGTTTCTTTTTTATAAAGTTCACAATAAACAAGGAAACTTTTCTTATTAATAACGATGACTAAATAGAGGACATCAAAATGAAAAAAACTGCAATCGCATTAGTCGTTGCTGGTTTAGCAGCAGCTTCTGTAGCTCAAGCAGCTCCACAAGAAAACACTTTCTATGCAGGTGTTAAAGCTGGTCAAGCATCTTTCCACGATGGTATCAAAGCTAACACTGTAGTTCACTCTACTAATGCATACTCTGATTTCGGTGCTGGTTACAACCGTAACTCTTTCACTTACGGTGTATTCGGTGGTTACCAAATCTTAAATCGTGACAACTTAGGTTTAGCGGTTGAATTAGGTTACGATGACTTCGGTCGTGTTAAATTCAAAGATGCTGGTAAAGTAGCATTCAAACACACTAACCACGGTGCTCACTTAAGCTTAAAAGGTAGCTATGGTTTAGGCGGTTTAACTTCTGCTTTAGACGGCTTAGATGTTTACGGTCGTGTTGGTGCAGCTTTAGTACGTTCAGACTACAAATTCTATGACACAGCAACTGGTGCTCGTGATCACGCAGAAGGTCGTCACAGCTTACGCGTTTCTCCAATGTTCGCAGCTGGTGTTGAGTATGCATTACCATCATTACCAGAGTTAGCATTACGTTTAGAATACCAATGGTTAACTCGCGTAGGTAAATTACGTACTCAAGATACTCACAATAGTTCTCAAGACTATAACCCATGGATCGGTTCTATCAACGCTGGTTTATCTTACCGTTTCGGTCAAGGTGCTGCTCCAGTTGTTGCACCTGAAGTTGTAAGCAAAACTTTCAACTTAAGCTCTGATGTAACTTTCGCTTTCGGTAAAGCAAACTTAAAACCACAAGCTAAAGCAACTTTAGACGGTATCTATGGTGAAATCGCTCAAATCAACAACGCTAACGTAGCTGTTGCTGGTTATACAGACCGTATCGGTAAAGATGCACCAAACGTGAAATTATCACAACGTCGTGCAGACTCTGTAGCTAATTACTTAGTAGCTAAAGGTGTTCCAGCTCAAAGCATCTCTGCAGTTGGTCACGGTAAAGCTAACCCAGTTACAGGTTCTACTTGTGACGCGGTTAAAGGTCGTAAAGCGCTTATCGCTTGTTTAGCACCAGACCGTCGTGTTGAAATCGCAGTTAACGGTACTAAATAATTTTATTTAGTTATCCATTAACGGATTAACATTAGAAGACCTAAACTTCGGTTTAGGTCTTTTCTTATATAAATTAAACCTATAATTGAAGGAATTTTTGAATGAAAAAGTGGATTATCTTGATTATTATCGCAGTTGCTGCAGGTTTAGGCTTAATGTCTAGCTACAATGGTTTAGTAAAAGCAGAAACTGAAATTGATTCTGTTTGGGCGAATGTTGAATCATCTTATCAACGTCGTGCTGATTTAATTCCAAACTTAGTAAATACTGTAAAAGGTCAAGCTAATTTTGAACAACAAACATTAACTAATGTCATCGAAGCGCGTGCAAAAGCGACACAAACTAAAATTGATCCGTCTAATTTAACGGAAGAACAATTAAACGAATTCCAACAAAACCAAAATCAAGTGGGTTCAGCATTATCTCGCTTACTTGTTACAGTAGAACAATACCCACAATTAAAAGCGAATGAAGGTTTTATGAACTTACAAGCGCAACTTGAAGGTACAGAAAACCGTATCAATGTGGCTCGTAATAAATTTAATGAAGCTGCACGTATCTATAATGAAAAAGTACGTCAATTCCCAACTAAATTAGCAGCAATGATTTTTGGTTTTAAAGCTAAACCTTACTTTAAATCAGCTGCAGGCGCTGAAAATGCACCAACTGTAAACTTTAACTAAGGTTTATCTATGCCATTCTTTTCCAGAATTCCGGTAGATAAAAAGCAAATCGAGGCGGCGATTAGTCGCCTCGAAAGCTTAAGTTCGGCTGAGTTACGTGTTTATATTGAACGTAAAGTACCAAAGGCTTCTGCACAACTGTCTGCAATGGAACGTGCTTTAGAAGTGTTTGATGAACTGGAAATGCATAAAACAGCGGCGCAAAATGCCGTGTTGATTTATGTGGGATATAAAAATCATCTCTGTGCAATCGTAGGAGATAAAGGTATTCATCAATTTGTTGATGTGGCTTATTGGCAGTTACAATGCGATTTAATGATTGAGCAGTTTAAACAAAAAGCTTATACACAAGGCATTATCGATGCGATTGATCGTATCAGTGATATTTTATCTCGCCATTTCCCCATTCAGCCTGATGATGTGAATGAATTATCTAATGAGGTAATTATTAATGGCTAAGCTTTTATCTTTTATGAAAAGTGCGGTTATTTTTAGCCTTATTTTTTTTGCTCAAATGGTTGCTGCGGTAGAATTTCCGCCTGCACCAAATCCTTTCCATTACATAAACGATTACACCAACACACTTTCATCAGAACATAAGCAAATTTTAGAAAATAAACTGATTGCTTATAGTAAAGAAACGAGTTCACAAATCGCTGTTGTTTTGGTTCCTACAACTGGTGAATATGAAATTGCGGATTATACCTTTGCTTTAGGTGATAAATGGGGCATTGGACGAAAAAATCTGAACAATGGCGTGTTGATGCTGATAGCGAAGGATGATCGCAAAGTCTTTATCGCAACAGGTCAAGGTTTAGAAGGCGTATTGCCGGATGCTTTTTTATCACAAGTCATCCGTTCGGCAATTTTGCCACAATTTAAACAAGGCCAATATGCGCAAGGTATTAATGATGGCTTAAACCAAATTATTGCGGCAAGTAAAGGCGAGTTCGATGCGGCACAAGTTGAAGAAGATGCGTTCGATAAATACATCCCATTCTTAATGGTATTGGCATTTATTGCCATTGTTCTATTTGGTGAATTCCAATATCACAAAGATGAAGTCTATATTAGCCCGAATCAACGTGATCAACTGAATAAAATCATTCGTCAAAGTACTATTTCTCGTCGTCGTGGCGGCGGTTCCGGTTTTGGAGGTGGATTTGGTGGTGGCTTCGGCGGAGGTGGTTCTTCCGGTGGTGGTTTTGGTGGCGGTGGCTTCGGCGGCGGTGGAGCGGGTGGAAGTTGGTAAGACCAAGCCTTTCACTCAGGTTCTATCTTATGCTAGAATAACGCCCTATTCAGACTTATTTGAACAAGGAACATTATGGAAACGTTAGACAAAATCAAAAAGCAAATCGCTGAAAACCCAATTTTAATTTACATGAAAGGTTCACCAAAATTACCTTCTTGTGGTTTCTCTGCACGTGCATCTGAAGCATTAATGAATTGCAAAGTGCCTTTCGGCTATGTTGATATTCTTCAACACCCAGATATTCGTGCTGAATTACCGGCTTATGCAAACTGGCCAACTTTCCCACAATTATGGGTAGAAGGTGAGCTAATTGGTGGTTGTGATATTATTTTAGAAATGTATCAAGCGGGTGAACTTCAAACTTTATTAAGTGAAGTAGCGGCTAAACATCAAGCTTAATTGATAACCGATTATCAAGATAAACCTGCTTTTTAGCAGGTTTTCTTTTGCTCAAAAAATGATAAACCAGATAGAAAAGTGTGATCGAATTAACATTTTTAAATGAAATAACTTGTTGATTAAATTTCCTTAAGATAGACTACATCGCGTTAGTCGGGGTGCCTATATTAACGGCTGAGAAATACCCGTGAACCTGAAACAGATAATGCTGGCGTAGGAAACTAATCATCTCATTATGCTGTTTCGTTATGCAAAAATAAGGAGAACGCATAATGAACAAAACTCTTCCCATTTTAACCGCACTTTTTACTGCTTCCGCTTTCGCACAAGCTGCACCTCAAACATTAGATGTTTATACTTATGATTCATTTAGTGCTGATTGGAGCGCTGGACCAAAAGTTAAAGCGGCTTTTGAACAACAATTCCCGCAATGTAAGCTGAATTATGTGGCTTTTGACAATAATGGCACCTTGTTTAACCGTGTTCGTCTAGAAGGTAAAAAAATTAAGGCGGATGTGGTGCTCGGTTTAGATAGTTATCAAATTGAGGATGCACAAAAACTCAATATTTTTGAGCCAAATAAAGTGGATTTAAGCCAGTTACGTTTACCAATTAAATGGGAAAATCACACGTTCTTACCATTTGATTATGCGCAATATGCGTTTATTTATGACAAAAATAAACTGACTAATCCACCAAAGAGCTTAAAAGAATTAGTTGAGCGTCAAGATCTTAAAGTGTTATATCAAGATCCACGCACAAGCAGTATAGGACGTGGTCTATTACTTTGGATGAATGCAGTTTATCCAGCAGCAGATGTCGAAAATGCTTGGAAAACCCTTTCTAAACATACTGTCACGGTCACCAAAGGTTGGACTGAGTCTTATGGTGCCTTCTTAAAAGGCGAAGGTGATGTCGTTTTAAGCGTCAATACTTCACCGATTTACCATATTCTTTCTGAACAAAAAGACAATTATGTGGCAACGGAATTTGCAGAGGGGAGCGTATTACAAGTTGAAGTCGCAGCAAAAGTTGCTAACCGTAATAATGCCTGTGCAGATGAATTTTTAGGATTCTTACTTTCACCACAAGCTCAAGCGGATATTGCTAAAAATAATGTGATGTTACCCGTGGTAGAGACTAATATCGAAAGCCATATTGATGCGCTTAATTCTCGTGCAAAATCAATGCGTATTTTAGATACCACTACGGTGACAAGTGAGCAGCTTAAAGGCTGGATCAATCAATGGCAAAAAGCCTTATCTAAATAGTATTAATGAGCTTATTGCAACATCCGCATTTTCGTCCTCGCCATTATTTGGGCGGAAGTGCGGTCATTTTTTTCATTGTTTTACTCTATGGATTTTCACTTTCTGCGGTTTTTTCAGTAGGAAGTGATTATGCCTTATCTGATTTTTTAAAAGACGATTATCTGCATCAAGTCATTACCTTTAGTGTCGGGCAGGCATTCTTATCAGCATTGCTTTCTAGCGTAATTGGAACTTTATTTGCGCGTGCTTTTTTCTATTTAGATTTCAAAGGTAAATCGCTCATTTTACGCATTTTTTCCCTCACATTTGTTTTGCCGGCATTATTGGCTATTTTCGGTCTAATTGGTATTTATGGCTCGGCCGGTTGGCTAACACAACTGCTGCAAATCTTAGGCATTTCGTGGAAACCCTCCATTTATGGTTTAAGTGGGATTCTCATTGCTCATTTATTTTTTAATATTCCTCTAGCGGCACGAATGAGTTTGCAAGCTTTGCAAAGTGTACCGACTGAACAGCACCAACTTGCGGCACAATTAAATATCAAAGGTTTCACATTTTTCCGTTTAATTGAATGGCCTTATTTGAAAAGCCAAATAGTCTCTGCCTTTGTGCTGATTTTTATGCTGTGTTTCACCAGTTTTACGATAGTGTTGGCACTGGGTGGCGGGCCACAAAATAGCACGCTAGAAGTTGCGATTTACCAAGCTATTTTCTTTGAATTTGATTTACCCAAAGCCGCACTTTTTGCGCTTGTACAATTTACGTTTTGTTTTGCTTTATTTTCACTTTCACAATATTGGGCAAAAGCACCTGAAACGCAGATTTCGCAACGTTACCGCTGGGTTTTGCCTTCTTCAAGTGCGGTCAAATTTGGACATGTTTTTGTCTTATTCTCTGTGTGCTTATTTATTTTAAGTCCCTTATTCAATATTGTTTTTCAAGGTTTATCTGCAACTCAATTATTTGGCTATTGGCAAAATCCACAATTATGGAAGGCGCTTGCTTATTCATTAACCATGGCACCGACAGCCGGGATTTTATCGGTATTATTTGGATTTTTCTTATTATTGCTTTCACGGCAACTACAATGGTTATATCACCCCAAATTAGCCCATTTAATTTTAACGGGGGGCATGATGATTTTAGCCATTCCGACGATTGTCTTAGCAGTCGGCTTATTCCTTTGGTTGCAAGATATTGATTTTTCAGCAGGGCATTTGTTTGTAGTGGTATCGGTTTGTAACGCCTTGGCTGCCTTGCCATTTGTTATCAAAATTCTCAATACACCAATGAATCAATCGATGCAATATTATGAAAAACTCTGTTTATCGCTGAATATTACAGGTTGGCAACGTTTTCGTTTAATTGAATATCCACTGCTAAAAGCCCCATTGAAATATGCCTTGGCGCTTGCGACGACCTTATCACTCGGCGATTTTACGGCGATAGCCTTGTTTGGTAGCCCTGATTTTACTTCTTTGCCTCATTTGCTTTATCAACAAATCGGGCAATATCGAAGCCAAGAAGCGGCAGTGACGGCATTGATTTTGTTGGGCTTATGTTTAGGGTTATTTATGTTTATTGAAGGGCAGAAGGAACAGAATGATTAAATTAAATAATGTGGTCTTCAATTATCAATCCATGCCGATGGTATTTGATTTACAGATTCAAGCCCAGGAAAAAATCGCCATCATTGGTGAAAGTGGCGCAGGAAAAAGTACCTTGCTGAATTTAATTGCCGGATTTGAATATGCTGATAGTGGCGAGATTTGGCTTAATGATGAAAATCATACCAAAACGGCACCTTTTGAACGCCCCGTTTCCATGCTATTTCAGGAAAACAATCTCTTTACTCATCTTTCCGTAGAAGAGAATATCGCCTTAGGTTTAAAACCGAATTTAGCCTTAAATGCAGAAGAAAAAGCACTTGTAGAACAAGCCGCAAGTGCGGTCAATTTACAGGATTTTTTAACACGAAAACCGACCGCACTTTCAGGTGGACAAAAACAGCGAGTGGCATTGGCACGCTGTTTGCTACGAGATAAACCTATTTTATTATTGGATGAGCCTTTTTCAGCGCTTGATCCTAAACTACGCATTGAAATGCAGGATTTAATGGATCAATTATGTGAAGAAAAAAAACTTACCATGTTACTGGTAACGCATCAACCTAAAGAAATTGAACGGCATATTGATCGAGTGATTGAAATTCATCAAGGCAAAGTGATCTGATCTCTTTTCATCATATTGCAGAGTAATATGCTCAACTTAATAAAAGCGACATAGCTTAAACGAGGAAAATATAATGACCACAACAAATGTAGTACAGCTTTCATCCATTACACCTCACCCCTCAGTAGAGTATTGGTCTGTTTGTAAAGTCGAAGCGCTATTTGAAACACCTTTTTTAGAATTAGTCTATCGTGCGGCTCAAGTGCATCGAGAGCATTTCAACCCTGGCGCGATACAGTTATCGACGTTGATGTCGATTAAGACGGGTGGCTGTCCAGAGGATTGTGGCTATTGTCCTCAATCAGCGCGTTATCAAACAGGTGTACAAAATCAGCAGATCTTGGATATTGATGAAATTGTCGAAAAAGCCAAAATTGCTAAAGCACGTGGTGCAGGACGTTTTTGTATGGGCGCAGCATGGCGTGGTCCTAAGCCTAAAGATATGGAAAAAGTGACGGCGATTATTCGTGCGGTAAAAGATATCGGCTTAGAAACTTGCGGTACCTTTGGGTTGTTGCAAGATGGTATGGCGGAAGAGTTAAAAGATGCGGGATTGGATTATTACAACCATAATCTTGATACGGCACCGGAGAATTATCACAATGTCATTGGCACACGCCGTTTTGATGATCGTTTAAGTACATTAGGAAAAGTACGTCATGCCGGTTTAAAAGTTTGCTGTGGTGGTATTGTGGGTATGAATGAAACCCGTAAAGAGCGAGCAGGCCTCATTGCAAGTTTGGCAAATCTTGATCCGCAGCCTGAGTCAGTGCCGATTAACCAATTAGTAAAAGTGGAAGGCACACCAATGGCAGAAGCGGCTGATTTAGATTGGACGGAGTTTGTTCGTACTATTGCGGTGGCGCGTATTACCATGCCGAAAAGTTATGTTCGTCTTTCTGCAGGTCGTCAAGGTATGAGTGAAGAAATGCAAGCCATGTGCTTTATGGCTGGTGCGAATTCCATTTTCTATGGGGATAAATTATTAGTAACAGGCAACCCAGAAGAAGATGGCGATCAACTTCTTATGGCAAAATTAGATCTAGAGCCAGAAACGGAAGAAAATAGAAAACCACTCGACAGAAATTAGTCATAAAAAAAGTGCGGTGAAATCTACCGCACTTTTTATTGAGGCTTACTTCACTTGTTCAGTTAGGCAAGGCTGAATTTTATTTAGCATTTCTTTTAAAATACGCGCTGGTGCAGCTACAATGTTGCCTGAGCGTAAATAGCCATGACCCGCATTGAAATCACACACTAAACCGCCTGCTTCACGCACGATTAAATCACCCGCTGCGCAATCCCAAGGTTTTAAACCCATTTCGAAATAACCATCAACGCGACCGGATGCTACATAGCAAAGGTCTAATGCGGCAGAACCCGTACGACGGAAATCTGCTGCTTCATCAATTAAGTTATTCATGATAGCAAATTGAGTTGGCATCAAGCTTGGTTGTTTGAATGGGAAACCGGTGGCTAAAATCGCCCCGTTAAGTTCATTTTGACTATCTACACGTAAACGCACTTCATTTAATTTTGCGCCTTCACCACGTACAGCCGTGAATAATTCATTACGAATAGGATCGTAAACCACACCCACTTCGGTACGGTTTTTTACACGGATAGCAATAGAAACAGAGAAATGTGGCAAACCTTTTACAAAGTTGGTTGTGCCATCTAGTGGATCAATCACCCATTGAATATCACTGTCTTTGCCTTCTAATGCACCACGTTCTTCACTGATAATTGTATGATCAGGATAAGATTTTTGAATGATTTCAATGATCTCAGCTTCAGCGGCTTTATCGACGCTGGTCACATAATCATTAATACCTTTTTTACTTGTTTGGATGTCATCACGGCGTTCATAGTTTTTAGCAATCACGTTGCCCGCTCTTCGTGCCGCACGAATCGCGATATTTAACATTGGATTCATATTTCCACCAGATTTTAAAGAACAGATAAATAGGTCGCCTATTATAAGGGAGTTTTAGTAAATAGCCAGTTGAAAATGTTTAATTCACAGTTTTTCCCGTTTTTTAAAGGAAATTTGCGATCGGTATCGCAAAAATAAAGTAGCAAATTTGGCTTTCTTCTGAAGGAATTTTAAAGTGCGGTCAAAAAAGAAGGCATTTTATGTATAAAGGGATAACCTTATTAGAAACCTTGATTGTATTATTTATTTTAAGCTTAACGTTGGCGTTTGCATTGCCTAAATGGCAGAAAAACGATCCCAAATATTTTCTCGAAAAAGAGCAACAACGGCTTTATTTTTTCTTACGTGATATCCAAGCGAGGGCAGAAAATTCATCAGCGATTTGGTTTATTTTGGCCAATCAAGATAGGGCGAATCAACGTTGGTGTATTACTGCTCAAGTAAAAAACGATCATTTTTGTGATTGTTTTCATCCCCAGAATTGTCCTAAAAACCTTTATGCACATTTTTACTATCCTTATTTTGAAGGAAAAACGATGCTTATAGGCCCTAAATTATATCCGTCAGAAGTGGCGGTGAAATTTAATGGGGCCAGAAATACCATGGAAACGAATTGTTTTATGTTACAGGCGGAAGAGCATCGTACATTGTTCTCTTTTTTCAATGTTGGCAGTATCAAATTAAAGTCTGATCAAGCGGCGAGTGCATGTACAAGATGAAACCATTAAAAGGTGAAACATTGGTGAGCTTATTGATTTCACTTGGCTTATCCGCTTTATTATTGTTATTGGTTGCACAATTTTATGCCCAAACTCAACAGCAAAATCAGCGTTTAATGTTACAACTCAAACTACAAGCAGAATTACAACGCACAATTCAACTCATCGGGAAAGATTTGCGTCGCGTAGGCTTTCGGGGCGCAAACCAAAAACTCATCGAGGATAATCTGGTTTTATTTGAATTGGATGAAAAGGGCACTGCAATAACCATTGCTCAAGCTGATAATGCCCCGTCAAATAGTTGTGTTTTGTTTTTTTATGATTTGAATAGCAATGGTTGTATTGGTGAAAAATACACAAAAAATACCTGCGTAAATGGCGTTAAAAATGTGGCGAAAAATATCGAAAAAGAGCTATTTGGTTACAAACTTAACGGCAAAATGATCGAAACCAAACAAACCTACAAAAATGCAGTAAATGCAGATTGTCGCTCAGCAGAGTGTCAGCGAGCCTTAGCGCAATCTACTTGTAACGCTGGTGGTGGATGGACTGATTTATTGGATGAAAAAGAGTTTGAGATTTCTCAATTACGTTTTGATTGGTTAAAGGCAGGGAAAGGGATTGAAATTAAACTCACAGGGCATCTTGCCGCATATAAGCATATTCAATATGAAACTTCGCTTGTAGTGCCTTTATTAAATCAAGAAGAATGATGATGAAAAAAGGGATTGTGACACTGACGGCACTGATTTTACTTTCAGGCTTATTGGCGCTGATCTTATTATTTGATGAACAGCTCTTTGCGTTTTTTCGATCTCAAATGAGTCAGCGAAAATATTATGTAGAACAAGGCCTGGCGTTACAGAAAATCAGTCTGCAGCAACAAACTCACATTTGCCAAAACTTGCCTTTAAATGGTGCTGAGAAAGTGAAACAAGTCTTTTTCGAGTCTAATGGGGCAGAGGATAAAGTGGCCTATTCTGTTTGGTGTAAACGTGCAGAGTTATTTAAGAAATCGCCCACAAAAGGCATTAATGAAAATATGCTGCGGGATTTTATTTCCAGCGAAAAACAAGCTGATTTTCAACCGCACTTTGTGAAAGTAGATACTACTTTAACTGTTCAAAAAACACCGCAAGTATATTGGATAACACAAAGCCAATTAGAAATTAAAGGGAATGTGAGTGGCATTTTGTTAGCAGAAGGAGATTTAACTTTAACAGGTAAAGGGCGAATAAGTGGTGCGGTGATTACAGGTGGTTCGCTTAAGTTAGAAGATGGCGTGACGGTGGCTTACGGTAAAGCCGTGGTGACAAAACTCGTACAAGAATATAGCCAATGGCGTTTGGTGGATAAAAGTTGGAGTGATTTAAGTGCACAAGATTAAAGTGAATAAAGGGATGTCGTTAATGTCCCTTTTATTAGCCTTATCGATTTTCAGTGGGTTATTTTTGATCTTTAATCGATGGACGAGTGAGCAACGGAAAAGTGCGGTCAGAATTTTTCAAGAATTTCAGGCGATTCAAATTGCTGAAAATCAGGCTCAACGTCAGTTTTTAGGCTTGTCTTGTGAAAATAGCGTAGAACAAAATGGTATTCAATTTGCAATTCAATGCAGTCATCATCAAGTGAATATACGCTATCCTCAAGGTGAATTTTTATTGAAAACCGAGTAAAATAACGCATTGTTTTTGCTTTCAAAAGGGCGTTACTTTGTTCGTTACTTATTATTCAAACCAACCAGAAATTCAAAAGGATATTTTAGTTTCGCTGTTGGAAAATTTACCGCAACATGATCCGTTTCAATCTGACATTGTGTTGGTGCAAAGTCCGGGTATGGCACAATGGTTGCAAATGGAAATTGCTAAAAAACGCGGCGTTGCAGCGAATTTCCAATTCCCTATGCCTTCCAGTTTTATTTGGAAACTTTACGCCAATAATTTGCCGAATGTTTCCACGCAAAACCCTTTTGAAAAAGATTCAACGTTATGGCGATTAATGCGATTAATCCCTACTTTTTTACAGCAAAAAGAATTTGAACCATTAAAAAAATATTTAGCGTCCTCACCGGCATCAGAACAGCAAAAACTTTATCAATTAAGCCTAAAAGTTGCCGATTTATTTGACCAATATCTCGTCTATCGCCCCGAATGGATTGCTGCATGGGAAGAAAATAGCGATGAAAAAATCTTGGCACAAATTAATCAGCAAAAGCAGGGGCTTTCGGCATTAAATCCTACCTTTCTTTCTCAAATTAAAGGCAATATTCACTGGCAGGGAATTTTATGGCGAGCCTTGGTGGATGATGTCCAACGTGATTTCGGTGGAAAAGCAAAGCATCGTGCTGCACTCAATCAACAATTTTTAGCATTATGTCATGATCCCAATGCGACACTCAACTTACCAGAACGTATTTTTATTTTTGGTATTCCAGCATTGCCAACGGTTTATCTCAATATTTTCCAAGGTATTTCAGCTAAAACAGATGTGCATTTATTCTTTAATAATCCATGCCAAGAATATTGGGGCGATTTGCGAGATCTGAGTAAATCCTATTTATTAGAAAGACAGCGTTTCGTGCAAGCAAGCAACGATGTGAAGCCTTTAATTTCAGCCGAGCAAGTGTCATGGGAACCCACCGATCTTGATTATACCAATCAACAAGAAGAATTGTTCAGCGGGAATCCGCTTTTAGCCTCTTGGGGAAAAATGGGACGAGATTTTCTCTATCAATTAGTGCGTGATGAAGAAAATATTCAAGCCATTTCCCGTGATTACTATGCAGAACTTCCCGAAAAAACATTGTTAGGGCAGCTCCAAAATCAAATTTTGACGTTAAGTCATGGTGCATTAAATGTCGCGGAAAATGACCGCTCTTTGGTCGTGAAATCTTGCCATAGCGCGATGCGAGAAGTTGAAGTGCTGCATGATTATTTATTGGATTTATTCAATCAAAATCAGCATAAGCCAAAAGAAGAACAGATTACACCAAAAGATGTGGTGGTCATGGTGGCCGATGTTAATCAATACACGCCTTATATTCAGGCTGTCTTTGGGGCGAATAGTGCGGACGCACCCGTTATTCCGTTCTCAATTTCTGACAGTAAATTATCTGAAAGTGATGTGATCGTGTCGAGCTATCTTTCCCTGTTAAATTTAAAAGAAAGTCAGTTTGGCGCAGAAGAGGTACTGGCTTTATTGGATATTCCCGCTATTCGTGAACGTTTTAATGTTGCGCTTGCCGATCTCGAACAAATTCGTGAATGGGTGAAAGAGTCGGGCATTCGCTTTGGTTTAGAAAAATTGCAGAATACACTGAATTTTAACGCGTGGCAGGCGGGGCTTGAACGTATGACTTTAGGTTATGCGATGCGTGAAGAGCAAGGAGTTTGGCAAGACAGCCTTGGGCTTGATAGTAGCTATGGATTGAAAGGGCAGTTAGTTGGTGCGGTGAATCAATTTTTTACTGCCTTAAATAAATGGCATCAAGATTTGCAAAAGGCATACAATATTGAAAAATGGCGTGAAAAATTGACCGCGCTTTTGACGGATTTCTTTGTGCAAAATGAAGAAACTGCAGATACCTTATTTTATATTCAAGATTGTATCAATGCCTTTGCCGATGATTTGCAGTCCGTCAATTTTGAAGAAACCTTGCAAGCGGATGTCATTGCGGAAGTGATGTCTGCACGTTTAGAAGAAACACCAAACAGCCTTCGTTTTTTAGCAGGAAAAGTGAATTTCTGCACACTTTTACCAATGCGTTCCATTCCTTTTAAAGTGGTGTGTTTGCTCGGAATGAATGAGGCGGATTACCCACGCAGTCATACGCCAAATAGTTTTGACTTGATGCAATATCATCATCAAAAAGGCGATCGTGTTCGTCGAGATGATGATCGTTACTTATTCCTCGAAGCATTACTGGCCGCAAGATCCCATTTTTATGTGAGTTATGTGGGTTCTTCAATTATTGATAATCAACCTAAAGAACCTTCAGTATTGGTGAGCCAGTTAATTGATTATATTAATCATTATTCAGACGATGGCTTGAGGATTGAACAACATCCAATGACGGCGTTTAGTCCAAGCAATTTCCAAAGTGAAGGGAAAATTAACCGCTCTTTTGCGAAAAAATGGCTACCAATTGCTCAATTCCAAGAAAGAAAATGTCATGAATTTGTTGTGCCGATGAGTGAAAATCAAGCGCCAATAACGGAAATTGAGCTCGATCGTTTTGTGAGTTTTGTTGAAAATCCAGTGAAGTTCTTTTTTGAAAAGCAGCTTGGCGTGTATTTTCGAGATGAGGACGATCGTATTGAAGAAAGTGAAAACTTCACGTTAAATGGTTTGGATCATTATCGCATTAGTAATGAGTTATTGCATTTAGAGGAAGCGCAATTTAACGATTATTTTGCGAAACAGCGAGTGAAAGGCATCATGCCACGAGGCGAGTTTGCAGAAGTCTGTGCGCAATCCATTCGTGCTGATGTATTGGCTTTTAAAGAGAAAATTAAGGACTATTCTTCACCACACAGTGAGAGTGTCGATTTTGTGGTGGAAACGGCACAAGGCAATATTCGCTTATTTGGTTATATGGAGCCATTATTTGGTGATGAAAATCAGATAATCGAATGGCGATTTGCAAAATATAAGGATCGTTATCGTATTCGCCCATGGCTTTATTATCTCATTCAACTGGCGACAAAAGAGAA
This sequence comes from Haemophilus parainfluenzae, assembly GCF_014931415.1. Lineage (NCBI taxonomy): Bacteria > Pseudomonadati > Pseudomonadota > Gammaproteobacteria > Pasteurellales > Pasteurellaceae > Parahaemophilus > Parahaemophilus parainfluenzae. The sequence continues at coordinate 1,894,781 of NZ_CP063121.1, read as the reverse complement.
TGCACTGCCACCACGAATTATCGCTAAAGATAAGGATTTAACATTAAAAACAATAGAAAAATCAACCGCACTTGAGAAACTGAAAATGTATGTAGAGGCCTATTTACAAAGCCAGCAACAAATTCAGCTCATTCCAACGGAAAATATAGCGAAGTTTATTGAAAAAGATGAAAGTGCGGTCAATTTTGACAATGTTTTAACGAATATCGAATCCCTAGCGAAAGATGATAACTATGGTTATAGAAAAGCCGATCCTTATTGGGCGAGGGTGTGGGGGCAAACAGAACAATTTAAATCGCAGGATGGTCTTTTACAATTGGTGAAACAAACCACATCTTGGTTTGGAGAAATGTTGTCTTAAAGCGGATCTTCAGATCGAAAAGATCCTGGATTTTTGATAAGATACTGACTTAAGAATCATTTTGAAAAGGAGCTAAAATGCGTTGTCCGTTTTGTTCAACTGAAGAAACTAAGGTAATTGACAGCCGTTTGGTTTCTGATGGGTATCAAGTGCGTCGTCGTCGGGAATGCGGGAATTGTCATGAACGCTTTACCACCTTTGAAACAGCCGAATTAGTGGTGCCAAAAATTATTAAAAATGATGGGTCACGCGAGCCGTTTAATGAAGATAAATTGCGTAGCGGCATTCAACATGCGTTAGAAAAACGCCCTGTAAGTTCCGATGATGTGGAAAAAGCCATCAGCCATATTATTATCCAATTACGTGCGACAGGTGAGCGCGAAGTGCCAAGTCATCTCGTGGGTAAATTAGCCATGAATGAGCTGAAAGAATTAGATAAAGTGGCGTATATCCGTTTTGCGTCCGTTTATTTGAGCTTTGATAATATCAATGAATTCACCAAAGAAATTGAAAGCTTAAAGGATTAGTATGAATGACACCTTTTCCCCTGATGACGTGAAATTTATGCAACTGGCTCTTGAGCTTGCGGCAAAAGGTCAGTACACCACCGCGCCGAATCCATCCGTAGGATGTGTGTTAGTTAAAAACGGTGAAATTGTCGGGAAAGGATTTCATTTTAAAGCCGGTCAGCCTCATGCAGAGCGAATGGCGTTGGCCGATGCCGGTGAGAAAGCGAAAGGCGCAACCGCTTATGTGACGCTTGAGCCTTGTTCTCATTATGGTCGCACACCGCCCTGTGCATTAGGTTTAATTGAAGCAGGAGTCAGTCGAGTTGTTGCAGCTATGGCCGATCCTAATCCTCAAGTGGCGGGTAAGGGCTTAAAAATGTTAGCCGATGCAGGCATACCAAGTGCGGTCAATTTATTGAACGAACAAGCAGAAGCCTTAAATAAAGGTTTTCTCAAACGTATGCGAACTGGCAAGCCTTATGTACAGCTGAAATTAGCCATGAGTTTAGATGGTCGAACAGCTATGGCAAGCGGTGAAAGTAAATGGATCACTGGTGACGTAGCCCGTGCGGATGTACAAAAAATGCGAGCCAAAGCAACCGCACTTTTATCTACAAGTGCTACTGTGTTAGCCGATGATCCAAGCTTGAACGTGCGTTGGAATCAATTTCCCGATGATCTAAAAGCGGAATATGCCGAAGAAACCGTGCGTCAGCCTATTCGTATAATCTTAGATTCTAAAAATCGAGTTCAACCAAGCCATCAATTATTCCATACCCATTCGCCAGTTTGGCTTGTGGGTTCAATTCCACGAGATATGTCTGTATTCCCTGATTTCTGTGAGCAAATTTTACTGCCAGAAAACTATGATTTTGATCTATTGATGGCAGAATTAGGCAAGAGACAAGTGAATTCCGTTTGGGTTGAAGCCGGCGCCAATTTAGCGGGTAGCTTGATTGAACAACATGCTGTAGATGAATTAATCATTTATGTCGCCCCAAAACTCTTGGGAGATAACGCTCGAGGATTATGCCAACTCCCGCATTTGGAAAAACTTGCGGATGCCCCATTGTGGCAACTGCAAGAATGTGAAAGAATTGGGGATGATTTAAAGCTCAGTTATTTACCTAATTTATTAATAAAAGAATAAAAAATGTTTAAAAAACTTTTCCACTCCGCCCTTTGGGGGCTTGCTGCGGCAGGTGTTATTTTATTTGCCGTTCCTAAGCTTAATAACAGCAGCCTTTTTTCTGCTGATGATATCGTTTCGTTTAATAGTGCCGTGAGAATTGCTTCTCCAGCCGTGGTGAACGTGTACAACCGCTCTTTTTCTTCTGCTAGCATTAATGACAGTGATCAATTACAGGTAAATAACTTAGGTTCTGGCGTGATTATGACAAAAGACGGTTATATTCTCACTAATAAACACGTTATTCAAAATGCCGATCAAATTGTGGTGGCACTGCAAAACGGCAATATTTATGAAGCGAATTTAATCGGTTCGGATAATTTGACGGATCTTGCGGTATTAAAAATTAAAGCAACCAATCTTTCTACGATTCCACAAAATAAAGAACGTCAAGTGCGTGTTGGTGATATTGCTCTGGCTATTGGTAACCCATATAACCTTGGACAAAGTGTTTCCCAAGGGATTATCAGTGCGGTAGGACGTAGTGCCGTAGGGGATTCTTTAGGTCGTCAAAACTTTATTCAAACTGATGCATCAATTAACCGTGGCAACTCTGGTGGAGCGTTGATTAACTCTGCTGGCGAATTAGTGGGGATCAGCACGTTAAGTATTGGTAAAACAGCCAATGAAATTGCGGAAGGTCTGAATTTTGCGATTCCAATTAGCATTGCTAATGATGTGTTGTATAAAATTATCCGAGATGGACGTGTAATTCGAGGTTACTTTGGCGTACAAAGTGAAATCACTGCTAATTCAAACGGTGGTATTGTGATTACAGGCGTGACAGCGAATAGCCCGGCAGCGAAAGCAGGCATCCAAGTCGGTGATGTGATTTTACGTTTAAATAAACAAGATAACTTATCTATTCGTGAAATGATGCAAATTATTAGTGATACTAAACCAAATACGGAAGTCATCATCACAATTTCTCGCTTAGGTAAAGTGATTGATCTCCCTGTGATTATTGAAGAGTTGCCGTCTAATTAAGGATATATTGTGGAAGTTAAAACCAGTCACTTTTTCGCTTGTTTAGATCGTCTTCGCTTAATTCAGCGTTGGTCATTGATGCGCAATATTGAAAAGGAAAACTTAGCAGAGCATAGTCTGCAAGTTGCCTTTGTAGCACAAGCCTTAGCCATTATTAAAAATCAATTTTTTGGTGGGGAAGTGAATCCTGAGCGTATTGCGGTGATGGCAATGTATCATGATACTTCTGAAATTTTTACTGGTGATTTGCCAACCCCAATTAAGTATTTCAATTCTGAAATAACTCATGCTTATAAAGACATTGAAGCGGCAGCCGAATTACATTTAATTAGCTTGCTTCCGACTGAGTTGCAAGATAGTTTTGCGCCATACTTAGATAGTGAGCAATTTAGCCCAGAAGAAAAGCATTTAGTAAAACAAGCAGATTTGATTTGTGCTTATATCAAGGCTCAATTTGAATTAGAGCATGGTAACCATGAATTTAAAACAGCGAAAAAACGTTTAGAAAATCTAATGGAACAATGGCACAGTCAAGAAATGGATTATTTTTTACAGGTCTTTTTGCCGAGTTTTGGGCGCTCGATTGATGAGATAGCGTTATAAATTAAAATAAAAAAGTGCGGTTAATTTTAACCGCACTTTTTGTTTCTAGGGTTATTTCAATGTTGCCAAAATAATCTGTTCTGGATCCACGTGTAACCACACTTCTTGTCCCACTTCCCAACCATCTTTGCTATGAATACTCGCACAAAATTCAATTGAGCTGTCCTTTATTTGCAAAATGGCTTCTTCATTCTGCATTGAAAGAATTGTTGCTTGGAAGAGGTTATTTTTTTCTTCTAATGGGGTGGTACTAATTTTCACCCAAGGGGCTTTAAACATGACCATCACTTCTTTTTCAGTAATGAGTCTGAGGCGCTCAGCACTGCGCATTGTGATTGAAACATGTAATGGATGAGCTAAATCCTGAATGTTTACTGCAACAATGCAGCGGGAGTCCACAATATGTTGGCTTGCCACTTTCCCGAAAAATTGATTGCGCGCGCTACTTTGTAAGGAGAATTTTGCCGTTGCTGAAAGGAGGCTGTTTAGTGGGATCGTCTCATCTTGCAGAATATGGAACGCGTGCTCTTGTGTTTGTTCGAGCAAATCGTAAAGCTGTAGCAAACGTTCTGCGTAAGTCGTTAATGATGTACCGCCCCCATTTTTCCCACCGATATTACGTTCTAAAAGCGGTTTTGGGCTGATTTTATTCATCGCTTCAAGGTGATCCCAAGCACTTTTATAGCTCACTTTGGCATTTTTGGCCGCTTGGTTGATTGAGCCACATTCTTTAATTTCTTTTAAGAGGCGAACACGTTTTGGATCAATAAATAATTCTTGATGAAGTTTGATCGTCAGTAAAATTTCAGTTTGTTTCATCATCTCCTCCTAATACACAATTCTGTTTATTTTACTTGATCTTTAAGTTTTTCTGTATGCTTATTTAAAAATTCAAGTTATAATTTACTCGTAGTATATTTTTTTATATATAGTTTCATTTATATAGGAGATAAATAATGAAATTAACTAAATTTGCAACTGCACTTTTAATTGCAGGCATGGGAGTATCTTTTGCGGCATCAGCAAAAGTGACAGTGTTTGCAGCAGCTTCAATGACTGATGCGTTACAACAAATTGCGGATCAATACCAAACTGAAAAGCCAAATAATACCGTCGTTTTCTCTTTTGCTTCTTCTTCTACTCTTGCAAAACAAGTTGAAGAAGGTGCACCTGCAGACTTATTTATTTCAGCTAGCAACAAATGGATGAAATATTTATCAGATAAAAATCTCACTGTAAAAGAAACTGAAAAAGTATTAGCGGGTAATGAATTAGTGTTAATTGCACCAGCCAAAAGTGCAGCTAATTCAGTGGATATTGCCAAAGGTGAATGGATTAAAGGCTTAAAAGACAGCTATTTATCTGTGGGTGATCCAGCGCATGTTCCTGCAGGACAGTATGCTGAAGAGTCATTAACCAAATTGAATTTATGGGATCAAGTTAAAGATAAATTAGCGCGTGCGAAAGACGTACGTGGCGCGTTAGCCTTAGTTGAACGCGCTGAAGCGCCTTACGGTATAGTGTATAGCACTGATGCAAAAGTGAGTAAAGACGTGAAAGCAGTAGGTGTATTCCCGAAAGACAGTTATAAAGCGGTTGAATATCCGGTTGCGATTTTAAAAGATCATGACAACGCGGATACCCGTGATTTTCTCAATTACTTAGAATCGAGTGCTGCGAAAAAAATATTTGTTGAATATGGTTTCTCTGTGAAATAATGAGCCAGACTTTATAAAGAAAGGACAGGAAACTGTCCTTTTTGTTATCTCTAAAGAAATTTCGTCATATCGATATATACACAAGGAAATATTTTGCTCTCTTGGTTTCAATTAAGCCCGATGGAATGGGATGCGATTCACTTAAGCATGAGTGTCGCATTGAGTTCTATGCTTTGGAGTTTGCCCTTCGCAATTTTTATCGCTTGGTTGCTGGCTCGTAAGGAATTTTACGGTAAGTCGCTGGTTACAGGAATTATTCATCTGCCTTTGGTGTTACCGCCGGTGGTTATCGGTTATTTATTATTAGTCGCCATGGGACGTAATGGCTTTATTGGCAAGTATTTATATCAATGGTTTGGCTTATCCTTCGGCTTTAGTTGGAAGGGGGCGGTATTAGCTTCAGCCGTGGTGGCATTTCCATTGGTTGTGCGGGCGATACGTCTTTCCTTAGAAAGCATTGATTTTAAATTAGAGCAAGCCGCACAAACGCTTGGTGCTTCGCCTTGGCGAGTCTTTTTTACAATCACGTTGCCTCTTTCTTTACCTGGCGTATTGGCGGGTTTAGTATTAGGTTTTGCTCGTTCTTTAGGTGAGTTTGGTGCAACTATTACTTTCGTTTCCAATATCGCAGGAGAAACTCAAACCATTCCTTTAGCGATGTATTCATTTATCCAAACACCAGGCGCAGAAGCACAAACTGCACGACTTTGCTTGTTTGCGGTGATCCTTTCATTAATTTCTTTATTGCTTTCCGAAACCTTAAGTAAACGGATGCAGAAAAAATTGGGGCAAGGCGATGCTACACATTAATGTACAACAACAATTAGGTCGCCTGACCTTACGTGCGGATCTGCAACTGCCAACTCAAGGTGTGACGGCGATTTTTGGTTTGTCAGGTTCGGGGAAAACCTCATTGATTAATTTGGTGAGTGGTTTAACTCATCCCGATCAAGGATTTATTCGTTTAAATGACCGTACTTTGGTGGATGTGGAGAACGGTGAGAATCTCCCCGTGCATCAGCGCAAAATCGGTTATGTATTCCAAGATGCGCGTTTATTCCCGCATTACAATGTCAAAGGCAATTTACGTTATGGCATGAAGAATGTCAGCCATGAAGATTTTGACTATATCGTTCAGCTACTTGGTATTGAACCGTTGCTCAAACGCTATCCGCTTACTTTATCGGGAGGCGAAAAACAACGTGTGGCGATTGGGCGAGCCTTATTAACGGATCCGGATATTTTATTAATGGATGAACCGCTTTCTGCTTTAGATGTGCCTCGCAAACGTGAGCTTATGCAATATCTGGAAAGTCTATCCAAAGAAATTAATGTGCCGATTTTATATGTGACGCACAGTTTGGACGAATTATTACGTTTGGCCGATCGCGTGGTGCTGATGGAAAATGGTAAAGTGAAAGCCTATGACACCTTAGAAAATGTCTGGAACAGTCCGTTATTTGCCCCTTGGAAAGGCGAATCAGAGCAGAGTAGTGTGTTGGCGTTGCCTGTCTATTTACATAATCCAACCTATAAAATGACCGCACTTTCTTTGGGCGAACAACAGCTTTGGATAAACGAAGTGCATCATCAAGCGAATGAAAAAGTGCGCGTCTGTATTTATAGTTCCGATGTATCACTCACTCTCAGCAAGCCTGAGCAAACGAGTATTCGTAATATCTTACGTGGGCAAATTGTACAAATCGTTCCGCAAGAGAATCGCATTGATATTGCGGTGTTGGTGGAAGGGCATAAAGTTTGGGCAAGTATCAGTAAATGGGCGTTTAATGAATTGCATTTCGCTCAAGGCATGGATGTTTATGTGCAAATAAAAGCGATTTCAGTCGTATAAAGTAAAAGTGCGGTCAATTTCAAAACAGTTTTAAAATTGACCGCACTTTTTGTTTAGGCTTACTTACCTAAGTTATCAAAGAATTTCTTCACACCGTCTAAAAAGCTTGAAGATTTCGGACTATGCGATTTTTGTCCTTTCAAACTTTCTTCCAGTTTTTCTAATAATTCTTTTTGTTCTTTATTTAAGTTCACCGGTGTTTCAATCACTACGCGACAAATGAGATCGCCTGCGTAGCCGCTACGAGTAGAGCTCACCCCTTTACCACGCATACGGAAGAGTTTGCCTGTTTGGGTTTCAGCAGGGATTTTGAGTTTCACTTTACCGTCTAAGGTTGGAACTTCAATTTCACCACCTAACGCAGCCATTGAGAAACTGATTGGCACTTCGCAGTAGAGGTTATTGCCATCACGTTCAAAGATATGATGTTCTTTAACGTGAATAACCACATATAAATCACCTGCTGGAGCACCATTTTCGCCCGCTGCACCTTCACCGCTTAAACGTAATTGGTTGCCGGTATCCACACCTGCAGGGATTTTAACGGAAAGGTTTTTCTTCTTGTGAACACGACCTTCGCCATGGCAGCTTTTACATGGTTTTTCAATTTTCTTACCAGAACCATGACAAGTAGGACAAACCGCTTCAGTTACGAAGAAACCTTGTTGGCGACGAATACGACCTGAGCCATGACAGCTTGGGCATGTCTCAACTTTTGATCCTTTTTCTGCGCCTGTACCATCGCAGCTATCACAGTGAGCAAGGGTATTAATCTGGATATCTTTGGTTGTACCTTTTACGGCTTCTTCTAACGTAATTTGGATGTCATAACGTAAATCTTCACCGCGTACTACACGCTGGCGACCGCGTCCGCCACCGCCAAAGATATCGCCGAACATATCACCAAAAATATCACCAAAATCAGCGCCGCTGAATCCACCACCGAAGCCGCCGCCTCCCATGCCGCCTTGTTCAAAGGCTGCGTGACCATATTGATCGTAAGCAGTGCGTTTTTCTTTATCACCTAAAATTTCATAGGCTTCTTGGATTTCTTTAAATTTTTCTTCTTTGGCTTTATCACCTTTGGTTCTATCAGGGTGATATTGCATGGCGAGTTTTTTGTAAGCACGTTTAATTGCTTTTTCATCTGCGCCACGTTCAACACCAAGAACGTCGTAATAATCTTTCTTTGCCATAATGTTTTCGTTTTCCGTTTAAAAATATAAATTTAAAAAATTTTATTTTGTTATTGTGTGGTACTGCATTAACAACATACCTAACAATAAAAATGATGCCGAAGGCAGAAATATCAAGGGTAAATACGTTAATTTATACTTGTTTTTGTTTGCTCACTATTAAGATAAGTAAACAAATAAAAATAAGCGATAAGCTGAATGCTTTTATCTCTCTATTTAAAGTGGCAGGCAATTTGCCTGCCTTATAATACTTATTTCGCTGCAGCGAATGCTTGCTCTAAGTCAGCTAAAATATCTTGGATATTTTCAATACCGCAAGAGAGACGAATAAGTCCTGCAGAAATACCTGCTTTTTCTAACTCAGCTTCATTTAATTGGCGGTGTGTTGAAGTCGCTGGATGTAACGCACAAGTCCGAATATCCGCAACGTGTACTTCACGTGAGGTCATTTGCAATGCGTTTAACCATTTTGCTGCGGTTTCTTTGCCACCTTTAATCTCAAAGGAAATGACACCACACAAACCGTTAGGTAAGTATTTTTGTTTGAGTGCATAGTCTGGTGAGCTCGATAAGCCAGGGTAATTCACTTTAGCGACTTGCGGATGTTTTTCTAAAAACTCGGCTACGGCTTGTGCATTTTCATAATGACGTTGCATACGAAGTGCAAGGGTTTCCATACCGACATTCAATAAGAAGCTATTTTGTGGGGCTGGCGCTGCACCTAAATCACGCATTAATTGAACACGCGCTTTGACAATATAAGCTGCAGGACCAAAAGCTTCTGTATAAACTAAACCGTGATAAGTTTGGTCTGGCGTGCTTAATTGCGGATATTTGCCGTTATTCCAATTAAAGTTACCACCATCAGTAATGGATCCACCTAAGGCAATAGCATGGCCATCTAAATATTTAGATGTGCTGTGAATGACTATGTTTGCGCCAAATTCGATTGGGCGACAAAAATAGGGCGTTGCAAAGGTGTTATCAACTAATAATGGCGCCTCTGCAGCTTTCGCTAGGGCAGCAAATTTTTCAATATCCAATACACGTAAAGCGGGGTTTGCAATGGTTTCAGCAAAGACAGCTTTTGTATTTGGACGAATCGCTTTTTTGAGTTCTTCAAGCGGTAAGTCTTGATCCACAAAACTCACGTCAATGCCCATTTTTTTGAATGTATGGGCAAATAAATTGTAAGTGCCGCCATACACATAAGAAGAGGAAATGAAATGATCGCCCGCTTCTAAAATATTCAGCATTGCATAGAAAACTGCAGATTGACCAGAAGCAGTACACATTGTTGCAACGCCACCTTCAAGTGCCGTAATTTTTTCTTCCACAGCATTTGTCGTTGGGTTTGCTAGGCGCGTATAAAAATAGCCAGTCGCTTGTAAATCAAATAATTTACCGATTTCTTCTGCCGAATCGTAGGTATAAGTGGTGCTTTGTACAATAGGTTGAACACGTGGTTCTCCATTTTTAGGACTATAACCGGCATGGAGACATTTTGTTTCGAATTTCATTATTTTTCCCTTTAGTTGTGTTTGTTTGGGGGTAAAGTGCGGTCGTTTTTTATAAAATTTTATGCACTTTGAGCTTAGCAATGAGGTTCAACAGCAATATAAATTTCTACCAAACCATCAGGGTGGTGTTTTTCAAAATCCACCGAATAAGCCCGCTTAAGTAAACCTTGTTGTTCTTTTTTCCAGATTAGTTGCCATGTTTGATAAATTTCATCTACTTTGCAACGAAAAACTTCGTAGCAACTCAAATCTTCAATTTCAATCACTGGGATATCTGTTTCTGATACTACTTCACTTGCAATCGCAAAATCATAGTCTGCTTGGTAATTCGTAGCATAATTAAAATAAATGCTATAACAATAGTGACCTTGTGGTAGTTTATCTAGATTGTTTTGCCAAAGGGACGGAATTATCTCATCTGCTATGTTGTTATTTAAGCGTTGTTGTACGATTGGGTAGAGTTTTAACACCATTTATCCTCCTGGTTTATTTTTCCTGATTTCACTTTTTTAAATAAAGTCAGGAAAAACGGCATTTAATGAATATGCCAAAAGGGCGTATTGCTACGCCCTTTAATTTTGGTTCAAGTGAAATTATTTATTGTCTTTCACTTCTTCAAACTCTGCATCAACAACATCATCATTTGGTTTGCTGTTGCTTTGAGCTTGTTGTGCATCACCTTGTGGTTGAGCCGCTTGAGCAAGTTTTTGAGCCACTTCTGCAAGCGCTTGAAGTTTAGCTTCGATTGCTGCTTTATCTTCACCTTTCGCTGCAGTTTCTAAATCGCTTAATGCGCTTTCAATTGCGGCACGATCTTCAGCTGGAACTTTGTCACCTGCTTCTTCTAATTGTTTACGTGTGCTGTGTACAAGGTGATCTGCTTGGTTACGAGCTTGTACTAATTCTTCAAATTTACGGTCTGCTTCAGCGTTTGCTTCTGCATCACGAACCATTTTTTGAATTTCTTCATCACTTAAACCTGAAGAGGCTTTGATGGTGATTTGTTGTTCTTTACCCGTACCTTTATCTTTCGCAGAAACATGGATAATACCGTCAGCGTCGATATCAAAGGTTACTTCAATTTGTGGCATACCGCGTGGAGCAGGGTTGATGCCTTCAAGGTTGAATTGACCTAAAGATTTATTCGCTGATGCTTGTTTACGTTCACCTTGTAACACGTGAATGGTTACTGCACTTTGGTTATCTTCTGCTGTTGAGAATACTTGCGATTTTTTAGTTGGAATCGTCGTGTTTTTCTCAATTAAGGTAGTCATCACGCCACCCATGGTTTCGATACCTAAAGATAAAGGTGTTACGTCTAACAATAATACATCAGTTACATCACCCGCTAATACACCACCTTGAACTGCTGCACCGATAGCAACGGCTTCATCAGGGTTCACATCTTTACGAGGTGCTTTACCGAAGAATTCTTCTACTTTTTGTTGTACTAATGGCATACGGGTTTGACCGCCCACTAAGATAACATCATCAATTTGTGATGCACTTAAGCCAGCATCGTTTAATGCAACTTTTACAGGTTCAAGTGATTTCGCCACTAAATCTTCTACTAAAGATTCTAATTTAGCGCGAGTTAATTTAATGTTTAAGTGTTTAGGACCTGTTGCATCTGCAGTGATGTAAGGTAAGTTAACATCAGTTTGTTGTGCAGAAGAAAGTTCAATTTTCGCTTTTTCACCTGCTTCTTTTAAACGTTGCATTGCAAGTGGGTCGTTACGTAAGTCAACGCCTTGTTCTTTTTTGAACTCATCCACTAAGTAGTTGATAACACGGTTATCGAAGTCTTCACCACCTAAGTGAGTATCACCATTGGTTGCTAATACTTCGAAGGTTTTTTCGCCACCTACTTCATCAATTTCGATGATAGATAAGTCGAATGTACCACCACCTAAGTCATAAACAGCGATAGTTTTGTTGCCTTGACCTTTATCTAAACCATAAGCTAATGCTGCAGCTGTAGGTTCGTTGATAATACGTTTAACTTCTAAGCCTGCGATACGACCCGCATCTTTTGTTGCTTGACGTTGAGCATCGTTAAAGTATGCTGGAACAGTGATTACTGCTTCAGTTACTGGCTCACCTAAGAAGTCTTCTGCAGTTTTCTTCATTTTTTTCAATACTTCTGCAGAAATTTGTGGTGGTGCAAGTTTGTCACCTTTTACATTTACCCATGCATCACCATTGTCTGCTTTGGTGATTTCAAATGGCATAATGTCGATATCACGTTTTACTTCAGCATCATCAAAACGACGACCAATTAAACGTTTGATTGCGAATAATGTATTTTTCGGGTTAGTCACCGCTTGGCGTTTTGCTGGTTGACCGACTAAAATTTCGTTATCATTTGTATAAGCGATAATTGACGGGGTAGTACGATCGCCTTCTGCGTTTTCAATTACGCGTGGTTTATCGCCATCCATTACTGCCACACAAGAGTTTGTTGTACCTAAGTCAATACCAATAATTTTTCCCATTTTGTTACTCCTAAGTAAAATTTTAAATTCGTTGTAAATCATTACGATGAATAAGATGTGGATACTTTTTCGCATTTCAAGAGGTAAGATTTAAAATTTTTTTCTTCCTGTTAAAGTGCGGTCATTTCCGTTCTTGTTTTACAAAATAAGTCCAGAGATGAGAAGTTCAAGGGGGGATATAAAATTATTTTTTAAAAATAAGAAAAAAATTGTGATTTGTGGTAAATTGCCAGCAATTTTAATCATCTATTAGTTAGCAAAGGAATCAAAATGAAAAAATCAACTGTAGCATTAGGTGTCATTGTTGCCCTTGGCGTTGTAGGCGTCGGTGGTGCATGGTTTACTGGAGAAAAAGCACAAACTGAATATTTACGCCAAATTGAATTAGCGAACCAAAAATTACAAAGTTTAGGTTTGTCAGATTCAGTGAATCTTGTTTATAAAAACAAGCAATTTGATCGCAGTTTCTTTACTTCTCAGGTAGAAGATGAGGTAGTTATTTCTTTACCGAAAGAAGGGCAAGTATTTACTATCCCACTTTCAACTAAGCTTTATCATGGACCATTTCCACTTAATCAGTTGGAAAAATTTAACTTCGTACCAACAATGTTTTCAGCACAAGGTGTGATTGGTAAAAATGAAACAACTCAGCCGCTATTTGATTTTCTTAAATCAGATAAACCTGTTCAATATCAAGCTTCGACTAGCTATAGTTTAGCAACAAAAGGTAAAGTTGAATTAGCAGCTGGGGAAATGACAGATCCTCACTCACCGCAAAATAAGATCTCATGGTCAAATATCAACATTGGTTTTGATGTAGATAAAGATCGAGCGGGGAAATATGACATGACCTTAGACGAAGTGACTGCTGATTTAGGCCCTAGTAGTGCAGATGGGGATAGCCAGGACGCTACTGCAGTTAAGTCGGTAAAAACGAAGATGAAGGGCATGAAATTGGATGCCTCATTCAATCCTACAAAATGGGCTTACATTTATACGGGGAAAGGTTCTTATTCAACTGAAAGCTTCGAAATGACGAGCACGGACTATGCTGGAAAAACGACTTCTCTTATTGAAAAAGGCTTAAATGCCACATCTGATATTTCACTTAATGGTGATTTTGTAAACTTAAAAAGTGAGAGTGCAGTAGATTCATTTGTTCTAGATGGAAAAGAGTTAGGGAAGTTAACTAACAATAGCGAGTTAAATCATATTGAAGCAAATGCAGCAAATGCGTTGATTGAAGCTCTTTTCACGGTATTTAAGTCTGTTAGAGATGATAAAAATGTGAATGATGAAGTGGTATCTGAAATTTTAAGTTCATGGGTTGAAGAGCATGGTATGGCTATTTTTAATAATCAGCCTCAACTTAAACTCAACCCAGTATCAATTTCAGATAATCAAGGTAAAGTGTCATTAGATCTCAATGTGGCATTAGCGAAAGATCCAAAATTTGATTTAATGAAAGGAAGTTTATATAAACAATTTACGGATTTTGCGGTGCATATTCATGTAGATAAAGCGACAGCAGAAAAAATCATGACACAATTTGCTCCAGAAGAAGATAAAGCGTTGATTAAAGAGAAAATTGAAGAGCAAGCCAAACAAGCAGCAGCACAAAATATTGTGGTGAATAACGATAAAAATGTGACGCTTGCCTTAGTACTTGAAAAAGGCGAATTAAAACTTAATGGTCAAGTGATTCCAGAAGAGCAGGTGCAAGGCGTACTATTTATGTTGATCATGAGCGCGGCAATGCAAGGTAAGTAATTGACGAGTAAATAAACAGAAAGGAGATAAAGTGATTTATCTCCTTTTTATTTGGTTAATTTAAACGTGCTTTTAAATATCCTTCATAATCGGGGATATCAATATTGATTTCTTGATCAAATAAGCTTGATGTTAAAAGAAAATCAGCGGAGCTTTGATTAATTGCTACAGGAATATTCCACACTGTGGCGATACGCATTAAGGCTTTTACATCGGGATCATGTGGCGCGGCGTTCATCGGATCCCAAAAGAAAATCATCATATCAATTTTTTTCTCAGCAATCAGTCCGCCAAGTTGTTGATCGCCGCCCATCGGGCCACTTAATAGCGAGGCTATTTTGAGTCCCGTTTCTCTTTCTAATAGATGTCCAGTTGTACCAGTCGCATAAAGTTGATGGGGAGCGAGTGCTTCTTTGTGTTTCTTTACCCAATTGAGCAGATTTTGTTTGCAGCTATCATGTGCAACGAGCGCTATTCGTTTATGAGAAAAGATTGGGCGAGTTGTCGTGTTCATATTTTGTCCTCTAAAAAGCTCAAAAGCATGCGAACACTTTAGATCAAAGCGGGTAAGGAATGCAATATATAAAGTATGCTTTAATTTAAACCCAAAAATCCTTTAAAAATGACCGCACTTTTAATGAAGACTATTGCAATAACACGAAGAAATCCTTGAGAACGGTCAAAATCTACTATCTTTCTTACAAAAAATCTTCTAAAATTTACAAGATTTGTTAAATGTTTGTAACATTGATTAACAAGCTAGATTTTCGTGTTTGGTGATGACCAAACTTTATTTTCACTCAGTAAAATAAGGAAAGACTATGTCAAATACCTTAGTAAACGATATTGACCCAATTGAAACACAAGATTGGTTGTCAGCTGTTGATTCATTAATTCGTGCTGAAGGCGCAGAGCGTGCGCATTACATCATCAATCAAGTGATTGATCAGGCACGTAATGGTGGTGTGAACATTGCAAAAGGTGGCGTAACAACCCCTTATGTTAATACCATCCCTGTTTCTGAACAGCCAGCATACCCAGGTGATAAAGCTATTGAGCGTCGTATTCGTAGTGCTGTACGTTGGAATGCGATCATGGCGGTATTACGTGGTCAGAAAAAAGATCTTGAATTAGGAGGTCACATTTCAACTTATCAATCTGCAGCAAGCATGTATGAAGTCTGTTTTAACCACTTCTTCAAAGCTGCTACAGATAAAAACGGCGGTGACTTAGTCTTCTTCCAAGGCCATGCAGCGCCAGGTATGTATGCGCGTGCATTTGTTGAAGGCCGTATTACTGAAGAACAAATGAATAACTTCCGTCAGGAATGTGAACCAGGTAAAGGTCTTTCTTCTTATCCTCACCCGAAATTAATGCCCGAATTCTGGCAATTCTCTACAGTATCGATGGGTTTAGGTCCTGTAAATGCAATCCGTACTGCTCGTTTCTTAAAATACTTAGATAACCGTGGCTTAAAAGACACCAAAGATCAAAAAGTGTATGCTTTCCTTGGTGATGGTGAGATGGATGAAATCGAAGCGAAAGGTGATTTAACCTTCGCAGCACGTGAAGGCTTAGATAACTTAATCTTCGTAGTAAGCTGTAACTTGCAACGTTTAGATGGTCCTGTAACGGGTAACGGTAAAATCGTTCAAGAATTAGAAGGTTTATTTGCTGGTGCTGGTTGGGAAGTGATCAAAGTCATGTGGGGCTCTAACTGGGACAAATTATTTGCCAAAGACACCTCAGGTAAGTTAACTCAATTGATGATGGAAGTGCTTGATGGCGACTATTTAACCTTCAAATCTAAAGATGGTGCTTATGTTCGTGAACACTTCTTTGGTCGTTATCCAGAAACTGCAGCATTAGTAGCGGATATGACAGATGATGAAATCTGGGCATTAAGACGCGGTGGTCATGACTCAGAAAAACTTTATGCGGCATTCCATAAAGCACAAACAGCAGGTAAACCTGTAGTAATCCTTGCACACATGGTTAAAGGTTATAAAATTCCTGAAGCAGAAAGTAAAAATACGGCTCACCAATCTAAAAAAATGTCGATCGAAAGTCTTAAATACTTCCGTGATCATTTCCACCTAGATATTAAAGATGAAGATATCCCTAACTATCCGTATATCACCTTCCCAGAAGGTTCGGAAGAGTACAATTATCTTCACGGCAGACGTAAAGCGTTAAACGGTTACTTACCAAAACGTTTACCAAAATTCACCACAGAATTTAAAGTGCCATCATTGGAAGAATTTGCACCATTATTGGAAGAACAAGCACGTCCAATTTCAACCACAATGGCATTTGTACGTTTCTTAAATACTTTATTGAAAGATAAAAATATTGGTAAACAAATTGTGCCAATTGTTGCTGACGAAGCACGTACTTTTGGTATGGAAGGTTTATTCCGTCAAATCGGTATTTACAACCCACATGGTCAAAACTATGTGCCTTCTGACCGTGACTTAGTGGCTTACTACCGTGAAGCGAAAGATGGTCAAGTATTACAAGAAGGTATCAATGAATTAGGTGCTGCATCATCTTGGTTAGCGGCAGCGAACTCATACTCTGTAAATAACCTTCCGATGATTCCATTCTTCATCTACTACTCAATGTTTGGTTTCCAACGTGTGGGTGACTTAATGTGGGCAGCAGGTGACCAATTAGCACGTGGTTTCATGATTGGTGGTACTTCTGGCCGTACAACATTAAATGGTGAAGGTTTACAACACGAAGATGGTCACAGCCATATTCAATCTCTTGTTATTCCTAACTGTGTGTCTTATGACCCAGCTTACGTTTATGAAGTGGCAGTTATCCTACAAGACGGTATCAACCGTATGTACGGTGAAAAACAAGAAGATGTGTTCTACTACATCACCACATTAAACGAAACTTACGAACAACCAGCAATGCCAAAAGGCGCAGAAGAGGGTATTCGTAAAGGTCTTTATAAATTTGAAACCGTTGAAGCGAAAGGCAACAAAGGTCATGTTCAATTATTAGGTTCTGGCGCGATCTTCCGTCACGTTCGTGAAGCGGCACAAATCCTTGCAAATGAATATGGCGTAAGCTCAGATGTATATAGCGTGCCTTCATTCACTGAAGTGGCTCGTGAAGGTGCAGATGCCGTACGTTGGAATATGTTACATCCAACAGAAACCCCACGTGTACCTTACATTGCACAAGTAATGAACGATGCACCAGCAGTTGCGGCTACTGACTACATGAAATTGTTCGCAGAACAAGTTCGTGCATTCATTCCTGCACAAAGCTATCACGTATTAGGTACTGATGGTTTCGGTCGTTCAGACAGCCGTGAAAACTTACGTGAACACTTTGAAGTGGATGCACGTTATGTTGTGGTTGCAGCATTACATGAGCTTGTTAAACAAGGCAAATTTGATGCGAAAGTGGTGGCTGATGCAATCGCGAAATTTGGTTTAAAAACTGAAATTTTAAATCCGCTTTACGCTTAATAAACAATATCCTGTGCGCTAAAACGCACAGGATCATCTACAAATAAAGTGCGGTTGATTTTAACTGTGTTTTTTTAAAGGTAAGATAACATGTCAAAACAAATTCAAATTCCTGATATCGGTAGTGATGAAGTTACCGTAACAGAAGTGATGGTGAACGTAGGTGATACCATTACAGCTGATCAAAGTATTATCAATGTTGAAGGTGATAAAGCTTCAATGGAAGTACCCGCACCAGAAGCCGGTGTGGTAAAAGAAGTATTAGTAAAAGTGGGTGATAAAGTCACAACTGGCACACCAATGCTTGTTTTAGAGTCAGCGGATGCGGCAGCGCCTGCTCCAGCGGCAGCAGCACCTGCGCCAGCAGCCGCACCAGCAGCTGCAAGTGTAGTTGAAGTTAATGTACCCGATATCGGTTCAGACGAAGTAAACGTGACAGATATTATGGTGAAAGTCGGTGATACTGTTGAAGTTGACCAATCAATCATCAATGTTGAAGGTGATAAAGCGTCAATGGAAGTCCCTGCTCCAGTTGCTGGTGTCGTAAAAGAAATTTTAATCAATGTTGGCGATAAAGTGGTTACAGGCAAATTAATCATGAAATTTGAAGTGGCGGGTGCAGCACCAGCCGCAGCGCCAGTTCTACAGGCGGCAGCACCTGCAGCAGCACCAACAGCTTCAGCCATTAAAGAAGTGAATGTACCTGATATTGGTGGTGATGAAGTTAACGTAACTGAAATCATGGTTGCAGTTGGCGACAGCGTTTCTGAAGAGCAATCTTTAATTACCGTTGAAGGCGATAAAGCCTCAATGGAAGTGCCAGCTCCGTTTGCGGGTGTGGTAAAAGAAATTTTAGTGAAATCAGGTGATAAAGTTTCAACTGGTTCATTAATTATGAAATTTGAAGTGGCGGGTGCAGCACCTGCTCCAGCGGCAGCAGCTCCTGCTCCTCAAGCAGCACCTGCAGCAGCGCCGGCAGCACAATCAGGTAATGTATCTGGCTTAAGCCAAGAACAAGTTGTTGCAAGCGCAGGCTATGCACATGCAACTCCAGTGATTCGTCGTTTAGCGCGTGAATACGGCATTAACCTTGATCGCGTAAAAGGTACCGGTCGTAAAGGTCGCGTAGTAAAAGAAGATATCCAAGCTTACGTGAAAACCGCTGTTAAAGCGTTTGAAACAGGCACTGTATCTTCAGCAGCAGCGGGTAATGGTGTGGCAAACGGTGCGGGCTTAGGTTTATTACCATGGCCGAAAGTTGACTTCAGCAAATTTGGTGAAGTGGAAGAAGTTGAATTAAGCCGTATCAACAAAATCTCTGGTGCAAACTTACATCGTAACTGGGTAATGATTCCACATGTTACTCACTTCGATCGCACAGATATCACAGATTTAGAAGCATTCCGTAAAGAACAGAACAAGATTGTTGAAAAACAAAAATTGGATGTGAAAATTACACCAGTTGTGTTCATTATGAAAGCAGTAGCGAAAGCATTAGAAGCGTTCCCACGTTTCAATAGCTCTATTTCTGAAGACGGTCAAAAATTAACACTTAAAAAATACATCAACATTGGCGTAGCGGTAGATACACCAAACGGTCTCGTTGTACCTGTATTTAAAAACGTGAACAAAAAAGGTATTATCGAACTCTCTCGTGAATTAATGGAAGTCTCCAAAAAAGCACGTGACGGTAAACTTTCAGGTTCTGATATGCAAGGTGGTTGTTTCACCATTTCAAGCTTAGGCGGTATTGGTACAACTCACTTTACGCCAATCGTAAATGCACCAGAAGTGGCAATTTTAGGTGTGTCTAAATCAGAAATGCAACCGGTATGGAATGGTAAAGAATTTGAGCCACGCTTAATGCTTCCATTATCATTATCTTTCGACCACCGTGTGATCGATGGTGCTGATGGTGCTCGTTTCTTAAGCTATATCAATGGCGTATTAGCTGACTTACGTCGCTTAGTGATGTAATTAACACGGTAAGATGTGAGTGATTAGGCTCACATCTTACAGAAAGGATCGCAAGTGCGGTCAAAAATTTGAACGTTTTTACGAGGTAAAAATGAGTAAAGAAATTAAAACCCAAGTTGTGGTACTTGGTGCTGGTCCCGCAGGTTATTCAGCGGCATTCCGTTGTGCGGACTTAGGTTTAGAAACAGTACTTGTTGAACGTTATTCAACATTAGGTGGGGTATGTTTAAACGTAGGTTGTATCCCTTCTAAAGCATTACTTCACGTTGCTAAAGTAATTGAAGAAGCAAAACACGCAAGCAAAAATGGTGTGTATTTCGCTGAGCCTCGCATTGATTTAGATGAAGTGCGCGCAGGTAAAGAAGCGGTTGTGGCTAAATTAACAGGCGGTCTTGCAGGCATGGCTAAACAACGTAAAGTCACCGTTGTTGAAGGTTTAGCGGCGTTTACCGATCCACATACATTAGTAGCACGTGATCGTGATGGTAAACCAACTACAATCAAATTCGATAATGCGATTATCGCAGCGGGTTCTCGCCCAATTCAATTACCATTCATTCCACATGAAGATCCACGTGTTTGGGATTCAACAGATGCACTTAAATTAAAAGAAGTACCGAAAAAACTTTTAATCATGGGTGGTGGTATCATCGGTTTAGAGATGGGTACCGTATATCATGCATTAGGTTCTGAAGTTGAAGTGGTTGAAATGTTTGACCAAGTGATTCCAGCGGCAGATAAAGATGTTGTTGCAATCTACACCAAACAAGTTGAGAAAAAATTCAAGTTAATGCTTGAAACTAAAGTGACAGCAGTTGAAGCAAAAGATGATGGTATCTATGTTTCAATGGAAG
Source organism: Haemophilus parainfluenzae (assembly GCF_014931415.1). Taxonomy (NCBI): domain Bacteria; kingdom Pseudomonadati; phylum Pseudomonadota; class Gammaproteobacteria; order Pasteurellales; family Pasteurellaceae; genus Parahaemophilus; species Parahaemophilus parainfluenzae. The sequence goes on along the minus strand of NZ_CP063121.1, from coordinate 1,874,262 downwards.
GTAAAGCATGCAACGATACTAAACGTTATGATGCAGTATTAGTCGCAATCGGTCGTACACCAAACGGTAAATTGATTGATGCAGGTAAAGCAGGTGTTGAAGTAGATGAGCGAGGTTTCATTCATGTTGATAAACAAATGCGTACTAATGTGCCTCATATCTTTGCAATTGGTGATATCGTTGGACAACCAATGCTAGCACATAAAGGTGTTCATGAAGGTCACGTCGCGGCAGAAGTGATTGCAGGGAAAAAACATTACTTCGATCCAAAAGTCATTCCTTCTATTGCTTATACTGAACCAGAAGTGGCTTGGGTCGGTAAAACTGAGAAAGAATGTAAACAAGAAGGCTTAAATTACGAAGTCGCTAAATTCCCTTGGGCTGCTTCTGGTCGTGCGATTGCATCTGAATGTGCAGAAGGTATGACCAAATTAATCTTCGATAAAGATACTCACCGTGTACTTGGTGGGGCAATCGTTGGGTCTAACGGTGGTGAATTATTAGGTGAAATCGGTCTTGCGATCGAAATGGGTTGTGATGCAGAAGATATCGCATTAACGATTCATGCTCACCCGACACTTCATGAATCTGTAGGTCTTGCGGCTGAAGTATTTGAAGGTTCAATTACCGATCTTCCAAATGCAAAAGCGAAGAAAAAATAATCAACTCTAATCCTTTTAAGGGCTACTCATTGAGTAGTCCTTATTTTTTTGAGATCTCACTCACAAAATTGCATAAAAATTCAATAAAAACTGGCGGGCATAATGACTTTTTGATAAAATCCGACCAGTTTTGTTTTTATATTTTTTTATTATTTAAAAGCTATGTTAAAGAAGATTTTGATTATTGTAGGTTTGGCTGTTTTGACAACAGCCTGCTCTAACAACTCGGGGCAGGCACAAAACGGCATGATTAGTGAAAGTGATGATGCTGAGTTAACGGGTTTGATTGCTGGTTTAGATGGGAAAAAAGGGGGCGTTTACCCTAAATTAAGAACTAACCGTCCTAAATCAGGTTTAATTGGTGATAAAGCGCTTGCTCAAGTTTATAACGAATGGGTTGGTACTCGTTACAGAATGGGGGGTACTTCAAAACATGGTATTGATTGCTCTGCATTTATGCAAACTGCTTTTCTCGATGCTTACGGTATGGAACTTCCACGTTCAACCTCAGAACAACGCTATTTAGGTCACCAAATTCAAAAACATGAATTACGTAAAGGTGATTTAGTGTTCTTCCGTCGCAACAATCATGTTGGCGTTTATATTGGTAATAACCAATTTATGCATGCAAGTTCAAGCCAGGGCGTCACAATTAGCTCATTAGATGAAGATTACTGGTCAAGAACTTATACACAATCTCGTCGTGTGATGTAATGACAATTTTATTTCAATAAAAAAGTGCGGTTAATTTTAACCGCACTTTTTCTTTATTTAGATTATCTGATTATAGACTTAAGCTGCAAATTTCATTAAGTCTCTTCTTGGTTTCATTTGATGGATGGTATTCGTCACTGTGCCAACTAATGGAAGGTTTGTCCATTGTGTTGTTTTAATATTTTCCACTTTAGAATCTAATGCCATGAATACAAATTCATTACCGCTTACACCGGCAAATTCATAAATATGGAATTCGTCTTGTTTTTCCAATACAACAAGATCACCAATGAAAAGGCTGTCATTTTTTTCAACCACTAACATATCGCCCATTTCAATTCCCCAAGCAAGCATATTCGGATTGGTAACACGAATAAAGCAAGTTTGTTGTGGACGTTTGATGCAATAAAGGTTGAGATCTAATTTTTTATTAAATGTCGATTTACTTTCAACATCATTGAAAAATGGCATAGGATGATAAGAAAACGTCATATCATTTTGTGCAACTGTATTTGCGTAGTTCATCATCTTGTGTTCCTTTTAGTTAATGAGTTTTTAATCAGTGGTTGTTTATACAGGGTAATATACTGTGGTTAGATACAGTATGTCAATAGGGCATAGAAAAAATTTTTTTATAGGCGAAAATTTTAGAAAAAATTCATTCCTAGCTTAAAAAGTTCAATTTTTTAGCAAAATAATAAAGAAAAAATTTTCTTTTAAATAAAATTTGAGCTATCTTTATCGTGTTTCGGTGGATCGTAACGATCTGAAGTTCAACTTAATCTTCATTTAAAACTATTATGAATACATCACGTTTATTTCATTTTTTGTTCCAAGGTAATTTGGTAAAACGAATTGCCGTTGGTTTGGTACTCGGGATCCTTGTTGCGTTGGTGAATGAGAGTGTAAAAAATTCAGCAGGTATTGATCTTGCATCTAGCTTTGGTGTGCTCGGTCAAATTTTTGTTAAAGCATTGCGTGCCGTTGCACCAATTTTAATTTTCTTCCTTGTTATGGCAGCACTCGCTAATAAGAAAGTGGGTTCTAAAAGCAACATGAAAGAAATTGTCGTGCTTTATCTTTTGGGTACTTTCTTAGCGGCTGTGGCTGCAGTAATTGCAAGTATGGCATTCCCATCAGATGTAGCTCTTGCAGTAAAAGAGGATGCGAGTTCAGCGCCTCAATCTGTTGGCCAAGTGATGCTTGCTTTAGTATTGAATGTGGTGGATAACCCATTAAATGCAATTTTCAAAGCAAACTTTATCGGTGTTTTAGCGTGGTCTATCGGTTTAGGTTTAGCCCTTCGTTATGCATCAGATGCAACTAAACAAGTGGTGGCTGATTTTGCAGAAGGCATTTCTAAAATTGTTCACGTGATTATTTCATTTGCACCTTTCGGTGTATTCGGTTTAGTGGCTGAAACATTATCTGACAAAGGTTTATCTGCGTTAGGTGGATATGTTCACTTATTATTCGTGTTAATCGGTACAATGCTATTTACTGCCTTTGTACTTAATCCAATTCTCGTTTATTGGAAAATTCGTCGTAATCCATATCCATTAGTTTGGACTTGTGTACGAGAAAGTGGTGTAACGGCATTCTTTACACGTAGTTCTGCAGCAAACATTCCTGTAAACATTGAATTAGCAAAACGCTTAAATCTTGATGAAGAAACCTATTCTGTGGCAATTCCATTAGGTGCAAATATCAATATGGCGGGTGCGGCAATTACCATTACTGTATTAACCTTAGCAGCTGTTCATACATTAGGCATCGAAGTATCTTTCATCAGTGCGGTGTTATTAAGTATTGTGGCGGCGCTTTGTGCATGTGGTGCTTCTGGTGTGGCAGGTGGTTCATTATTATTAATCCCATTAGCTTGTAGCTTATTTGGTATCAGTGATGACATCGCGGCACAAATGATCGGTGTAGGTTTTGTGATTGGTATCTTACAAGACTCAACAGAAACCGCGCTAAATTCTTCAACTGACGTATTATTTACTGCGGCAGTATGTATGGAAGAAGAGCGTAAAAACGGTTAATTAAATTAATCTAATAAGGCGGGCAATTGCTCGCCTTTTGTTTTTAAAGGAAAGAGAATGGCACTTTTAATTCAGCAAGCAAAATTTAAGCTTTATCGAAAACAGACCTTAAACTTACCGCACTTTGCGATTGAGCCACAACAATATTGGGTTGTGGTAGGCAGTAATGGGAGTGGGAAATCGGCGTTTGCTTTAGCTTTGCAAAATGAGTTACCTTTACAGGAAGGGGAGTACCATAATTCCTTCAAACGTGTTCACTCCTTTTCTTTTGAAAAACAACGAGAAATTCTTGAAGCCACATTAAAGAATTTAAACAACGATGATACCGATCCAGATTTCTTTGGTAAAACGGCAAGAGAAACCATTTTAAATGGCAGCACGGAACTCACTTTTTGTGAACAAATTGCAGAAAAATTAGGGATTACTTATCTCTTAGATCGTTTCTTTATCAAACTTTCTACTGGGGAAACACGAAAAGTCTTATTGGCACAAACATTATTGCAAAAGCCCGATTTATTAATTTTAGATGAACCTTTTGAAGGGCTAGATCAGCAATCAGTAAAAGATTGGATGGTGATGTTGAACGAACTAAAAAAAGAATGTGCTATCGTTCTAATCGTTAATCGTTTGGCAGATATTCCGGCTGAAGCGACTCATTTAGCTATGTTGGAAAATTTAGAGTTAGTATTAGAAGGTGTACGCCAATCCATTGAGCAACAAAGTATTTATCAACAATTAGTTTATGCGGAGCAATCTGTTGATGTGGCTTTGCCAGAACCAACGTCACCATTACTAAAACTACCTGAAAACCAACCGCACTTTGAGCTTAAAAATGTCACGGTCCAGTATGGCGATAAAGTCATTTTGGATCATTTAAACTGGGTTGTTCAACCTCATCAAAATTGGTGGATTAAAGGACCAAATGGTGCAGGGAAGTCTACCTTACTTTCTTTGATTACAGGTGATCATCCTCAAGCATTTGCGAATCATGTGGTGATCTTTGGTAAACAACGAGGTTCAGGTGAAACCATTTGGGATATCAAACAAAAGATTGGTTACGTAAGCAGCCAACTGCATTTAGATTATCGTGTGAATTGTTCTGTGCTTGACGTGATTATTTCTGGCTTTTTTGACAGTATTGGGATTTATCAACAAGTGCCAGAGGCAATTCGTTTGAAAGCCATGCAGTGGTTAGCTCGTTTAAATCTGACTCATTTAGCAAAAACGCCATTTCGTTCACTTTCTTGGGGGCAGCAACGTTTGCTTTTAATCACACGAGCGATGGTTAAGCATCCACCTGTTTTAATTTTAGATGAGCCTTTCCAAGGGCTTGATGGGTTAAATCGCAAGTTAGTGAAACATTTTATCGAACAACTTGTTAATAATAGTAAAACGCAGCTTTTATTTGTTTCTCATCAAGATTTAGATGCCCCGAATTGCATTACGCATCTTTTTGAATTTATAAGAGAAAACGATAAATATATTTATGTACAAAGTGCGGTCTAATTTGATAGACTTTTCTCATATTTCCTCATCATTAAGGAGCAACCTATGGAAGGCTTATCTATTGCCGCAATCGTCTTTATTGTATTAGTTGTAGTTGTACTTTTTTCAGCACTCAAAACTGTACCGCAAGGTTATAACTGGACGATTGAGCGTTTTGGGCGTTATACCCACACTTTAATGCCTGGCTTAAACTTTGTTGTACCATTTGTGGATCGTGTTGGTCGTAAGATCAATATGATGGAACAGGTATTAGATATTCCATCACAAGAAGTCATTTCTAAGGATAACGCCAACGTATCCATTGATGCGGTGTGTTTCGTTCAGGTGATTGATGCCCGCAGTGCAGCTTATGAAGTTAATCATTTAGAACAGGCGATTATCAATTTAACCATGACTAACATTCGTACTGTATTAGGTTCGATGGAATTAGATGAAATGCTTTCCCAACGTGACTCTATTAATGGTCGATTGCTGGCAATTGTGGATGAAGCAACCAATCCTTGGGGGATTAAAGTTACCCGTATTGAAATTCGTGATGTGCGTCCACCACGTGAATTGATTGATTCCATGAATGCCCAAATGAAAGCAGAACGTAATAAACGTGCGGAAGTCTTGGAAGCGGAAGGTATTCGTCAGGCAGAAATTTTACGAGCAGAAGGGGAAAAACAAGCCCGCATTCTGAAAGCGGAAGGGGAGCGTCAAGAAGCCTTCTTACAAGCAGAAGCACGTGAGCGTGCAGCAGAAGCGGAAGCGAAAGCAACCCAAATGGTGTCAGAAGCGATTGCTAGCGGTGATACCAAAGCAATTAATTACTTTATTGCACAAAAATACACGGAAGCTTTAAAACAAATCGGTGGTTCACCGAATAGCAAAGTGGTCATGATGCCGCTTGAAGCCGGTAATTTAATCGGCTCGGTAGCGGGTATTGCCGAACTGTTAAAAGGCGATAAAAAAGCGTAATTTCTTAAAGTGCGGTTAAAAATGACCGCACTTTTTCTCTCAAGGAGTTGATATGGCAGATTGGTTAACAACTTGGTCAGTATGGCATTGGTTGGTATTAGGTTTTGTGTTATTAATCGCTGAAACTCTCGTACCAGGTGTGTTTTTATTGTGGTGGGGCTTGGCTGCGATTGTGGCAGCAGGCGTAATGGCATTGGTGCCGAGTTTATCCTTAACCGCCTTAGCCGTTTTTTATGCGATTTTAGCGATTATTCTCTCGTTGCTTTGGTGGAAATACCAGCATAGCAAAGATAATCAAGATCAATCACGTACAACCTTAAACCAACGGGATCATACTTTGTTAGGTAAAAAAGGAACGGTGTTAGAAATTGGTTCTAACGGGATTGGTCGTGGTGCTTTTGGCGATACTACATGGCGTATTCAAGGCGAGCACCTAAATGTGAATGATCTTGTGGTGGTAGAACGCGTTGATGGCATTACATTGTTAGTTAAAAAGGTAGAAGAATGAATCATTTGATTATTTTTGCGCATCCCAATAGCCAAAAAAGTTTTGGTCGTGCCATCGTGGATCGCGTTGTAAAAGCAAGCCAACAGCTTGGTGTTGAAACCTATTTGCGCGATCTTTACACCATGGAATTTAATCCAATTATTTCCTTTGAAGAATTACAATCGGCTAATAAGGGTATTATCCCCGCAGAAATTCAGCAGGAACATGATTTTATTCGCCAAGCAGATTTGATTACGATGGTTTATCCTTTATGGTGGATGGGGTTTCCCGCCATGTTGAAAGGCTATTTGGATCGTGTATTAAGCCATGGTTTTGCTTATAAAACAGAGAATGGTGAATCCAAAGGTCTGCTTCAAGATAAAGCAATGCAACAATTTATCACCATAGGGAGTAGCGTAGCAAAATATCAAGAATACGGCGTGGATAAGTCCCTCAATCATTGTTTGATCAATGGTTTATTTAATTATTGCGGTATCGAGAATGTGGATTACACGCTGTTCGGAGATATTCACATTATCGATGATGCAGCCCGCCAGGCGATGCTTGATGAAGCTGCTGAAAAAACAACGGCAAAATTGACCGCACTTTTAGCTCAATCTTGAGCACAATCATAGGAAAGCAACAGATGTCAGAAACTCAAGTTAATAATTTTTCTTTAATAAGCCGCCTATTCGGCAACTTATTTTATCGCAGCCCCACAGATCCGATTTTAACTGGGGTATTTGATTGGCTGCAACAACAAGGTTTAAGTCAAGTGTGGGCACTTTCTACGGATAAAGAAAGTGAAGCGGCCATTGATAATTTACAGATGAAAATTGATTTAACGTTACTTGATCAAGAATATCAAAAATTGTTTGGTCCAAACGGTAACGTGCCGACAGCTATTTCAAGTTATGATATAGATGTGCAACGTTTTATGGATTTCCGTCATGCTCGTAACGTGCCAGAGGCAGAGAATGTGGATCATTTCGCCTTGTTATTGCTTACAGCCTCTTGGCTAGAAGACAACACGGAATCGCTATCCGCTCAACAAGATTTATTCGGTGATTTCTTATTACCTTGTGCAGCGAAATTCTTAACCCAAGTGGAAACTTATGCCACACTTCCTTTCTATCGTTCATTAGCGTATTTAACCCGTGAAATCTTGGCTGCAATGGCTGATGAATTAGAAGAAGGCGAGTAGTTTTCATCAATAGAATAGATTTCTAAAAGAGATTTTTAGATGCCAATAAAAAAGCCCCGCGTGTCAAAACGCGGGGCTTTTATTTAATGGAAGATCAATTATTCTTCAGAAGTCACATCTTCAGAGCCTTCATCCTCATCATCCACATCACAAACACGTTCAAGGCTGACTACGTGCTCATCTTCTGCGGTACGAATTAAACGAACACCTTGGGTGTTACGGCCAACAATGCTGACTTCACTTACACGAGTACGCACTAAGGTACCTGCGTCGGTGATAAGCATAATTTGGTCAGTTTCTTCTACTTGTGTTGCGGCAACGACTTTACCGTTACGTTCGCTCACTTTAATCGAAATCACCCCTTTGGTATTACGGGATTTGGTTGGGTATTCGCTTAATTGTGTGCGTTTACCGTAACCGTTTTGCGTCGCCGTAAGGATTGCGCCGTCATTTTTCGGCACAACTAAGGAAACCACTTTATCGATATTGAGATCGAGGGTTTCTTCTGCATTATCATCGGAAACCTCTTCAATTTCGACCGCACTTTCATCGTCAGCGATGTCGTTGGTGAGGGCGAGTTTAATACCGCGAACACCTGTTGCTAAACGACCCATTGCACGGACTGCACTTTCCGCGAAACGCACTACGCGACCTTGCGAAGAGAACAACATGATTTCGTTAGAACCATCGGTGATATCCACGCCGATTAATTCATCTTCATCACGTAAGTTCAAGGCGATGATACCGCTTGAACGTGGACGGCTGAATTCAGTTAGCGCGATTTTCTTCACAATACCGCCGGCCGTTGCCATGATGACGAATTTATCTTCTTCATAAGCAGAGATTGGCAAGATTGCGGTGATACGCTCGTTTTCTTGTAACGGTAGAATATTTACAATTGGACGACCACGTGCGCCACGGCTCGCTTGTGGTAATTGATAGACTTTCAACCAATATAAACGACCACGGCTAGAGAAGCAGAGAATCGTATCGTGAGTATTCGCCACTAAGAGTTTTTCGATGAAGTCTTCATCTTTCATCTTCGTTGCGGATTTACCTTTACCACCACGACGTTGAGCTTCGTAGTCGGTAAGCGGTTGATATTTCACATAACCTTCGTGAGAAAGGGTCACCACTACATCTTCTTGGGCAATTAAATCTTCTAAATCAATATCACCGGAAGCGGCAGTAATTTCGGTACGACGCTCATCGGCGAATTGTGCACGTACTTGTTCAAGCTCTTCACGAATCACTTCCATCAAGCGCTCAGGGCTGTTGATGATGTGGAGAAGTTCTGCAATTTTAACTAATAACTCTTTGTATTCATTGATGACTTCTTCGGTAGCAAGACCCGTTAAACGGTGCAAGCGAAGTTCTAAGATTGCATCAACTTGTTCTGGAGAAAGGTAGTAATCAGAACCTTTAATACCAAATTCAGCAGCTAATTCAGCCGGACGTGCCGCTGCATCAAGCAAGCCTAAAATTTCGTTATTCAGTTTCCAAGGACGAGAAATTAATTTTTCTGCGGCTTCTTTACGCTCTTTCGATTGACGGATGATATCGATGATTTCATCGATATTTGAGGTTGCAACCGCTAAACCTTCTAAAATATGAGTACGCTCGCGGGCTTTACGCAATTCAAATAAAGAACGGCGAATCACCACTTCGCGACGGTGCATCACAAAGGCTTCAATGATTTGTTTTAAGTTGAATAAACGTGGTTGACCGTGATCTAAGGCCACCATGTTGATCCCGAAAGTCACCTGCATTTGGGTAAGCGCATAGAGGTGATTTAATACTACTTCGCCTACGGCATCACGTTTGATGTCGATTTCAATGCGGATCCCTTCTTTGTTAGAAAGGTCGATAATATTGCTGATACCTTCGATTTTTTTATCTTTGATGAGCTCAGCGATTTTTTCTACCAATTTGGCTTTGTTCACTTGATAAGGCAATTCGGTCACAATGATTTGCTCTTTGCCTTTATCTGTGGTTTCTACGCTAGCACGAGCGCGAACATACACTTTGCCGCGACCTGTGCGATAAGCTTCTTCAATCCCTTTACGGCCATTAATTAATGCTGCTGTTGGGAAGTCTGGACCTGGAATATATTGCATTAACTCATCAATGGTGATGTTTTCGTTATCAATGTAAGCCAAGCAGCCATCTAAAACTTCATTTAAGTTGTGTGGTGGAATATTCGTTGCCATCCCCACCGCAATACCGGAAGAACCGTTTGCTAAAAGTGCAGGAATACGAGTTGGTAATACATCTGGAATCATTAATTCGCCATCATAGTTTGGCGAGAAATTTACGGTTTCTTTATCCAAGTCGGTCAATAGCGCTTGGGTAATTTTTTGCATACGGACTTCGGTATAACGCATTGCCGCTGGCGCGTCACCGTCGATTGACCCGAAGTTACCTTGCCCATCGACCAACATGTAGCGTAATGAGAACGGCTGTGCCATACGCACAATAGTGTCATACACCGCAGAATCACCATGCGGGTGATATTTACCGATTACATCACCTACCACACGGGCAGATTTTACGTATTTTTTGCCGGCAGTGATGCCAGATTGATCCATGGAGAAAAGCACACGTCGATGTACCGGTTTTAAACCGTCACGCACATCAGGCAAAGCACGCCCAACAATCACCGACATGGCGTAGTCAAGGTAAGAAGATTTTAGTTCTTCTTCAATATTGACTGGGGTAATAGAGGAATGGATTGAATCCGTCATTTTTATTCCTTTTTTGATCAAAAAATTGCGACGAATTATAGCATAAATTTAAGCGTTTTTGTGTGAAAAGTGCGGTTGATTTTAAAGCAGTTTTTTAATGCGGAAATAAATAAGGCAGACATTAAGTCCGCCTTATGATTGAGAGAAAATCAACTATTTCCAATTTTCTCGTTTGGCTTTTTGTAATTTCGCATAAGCACCAAGTAAAGCTTGGTGTTCTTTGAAGTTTTCAAGCATTTCATCGCTGGCTGGCAAGTTATAGAAGGGGTTACCTTTTTCAGCTACCGCAGCCCAAGCTTGTTGAACGGCTTCTTTGCCATACATTCTTTCAAACACAGTGCGATATTGTTGTGGATCGCGAGTATTGTCTAAATGCAATTCAATGATACTGATTAAGGCACGATAGTAATTCACACGTTCTGGCGTAAATACAGAGCTGTTCATATTCATCGTCCAGTTTGCCCAATCTAAGGCTAATTCTAATTCACCTAATGCTAAGTAAAGCATGGATTTGAGCTCACCGACACGTAATGTTGTCCAACCGCTTGCTTTTGGCGCCACGATACCGATAAATTCGCGAACACGTGTGGCATCGTCAATATCTTGCTCATCTAATTCAGCCAATAACTCTTGGTAAGTTTCAGCATCATGATGATGGTGTGATAGATCCAACAAGATCTCGCGCCAGTCCATACCCATATTATTATTGGCATAAATGAGGTCATCAGCAGGGTAGATATCAGACATGCCAGGCACAATAATGCGGCAAGCATAAACATCTAAATGGTTGTAATCCATGATATAGACTTCTTTTTCCTCTGCATTAAAGATAGCCATCAAGTTTTCATATTCTTCTTGGGTTGAACCTGAGAAATCCCAATCTACAAACTCATAATCTGGCGTATTTTTGAATAAATCCCAAGAAATTAAACCGCTAGAATCAATGAAGTGTGTTTCAAGGTTAGCGTGTTCAGCCACATCATCATTATTGAATGAGGGAGGAGAGAATACATCGAGATCTTTTAAGCTGCGACCTTGTAAAAGCTCCGTTACGGTACGCTCTAATGCCACTTGGAAATTCGGATGTGCACCAAAAGAGGCAAAGCACGTGCCGTTATTTGGGTTGAGCAATACCACGCAAATGACAGGATATTTGCCACCTAATGAGGCATCAAAGGCATAAATAGGGAAACCTTCTTCCTCTAATTTGGCAATAGAGGCTTGAATGGATGGATAGCGATCCATCACGGATTTTGGAATTTCAGGAAGACTGATTGCTTCTGCAATAATGCGATTTTTTACGTAACGCTCAAAGACCTCAGAAAGCCCTTGCACACGTGCTTCATTTTTTGTGTTACCAGCGGACATCCCGTTAGAAACGTATAAATTCGCAATGATACTTTGTGGAATATAGACGGTTTCTTGATCGGATTGGCGCACATAAGGCATAGCGACAATACCGCGATCGTAATTACCGGATTGCAGATCCACAAGCAATTCTGGGGTTAGTTCTTGGTTTGGATCGAAATAATCCCATAAATAATCGTCTAAAATCCCTTGTGGTAAAAGGGAATCGTCTTCAATTGGAAACCATTTTTCAGTGGGGTAATGAACAAAATCATCGTTAGCAATTTCTTGTCCTAAATAGAAATCAGCAAAGAAATAGTTGGTGGAAAGACGTTCGAAATATTCACCTAATGCAGATGCTAACGCTGCTTTTTTACTTGCGCCTTTGCCGTTAGAAAAACATTGTGGGCAATCCTTATCACGAATGTGTACAGACCATACATTTGGCACAGGATTAAGCCAAGAGGCTTCTTCAATATTGAAACCAAGTGCGGTCAATTTTTGTTGAAATTTTGAAATACTGTCTTCAAGTGCGGCATCTTTGCCGGGAATAAATGTTTGTTCGGTCATAATTGTTCCTGTTATAAAAAGCCCGAGCATCATAGGGGAGTTTAGAGAGCTAATCAAGCATAAAATTTATGCACTTCTGCTCTTGTTTTCCTTGATTTTTAAGGGTAAATTAGCTTGGCGCAGAAAGGCATTTTCTGCGTGGGTAAAATTATAAACAAATCAACCAATTGGGAGATATCATGGCTCAAGGATTTTATGAATTAAAAGTGGCTAAAGACGGACAATTTATGTTCAACTTAAAAGCAGCAAACGGACAAGTGATTTTAACTAGCGAACTTTATAAAACTAAAGCATCAGCTGAAAACGGTATTGCTTCAGTGCAAAAAAATGGCGTGGATGCGAAAAACTTTGAATATCGCGTAGCGAAAAATGATAAACCTTATTTCGTATTAAAAGCAGCTAACCACCAAGAAATTGGCCGTAGCCAATATTATTCTTCTCAAGCTGCAGCAGAAAAAGGCGTTGAGTCTGTAATGAATAATGCATCTTCAGCAGTAATCAAAGAAGTGACAGAATAATCATTCTGTTCTGATTTCTTTAAATGCACCTGCCGGCTCTAAAAACGCCGGCATTTTTGACCGCGCTTTCTCAGGATTCAGTGTTAACGGATAGGTTCGTTTTTGGGCAACGATCACGGAGAGCGGAGAACAAAGCGTGCTCTTTTCTTGTTTTATGGATAGTCTTTCTTCTGCAATCACATCAAAATTTAATAATGATAGCCAGTCAACCACTCGCCAAGTAGCATATTGTCGGAACTTAAATTCGCCTAATTTCGGTTTGAAAAGCAAGGGACTCAGCGGATTAAATAACGTGATGAAAATCCAGCCATCATCCTTTAAAACACGATGAGCTTCACGCAATATTTGGTGAGGATCTTGCGCAAAATTTAAGGTGTTCGCCAATAAGCAAGCATCCATTTCTTTTTCAATAAAAGGCAAGGCTAACGGCGATGCTTGAATTAAACTATCGGTTTCATTTAAAAGTGCGGTAGGAAAATGCGCTGTTTTTTCGCCTAACACAATTTGATGATGTAAAGGCAAGTCAAAGGCAATTTCACCACTTAAGGCACCGACTTTCAGAATTTGATAGCCTAAAATTTTTGGTGTCCATTGGGCAAAATAATCGGTTAATACGTTACAATAGGCTTCACCTTGTGGTAACGCTTGCCAACTTTCAGGTGAAAGAAGTAGTTTGTGCCATTTGGCTTTCCAATTCAATGTTAATCCTATTTTCATAAGGTAATTTATGCTAGTTCCTATTCCTGCGCTCAATGATAACTATATTTGGCTTTATAGACGAGAAAATTTCCCTGTAATTGTGATCGATATCCCAGAAATAACCCGTTTAATTCCGTATTTAGAATCGAATAAGTTAGACGTAGAAGCGGTGTTATTAACCCATTATCACGATGATCATGTGCAAGGTGTCGCGGCATTTAAGCAATATTATCCTAATGTGCCTGTTTTCGGCCCAACAGAATGTGCAAATAAAGGGGCAACCAACATTATGGATAGTGGCGTGATTAATACGGTACATTATCATATTGAAGTTTTGCCAAGTGGTGGTCATACGGCAGGGCATGTCAGCTATTTGGTGGATGGGCATTTATTTTGCGGTGATGCGTTATTTTCTGCAGGCTGTGGTCGCGTATTTACGGGAGATTTTGCTCAAATGTTTGAATCTATGCAGAGTTTTAATCAATTACCTAATGAAACCGTGGTTTGTCCCGCTCATGAATATACGCTGAGTAATTTAGCTTTTGCGGAAACCGTCTTGGCGGATAAAAGTGCGGTCAAAAATCAACGTGTTTTAGTGGAACGTTATCGAGCAGAGGATAAACCGAGTTTGCCGACAACGATTGAATTAGAGAAACAAATTAATCCGTTTTTACAAGCAAAAAATTTAGACGAATTTACACAATGGCGTTTAGCGAAAGATAAGTTTTAACTCATTTTAGTTATTTGTTTGAGTTTTTTCTCTTGAAATTTGCTCAATTCTCAACAATTCATTAAAATAGCGAAACTTTTACTTTCTACTTTAAGCCGCATACTCATAAAAGTGCGGTTGTTTTTATTAGGTTTTTATGACCCTTCTTGTTCTAGGCATTAATCATAAAACAGCTTCTGTCGCTGTTCGTGAGAAAGTCGCTTTTTCTGAAGAAAAGCGACAGCTTGCCTTACAACAAATTCACCAACAAGATTTGGCAGAAAGTGCGGTTATTCTTTCTACCTGTAACCGTACAGAGATTTATCTTCACCATCGTCAAATTTCACCCCAAGAGTGTAAGCAATGGCAAACGAACTGTATAAATTGGTTTGCTAATATTCATCAGCTTTCTGTCGATGAATTAAATAAAAGTATTTACACACATCAAAATCAACAAGCTGCAAATCATTTAATGCGCGTGGCCTGTGGTTTGGATTCATTAATTTTGGGTGAGCCGCAAATTTTAGGACAGGTGAAACAAGCTTTCCAAATCAGTGAAGATTATTATCAATCGGCTAATATTCCGCTTTCAAGCACGCTTTCTCGCTTATTCCAAAAAACCTTTGCCACGGCAAAACGAGTGCGTACTGAAACCAATATTGGTGAAAGTGCTGTATCGGTGGCTTACGCGGCTTGTAGCTTGGCACGTCAGATTTTTGAATCTTTACGTGAATTACAAATTTTGCTTGTTGGGGCAGGAGAAACCATTGAATTGGTAAGCCGTCATTTATTACGCCATGGTGTAAAAAAATTGATGATTGCTAACCGCACTTTATCTCGCGCTGAGCAGTTGGTGGAAAAATTAGCGTCTAATACACCGATTGATGTGTATTCGCTTGATGAATTGCAAACACCGCTAAATCAAGCCGATATTGTCATCAGCTCTACAGGCAGTCCGACTATTTTAATCACTAAAGTGATGGCTGAAATTGCGGAGAAAGCACGTCAATTTAGACCGACTTTAATGGTTGATATCGCCGTGCCTCGTGATATTGATGAAAATGTCTCTGAATTAGAAAGTGTGTATCATTACACCGTGGATGATTTGCAAGATATTATCCAACGCAATCTTTCTCAACGTGAGCAAGCATCAGAGCAAGCACAAGATATCATCACGCAAGAATGTAATGCCTTCTTTGAGTGGTTGAAAGTTCAACAATTCTCCAATTTGATCCGTCATTACCGTGATGAGGCAGAGAATACTCGCCAAGAATTACTCGAAAAAGCGTTACACCAAATTCAACAAGGTGAGAATGCTGAAAAAATTCTGCAAGAATTAAGTTATAAATTAACAAATAAACTCATTCATGCACCAACCCAAACTATGCAATCCATGATGAGATCGGGTAATGCAGAAGGGTTGCATGCCTTTTCAAATGCGTTGCATTTAACCCATCCTTTAAATGAAAAAAACGATTAAATTTTTGACCGCACTTTTCAGTAGCGCATCCTTACTGATGAGTGTGCCAGCCCTAGCGGAATACCGAACTTTTGATGATGGCAATATTACTTACGGAATTTTTCAAGCAAAGCCCGAAGAAGTACAGCTACATTGGAAAGATGCCGAAGGTAAAGATTATCAAAGTTTAACGCGTCTCAAAAATGCCTTAGAGCCTAGCTATAACGTGAAAATGATCATGAATGCAGGCATTTATAGCATGAATAACACGCCAGCGGGATTATGGATTGAGCATGGAAAAGAGCTCAATGCGTTAAATACAAAATCAGGCAAAGGTAACTTTCATGTACAACCCAATGGTGTGTTTGCCATTGCAAAAAATAAGCCCTACATTTTAACCACATCCGCTTATCAGAAAAGCAAACTCAAGCCGGATTTTGCGTTGCAATCAGGCCCAATGTTGATTATTCATGGCAAAATAAATCCGCAATTTAGAGCAAGCCTAGAAAGCTATCATAAGCGTAATGCAGTGTGTTTGACGAAGCAGAACGAATTACTGTTCTTGATGACGATAAAAGGTGAGCCTAATCTTTATACATTGAGCCAAGGTTTGCTGAAAATAGGTTGTCATGATGCCTTATATCTTGATGGAACAATATCTAATTGGTATATTCCAGGGCAATTTAACACCTTGCATTGGAAGCGTTTTGTTGGAATGATCTCCGTTCTTGATGTGAACAAAAAATAGCAAAAGCGTTTTATTTATAATCAACTAAATCAAAAAATCCGTTTTTTGCAAAAAAATGATTGACGAGAATAGGTCAAATCAGGATAATACGCCCCGCAAAGCCGATAAGGTAAAGCAAATGATGGCTACATAGCTCAGTTGGTTAGAGCACAACACTCATAATGTTGGGGTCGCAAGTTCGAATCTCGCTGTAGCCACCAAATTTGCGGGACTGGCGAAATTGGTAGACGCACCAGATTTAGGTTCTGGCGCCGAGAGGTGTGTGGGTTCAAGTCCCTCGTCCCGCACCATTTATCAGCTTGCAGTCAAATAGTAGTTGGGGTATCGCCAAGCGGTAAGGCACCGGGTTTTGATCTCGGCATCCCTAGGTTCGAATCCTAGTACCCCAGCCATACTATCTAAATAAAATCTTCTTTATTTCCAATCAAAGAATTTCAGTTGGGGTATCGCCAAGCGGTAAGGCACCGGGTTTTGATCTCGGCATCCCTAGGTTCGAATCCTAGTACCCCAGCCATCTTATTTTCTCTCTTTCTTTTATATAAAAAATGCGATTAAATTTAACCGCACCTTAGTATTTCATTTTTTATTTATCTATAAAAAAGTGCGGTAAAAATTCACTATAAATTCTGACCGCACTTTATATTACAACTAATGTTCCCTTGTTTTAAAGAAGGTCACATCAGGATAACGTTCTTGTGCAAGATTTAGATTTACCATGGTAGGTGCGATATAAGTGAGATTATCCCCACCATCTAATGCCAGGTTTTGCTCATTCTTACGTTTGAACTCTTCAAATTTTTTGTTATCTGCACATTCCACCCAACGAGCCGTTGCGACGTTAACAGTTTCATAAATGGCTTCAACGTTATATTCTGATTTCAAACGAGAAACAACCACGTCAAACTGTAACACACCGACCGCTCCAACAATCAAATCATTATTGCTTAATGGGCGGAATACCTGCACAGCACCTTCTTCAGAAAGTTGTACTAAGCCTTTTAACAATTGTTTTTGTTTAAGAGGATCTTTCAAACGAATACGACGGAATAATTCAGGCGCAAAGTTTGGAATACCGGTAAATTTAAGCTCTTCACCTTGTGTGAATGTATCACCAATCTGAATTGTGCCGTGATTGTGCAGACCGATAATATCACCAGCATAAGCCTCATCGGCATGGGTACGGTCCCCCGCCATAAAGGTGAGCGCGTCAGAAATAACTACATCTTTACCAATACGCACGTGCTTAAGTTTCATCCCTTTTTCGTATTTACCAGAAACTACGCGTAGGAAAGCCACGCGGTCGCGGTGTTTTGGATCCATATTGGCTTGGATTTTAAATACGAAACCAGTGAATTTTTCTTCTTCTGCTGAGACTTTACGGGTATCAGCTTGACGAGCTTGTGGAGCAGGTGCCCATTCAGTTAAACCATCTAAGAAATGATCAACACCGAAGTTACCTAATGCAGTACCGAAAAAGACTGGCGTTAATTCACCACTTAGGAATAAATCCAAATCAAATTCGTTACTTGCACCTTTTACTAATTCTAATTCATCACGCAATTGTTGGGCTAAGTCATCGCCTACGGCAGCGTCTAATTCTGGGTTATTTAAGCCTTTCACAATGCGTACTTCTTGGATTGTAGAGCCTTGCCCACTTTGGTAAAGATAGATTTCATCTTTATATAAATGATAAACCCCTTTAAACAATTTGCCGCAGCCAATCGGCCAAGTAATCGGTGCACAATGGATTTTTAATACACTTTCCACTTCATCTAATAATTCCATTGGATCGCGAATATCACGGTCAAGTTTATTCATGAAAGTGATAATTGGCGTATCGCGTAAACGGGTCACTTCCATTAATTTAATGGTTCGTTCTTCAACCCCTTTTGCCGAGTCGATAACCATCAAGCAGCTATCCACGGCCGTTAAAGTGCGGTAGGTATCTTCCGAGAAATCCTCATGCCCCGGCGTATCTAATAAATTCACTAAGCATTCATTGTAAGGGAATTGCATCACGGAAGTGGTAATGGAAATACCACGTTGTTTTTCCATTTCCATCCAGTCAGATTTTGCATGCTGTGCAGAGCCTTTACCTTTTACTGAGCCTGCTTTTTGAATGGCATTGCCGTATAACAATACTTTTTCGGTGATGGTGGTTTTACCCGCATCAGGGTGGGAAATAATTGCAAATGTGCGACGTTTATTAACTTCTTCTAATGGATAACTCATTGTCTTGTTTCTTCTGTTTTAAATAATGCTGTATTGTCGCTGATTTTCAGATTGAGCTCAAATTAAATTAGGAAAATAGCGATTCTGTCATGAGTTAGTTTAAAAATAGCAACTAAAATTGATTATTTTTTAACCTTTGCAAGCGTTTGCGTTGGTTATGTTATAAACATTATGATTGTTTAATTCTATCCTTAATGTTTAAATTAATTTATAAAACCTTTTAAACTATATGGGTAATTATTAAATATTAAGTATGCCTATTTGTGAGTATGTCATTTAACTAAATGTTTTATTTAAATAAAAAAATAGATTTTTTACTTTTAGTTAAAAATTCATGACAAGTGTTATTAATTATAGTTCAAAAATAACTGGTCCGATGATCTGAGCTGATTTTGCCGTGATAGATTAATTTCGGCTGGAATATACCGATTTCAGTTTTCAATCATTGATTGAATAATATTTTCTCATGAGGAATCTTGAGGTAAAAATGAAAAAACAAACTTTTTGTTTTAAACGATTATTGCTTATTGCATTTGGTATTTGCTCATCATCAACATTCGTTTATGGAAGCACACAAAATGTAACTGTTAGTGGATCGGTAGATAACTCTTCTTCTGGCAGTGGTAAAGCAATGATTAATGTTGGTTCCGCTGTAGGTAAAAGCGTTGGCAATAATACCCAAAGTGTTGTTGTGAATGGCTCCTTAGTAAATAAGGCATCTGGTAGCGGTAAAGCCAGCATTAATATTGGATCATCAGTAAATGATGGTGGAAGCCACAATCAATCAGTTAGTGTTGGTTCAATTGTAAATTCTTCTTCAGGTGGTAAATCTGAAGTGAATATCGGTTCTGTTGTTAAAGATTAGTCATTTTTAGCGCAGAATTCATGATTATATTAAATAATCATTAATTTTAATAAGCATAGTAATGCTCAATTTCTTTTAAAGAGGAAAAACAATGAAAAACTTAGTTAAAATTAGTGCAGCAGCAATCTTTGCAACAAGTTTAGCTTTATCAACTAATGCTGCAGTTAAAATTGGTGGTAACAACGTACAAACCACTAATATTCAAGGTGCAGTAGCTAATACAGCAGTTGGCGGTAGTAAAGCAATCCAAAACATTTCATCTAACCACGGTAAAGTAACTATCGGTGGTAACAACGTACAAACTACCAATATCCAAGGTGCAGTAGCGAACACTGCTGTTGGTGGTAGTAAAGCTGTACAAAACTTAAGTTCTAATAGCAGCGAATAGTCATAAATAAATTGGTTATTGGTTATCCAATAACCAATTTTTTATATATTTTAAAATTCTGTTGGGGACAAGTCATGAAAGTTTTTAATATGTTGATGCTATTTGGGGCTTCATGTTTTTTATCTCTTAATGCTTTTGCTGGAAATGGTGAACTCGTACCAAGAAAAGGTTTAGGCCCGTTAGATAAAGCGAAAGTACATGAAGTTCAGGCTCAAAAATGGTCAAGAATAGGCATGGGTATAGAGATGGAAAATGAGGCTGAGGATAGTGTTTCTCAGTATAGTAATACTTCAGGTGGCAGCGCTTTTGGAGGACGTTCTAAAAATTGTTCTACAAATATTGGAAATGTTGCTGCTCAAAAAGGCGCTAGTTCTGGTCGATATGGTCCTAAAAATAAGAATAATAATGTTGTCGTTGTTAAAGGCGATGTAATTAATGTCTGTAAATAATTAATAATAACTTAAGGTATCTTATGAAATTTTCTAGAACTCTTATTTCTTATGTTTTGATTTCTAATCTAGTTGGGTGTTCTTTATCTGCTACAAATCTAAAAGAAGATAGACCATATATTGGCTCAACAACGACTCATAACCTCCCTGCAGTAGAACCAGTTAGATCAATATCAAGTTTTAGTGATAGTTTAAACTGTATGGACGATTTATTACGTCAAAGTAATGTGAGTGAAACAGTTATTGCCGTGAAAACAATTAAAGATCCATCAACGAAAGCTGGTGTGGCAGCAAGTGAAATGATCATGACAGCATTGTCACAAATGTCGAAAACCAGTGGGGCATTTAAAGTCGCTGATTTTGAAATCGATCCTTTAAAACAAGATACCGTTCAGACGTTAACAAATCTTTTATTACCAACGGGAAGTATGCAAATTCCGGCACCTCAACTTTATATTTCTGGGGCAGTATCTTATGTGGATCAAAATGTATTACGTAAGTCTAATAACTTAGGACTTTCTTATGCAGAAGATGGTGAAGTTGGTATTTCAGGTGATTTGATGACAACCGCATTGGGTTTAGAGTTGCATATGGGGGATTTCTTAACCCGTACGCTTTATCCAGGTATTGATTCATCTAATGAAATTGTGGCCGCAGGTAAAGGTCTAGGGTTAGATGCAGGCGCTAAAATTAAGAAAACTGGTGTTCAGTTTTCTTTAGAGCGAGCTCTTTCTCAAGGATTAGGTGGTTCAATGCGAACTCTTGTTGATTTAGGTACGATAGAGTTAGTAGGTAAGTTAACTAAAGTTCCTTACTGGCAATGTTTATCACTTGACCAAGCTCATCCTGAATTCCAACGTGAATTGCTCGATTGGTATGGTGGAATGGGAGATAGTAGTAAAGTGAAATTCTTCCAAACCGGCTTGAAAAACTTAGGCTATTACAGTGGTAAAGTAGATGGTAAGAGTTCAAAAGAATTCCGTGAGGCACTATCTGCATTCCAAAAAGATAATAAAGCAACCCCTTCTGGTTTTATTAATTTCGAAAGTTATGAACGCTTAATGAAAAATTATGTAAAAACAGATGCAAACGGTAACTTTAAAAAAGTAGGATTAGAACCATCAGATGATAAAGAAGAGCAGCCTCGTGGTGGATATCCAGTACTAAATTCTGATAAAGATGCACCAATTAATGTTGGGATTAATTTAAATAAATCATCATATCGTCGTGGTGATACATTAGAGTTAGATGTTAATGTAGATAGAGATTCAACTTATTTAGCGTGTTTCTACCAAGATGCATCGAAAAGTATTACTCAGGTTTATCCAAATCCTGTTCAAGGAGAGAGTATAACTTCTAAGAATAATTCGCTAAAAATTCCGGGTTCTGATGCATTTACTTTAAGTTTAAATGAAAAAGGTAAAGAAAGTGTGATGTGTATGGCCTCATATTATAGTGTGGCCGATAAGCTTCAAACTAACTTTGGTGATGCATTTAATCCGCTTAAAGTAAAGGATATGAATGCCTTATCTGAGCAATTAAAAGCAATCTTTGGCGATGATTTAAAAGGTATCAAAACAGTTAGTTATCAAGTGAAGTAAACAAATAATCCTGGAGGTCGATATGTCAAAAAAATATTCAACATCTAAATTATTTGTTTATGCCTTACTGGCAGGGATTCCGGTTTCTTACGCTCAAATTGTCATTAATAAACCGATTGAGCCGAAGAGTCCAGCAGTTCAGCAAGAGCAAAATACGGGATTTTCTCTGGCATTTGCTTATGAAAGTTACCGTAATAAGGATTATCAAAACGCTTATGATGAATTCGAACATTTTGTCTTGCAAAATAATCCAAAGGCGTTAATGGCGAATGCCTATTTGCTATTTAGTGGTAATTTACCGAGAGATTTTGCAAGAGCTAATCAATATTTAGCGCAAGTTGCTTCGCTAAAATATGCCCGAGCAATATATTTGCAAGGTCTATTAGAAAAATACCAAAAAGGTTTAAGCCAATTTAATGCAAAGGCTGAACGATTAGTTAATGATGCTGCGGTGATGGGAGATTATGTCGCAGCTAATGCCTTGGCTAACTTCCATTTTCAAAAAGGGAATTATGCATTAGCACAGCGCTGGAATGAAAAAGCGATTAGTTTAGGAAGCTCTGCTGCAAGACAAAATCAGCGCGTTATCTCAAATCGTCAATCTGAGCCAGCTATTCAAACAGTGCCTAAGACTGTTTCTTCACCAGCAAATACGGGTGTGATTGGGGAATTAAGAGAACGCTCTCAAGCTGGAGATGCTGGAGCGAGCTACGACTTGGCGGTTCGCTTCCATAAAGGTGTGGGAGTAGCAGTGAATTTTGGCGAAGCAATTCGGTTATATCAATTAGCTGCAGAGCAGGGCAGTAGTGAAGCACAAAAAGTATTGCCGATCTTGTTATCAAGAAGAACAACGGGCGGCAATATTAATAGTATGTGGATGCAACGAATGTCAAATATGCTTCCAAGCCCTGTCGTAGTTCAACAGGATGCACATTATACACATACAGTTAAAACTGAAAATAATATTGCTGGCTTTGATACAGAAAAAGCCACCAAAGCTATAACAACTTTGCAGGAAGATGATCCATTAGAAGGGTTATTAACTTTGGAACCAAGTCGTTAATTTATTTAAAGTAAATATGAAGGAAGGTAAACATGAAACACGTTTATTCAAAATTAGCTATCACATTATTGGGTTTTGCAGCATTATCAAGCTATGCGCAAACTGATAATAATCAATCTGTTACAGTAAATGGTAGAATTGTTAATAGTGCGACAGATGGTGGCGAATCAGTACAAACTATCTCGGGCAAAAAAAGTGCGGTCGTAAATGGCACCGTTATTACTCACAATGGTGAAACCACATATATCTCTAGTGGCAGTTCATCTTCAGATAAAGTTAATGCCGCTTTAGGTGGACAAGATTTCTCAGGTCAAGATTTAGCAGGGCAATCATTTACCAATTCAGATCTTGCTAATGCAAACTTCAGCAATGCAAATTTACAAGGGGCTGATTTCACAAATACAAATTTAAGTGGGGCTAACTTTCATAAAGCTAACTTAAAAGGCGCTAATTTGACCAATTCGAACTTAGCAGGTGCAGATCTTACTGGTGCCAATTTAAAAGGTGCAATTAAAACAAATATCAATACTCGAGGAGCCAAAACCAAAGGGGCAATTTGGCGATAAGACGACAAGTGATATACAAAAAACAGGCTTTATAGCCTGTTTTTTTTATTCGCTTTTATTTTTACAAAAAAAAGCAAACGTTTGCGCTAAAAGTGCGGTACAATATCCACCGATTTTTTATTCTTATAATTAAAGGTGCAAGCAATGACACAACTTAGTCTAAAAAAAATCTATTCGGGAAAAGTGCGTGATCTTTATGAGATCGATGATAAACGAATGCTAATGGTAGCCAGTGACCGTTTGTCCGCATTTGATGTGATTTTAGATGATCCTATCCCACGTAAAGGTGAAATCCTGACTCAAATTTCCAATTTCTGGTTCAATAAGTTAGCCCATATTATGCCGAATCATTTTACTGGTGATTCAGTTTATGATGTGTTACCAAAAGAGGAAGCTGATTTAGTAAAAGATCGCGCAGTGGTTTGCAAACGTTTGAATCCAATTAAAATTGAGTCTATCGTGCGTGGTTATTTAACAGGTAGCGGGCTAAAAGATTATAAGCAAACAGGGACCATTTGTGGTTTGAAATTACCGGAAGGATTAGTTGAGGCAAGTAAATTACCTGAACCGATTTTTACGCCATCAAGTAAAGAAGAATTGGGTAATCACGATATCAATATCAGCTATGAAGAATGTGAAAAAGCAATTGGCGCAGAGTTAGCGGCACAAGTGAGAGAAAAAGCGATTGCGCTTTATACTGAGGCAGCAAAATATGCGCTGACTAAAGGTATTATTATTTGTGATACCAAATTTGAATTTGGTTTAGATGAAAATGGCACGCTCACTTTAATGGATGAGGTATTAACACCGGATTCTAGCCGTTTTTGGTCAGTTGATACTTATAAAGAAGGCACAAATCCGCCATCATTTGATAAGCAATTTGTACGAGATTGGTTAGAACAAAGTGGTTGGAATAAACAACCACCAGCACCGAAAGTACCAAAAGAAGTGATTGAAAAAACAGTGGCTAAATATCAAGAGGCTTTGGATTTATTAACAAAATAACATTAACAAACTCCCTGCTATGCTTTAGAATAGCAGGGATTTTTATGGATAAAATATTGTGAATAAAAGAGTATGAAATCTGTTGCGATAGTTGGTTTAGGTTGGTTAGGCTTACCGCTGGCGCTGCACTTAAAAGAGCTTGGTTGGTGTGTAAAAGGCTCAAAACAATCCCCTGATGATGCTCAGAAATTGCATCAGCTAGGTATTGAAACTTATCCTTTTTCGCTTTCTGACGAAATGAAACGTTTACCAGACCATATTCGCCCTCTTTTTAATGTAGATGCTCTCATTATCACCCTACCACCTAGCAGTTTTTCTTCTCAACAGTATTGTGAATATCTTGCTTTTTTAACTAATCAAGCCAAGAAACAAGGTGTACAGCATTTGGTTTTTACCAGTTCAACTTCTGTTTTTCCTAATATTTCGGGGCAATTTGATGAAAGTTCTCAACTTTCAGCTGAAACAGAAATGGGCAAAACACTGATACAAGCAGAACAGTGCTTGTTCCAATCAGGAATATTGCATTGCGATATTCTTCGACTAGCAGGATTAATTGGTAAACAACGCCATCCTGTTAAATTCTTAGCAGGAAAATGCAATTTAAAACAGGGCTATTCACCTGTTAATTTGGTGCATCTAGAGGATTGCATTCAAGCTATTACGGCCTTACTCATGAATCCAAATGGATTGCGAACTTACCATCTTTGCGCGCCAATTCATCCTACTCGAGCAGAATATTACACAAAAGCAGCGGTATTTTATGATTTATCCATACCACAATTTGAATGTAGTGATTCGGATCCGAAACGAATCATTATGGCAGATAAAATTTGTCGAGATTTAGGCTTCGCTTATCGTTATCCAAATCCCGATGATATGTTAGAAAAGCGCAGTGATTTTTGACCGCACTTTTTAAAGACTCACTCACCATAACCACAATGAAGGAAATAAAATATGTCAAATACGATTCTGCAACATTTACCTAAAGGTCAAAAAGTTGGTATTGCTTTTTCAGGCGGGCTAGATACCAGTGCGGCATTACTTTGGATGCGTCAAAAAGGTGCAGTACCTTATGCTTATACAGCAAACTTAGGTCAACCAGATGAAGATGATTACAATGCAATTCCCAAAAAAGCAATGGAATATGGTGCGGAAAATGCGCGTTTAGTGGATTGTCGTGCGCAGTTAGCCCATGAAGGGATTGCGGCTATTCAATGTGGTGCATTCCATATTTCTACTGGTGGAGCAACCTATTTCAATACCACACCACTTGGCCGTGCGGTAACAGGTACGATGCTTGTTGCAGCCATGAAAGAAGATGATGTGAATATCTGGGGTGATGGTTCAACTTTCAAAGGTAACGATATTGAGCGTTTTTATCGTTATGGCTTATTAACCAACCCAAATTTAAAAATTTACAAACCATGGTTAGATCAACAATTCATCGATGAGTTGGGCGGTCGCTTTGAAATGTCACAATTCTTAATCGCAAATGGTTTTGACTACAAAATGTCAGTAGAAAAAGCGTATTCAACTGACTCTAATATGTTAGGTGCGACACACGAAGCGAAAGATTTAGAAAAATTAAGCACTGGTATTAAAATTGTAAAGCCAATTATGGGTGTGGCATTTTGGGATGAAAATGTTCAAGTGAAACCAGAAGTGGTGACTGTTCGCTTTGAAGAAGGTGTGCCGGTTGCATTAAACGGTAAAACATTTGATAACGTGGTGGATCTTTTCTTAGAAGCAAATCGTATTGGTGGTCGTCACGGTTTAGGTATGTCAGACCAAATTGAAAACCGTATTATTGAAGCAAAATCACGTGGTATTTATGAAGCACCGGGAATGGCATTATTCCACATTGCTTATGAGCGTTTAGTCACCGGTATTCACAATGAAGATACTATTGAACAATATCGTATCAATGGTTTACGTTTAGGCCGTTTGTTATACCAAGGTCGTTGGTTTGATCCACAAGCATTGATGTTACGTGAAACTGCACAACGTTGGGTTGCTCGTGCGATTACAGGGGAAGTGACATTAGAACTTCGTCGTGGTAATGACTATTCCATCTTAAATACTGAATCACCAAACTTAACTTATGCGGCAGAACGTTTAAGTATGGAAAAAGTGGAAAATGCACCATTTGATCCAATCGATCGTATTGGTCAATTAACTATGCGTAACTTAGACGTAGCAGATACACGCGGAAAATTAAGTATCTACTCTCAAGTAGGTTTATTAACTGCGGGTAAAGATTCCGTTTTACCGCAATTAGGTAAAAAATAATTTTCTCCTTTAAATATAAAAAGTGCGGTCGATTTTGACCGCACTTTTACTTTTCTAAATATTCATTTCTTGAAATAGATTTAATTTATCCGGCACGAGATAAACTTGATCACCTATTTTATATTGCGCATTGAGATAATTTTCTTTGGTAAGAATGACTTCAATAGGTTGTTCAGTTTGCGAACTTTCTACTTCAATTCTCACGATAAAACCAATAGCATTAATATGACGAATCGTACCACTCGCTAAGGCATTATGAGATTCGCGTGAAAGCGTCAGTTCGTAAGGGCGAATATAAGCCGTTGCAGATTGGTTATTGACTGCATGAGTCGCATTGCTATGTGTTTGTAAATTATGAGCAAATTCACCAATGACTAAATTGCCTTGATCAATGTGTCCGTGGAACACATTAACATCCCCCACAAATTGCGTGACGAAAGGGGTTTGTGGTGCATGATAGATTTGGCTGGGCTCATCAATTTGCTCCACTTGACCTTTATTCATCACCACAATACGATCAGACATATCTAATGCTTCATCTTGATCATGGGTAACGAAAATGCTGGTCACATTGAGTTCATGTTGCAATTCCCGTAGCCAACGACGCAATTCTTTACGAACTTGGGCATCCAGTGCACCAAAGGGTTCATCAAGTAGTAAGACTTTCGGTTGAACCGCAAGGGAGCGAGCCAAGGCTATCCGTTGTTTTTGACCACCTGAAAGTTGATTAGGGTAGCGATCGGCTAGCCATTCAAGTTTTACTAGCTTTAAAAGTGCGGTGACTTTTTCGCGAATTTCTTCTGCAGAGGGACGTTCTCTACGAGGTTTCACCGTTAAGCCAAAAGCGACATTGTCAAAGACGGTCATATTTTGAAATAGTGCATAATGCTGAAACACAAAGCCGACACCGCGTTCAGCAGCTGAAAGTTGAGTCACCTCTTTTTCACCAAACCAAATGTGTCCATTATCAGCAAATTCTAATCCGGCAATGATCCTTAATAGCGTTGTTTTTCCACAACCACTAGGTCCAAGCAAGGCGGTTAGCTGATTTTCCGGAAAGCTTAGATTGATATCTTTCAACGCATGAAACTGTCCAAAGTGTTTGTTTAGTTGCTGGATTTTGATTGTCATGTATTGTGTTCCTGTTGTTATTCTTGGATTTTTTTCTTTTCCACATATCTCACTACGTTTTGCAATCCCAGTGTTCCCACTGCGATTAATGCTAATAAACTGGCGCAAGCAAATGCGGCAACAAATTGATATTCGTTGTAACTAATTTCTACATAAAGCGGAATGGTATTAGTCAAACCGCGAATATGCCCAGATACAACACTTACGGCACCGAATTCACCCATTGCACGAGCGTTACTTAAAATCACCCCATAAATTAATGCCCATTTTATTTTTGGTAGTGTTACGTGCCAGAAAAGTTGCCAAGTGGATGCACCTAAGATTAACGCAGCTTGTTCCTCACTTGTGCCTTGTGCTGACATGGTTGGAATTAATGATTTTGCAATAAGTGGAAAGGTGACGAATAAAGTCACGATAACAATGCTTGGCGTAGCAAACATAAAACGAATATGGTGTTCAGCAAGCCATGCGCCCCAAAGTCCATCTAACCCAAACAGCAGTAAGAACATTAATCCTACAACCACTGGTGAAATGGAAAAGGGGAGGTCGAGTAGTGCGGTTAATAAGCTTTTCCCCTTAAAGTCAAAATAAGCAATAGCCCAAGCCATAACCACACCGATAAAAATGTTAATAGGTAATACAATTAAAGAGACTTTGATCGTAAGCCAAATAGCCGCTAAGGCTTCCGGTTCTTTTAATGCAGCAAAAAATAGACCAATTCCTTGTTCAAGGGCTGAATAGAATACGGTAAATAATGGGAGCAATAAGATGATCGTAAAAAAACTGAGTGCGGTCAGAATTAAGATCCATTTTTGCCACGATTGGGTTTTCATAAATACCTCTTATCGAATTGGACTAATGCGTTTGGCAACAGACCATTGCGCTAAGTTAATGAATAAAATCAACAGAAATGAAATGGCAAGCATTAATAATGCAACCACAGATGCGCCTTGCACATCATATAAATCAAGTTTTGACATAATAATCAATGGTGCAATTTCTGAGACGAGTGGCACATTACCCGCAATAAAAATGACTGAGCCATATTCACCAAGCGATCGCGCAAATCCCATACCTGCACCGCCTATTAATGCAGGCAATACAGCTGGGATAATGACTTTTCGCAATGTTGTTAATCTGGATGCACCTAAAATTTGGGCTGCTTCTTCATAGCTAGGATCGAGATTTGCTAATACGGGTTGAATCGCTCGAACGGTAAAAGGCAAGCTGACAAAAATCAACGCAATCGCAATACCACTTGGAGTATAAGCGAGTTGAATCCCTAAATGGCTTAGCCATTGCCCAATCACTCCAGTCGGCGCATAAAGCGAGGCAAGTGCGATACCTGCAACGGCAGTGGGTAAAGCAAAAGGTAAATCCACTAACGCATTGACGAGATTCTTACCAGGAAAGTCATAACGCACTAAAACCCATGCCAATAAAAAGCCAAAAACGATATTAATTAACGTCGCGATTGCCGCCATTTCAAAGGATAGTGTTAAGGATGAGATCACTCGTTCACTCGTGATGATTTGAACGATATCAGCCCATTTTAACTGACAGGTAGTGAGCACAAGTAATGTTAATGGCAACAATACCATTGAGCCGAGCCAGGCTAATGTAATCAATATACTTCGTTTAAATTCTGGTAATACGGTTTTCATTATCCCACCTTCACAACAGATAAATACCTAAGCTTTGTAAGCGTTTTGAAATGTTCAAAAAAATAACCGCTCTTTACCATAATGGCAAAGAACGGAAATTTATTTAATATTCCAAAGTGAAATAAGTAAACGTTTGGTTTTCTGTTTTATATTTCATTTTGTTCTATAAAATGCTTTTTCGTTATTTTTTGTACTTAATATTTTGCGATATAAATTTAGCCACACGAAATTGAGGGTAATAACGGAGGAGAGTAAAAATGAAAAAAATCGCTTTATTTTCAGTGCTTTCTTTCGGCTTGGCAGCTTGTTTATGGCATACCAGTACGGAACAAAAAACGGTGCTACTGAATGTGTCCTATGACGTGATTCGTGATTTCTATAAGGAATATAACATCGCGTTTCAACGTGAATTTCCCTCAGATGTGATGATTTCACAATCGCATGGTGGCGCCAGTAAACAGGTGCTCGGCGTGTTAAATGGCTTGCCTGCAGATGTGGTGACATTGACACAAAGTAATGATATCGAAGCTTTAGTCAAAAAAGGCTTAGTAAATGCTGATTGGCAGCAGGTATTACCGAATGGTGCCGTTCCTTTTGGTTCAGTGATGGTTCTTTTAGTCAAAAAGGGCAATCCAAAACATATCCAAGATTGGTCGGATTTGGTACGGGATGATGTGAAAGTGGTGTTTGCTAATCCTAAAACCTCCGCGAACGGGCGCTTTGCTTATTTATCTGCCTTAGCTTATGCCGAACAACATAGTCAGCAACCACAGGATTTTATGCGGCGTTTACTTAAAAATGTACCTGTTTTAGAGGCAGGAGCGCGTAGTGCCAGTATTTCCTTCACTCAACGGAATATCGGTGATGTATTGATTGCTCCGGAAAATGAAGCCGCACTTGCGGCTAAAACGTTAGGTGAAAATAGTTTTGAAGTGGTATATCCCAGCATTACCGCATACACACCAATTTATGTAGCGGAAGTGAATAAAAATACCCAGGCAGATGGTTTGCATCAACTTTCCCATGATTATTTGAGCTATTTATGGTCAACCCCAGCACAAGAACTTGCCGCAAAAAATTATTTTCGGCCGACAGATAAAAAAATTATTGCTAAAACGACCGCAGTTTTTCCAGAAGTGAATCAATTTGATGTGAACCAACGTTTTGGTTCGTGGGATGCGATTAATACTCAACATTTTGTCGATAACGGCTTATTTGATCGTCTATATATCAGTGCACAACGTGCTGATAAAGTGAATAAATAGGAGTGATACCCATGAATTATTTTCCACTTTTTGCTGATTTAACCGGTCGCCCGGTACTTGTTGTCGGCGGTGGTTCTGTGGCTGCTCGTAAGGTCGGGTTGTTGCTCAAAGCGAATGCGCAAGTCCGTATTGTTGCTCGCCAATTAAATGAGGAATTAAGCGAACTTGAACGTCAAAATAAAGTGCTATGGATTGCCAAAGAATTTAATGCCGAACAAATGAGAACGGTGATGTTAGTGATCGCGGCAACAAATGATGAGGTATTAAATCACCGTATTTTCCATTTAGCCGAAAGCCAACATAAATTAGTCAATGTGGTGGATGATCAACCTCATTGTAGCTTTATCTTCCCTTCTATTATTGATCGTAATCCGATCCAAATCGCGATTTCGAGTGGTGGAAAGGCGCCGGTATTAGCCCGTTTATTACGTGAGAAACTGGAGGCATTATTGCCACAACATTTAGGCAAAATCGCTGAGATTTCTGGTAAATGGCGTGATCAAGTAAAAGCAAAATTGGCATCGGTCACCGAACGTCGCCGTTTTTGGGAAAAAATGTTTAGTGGACGTTTTGTCAATCTCATAAAAAATCAACAGGAAGCGCAAGCTGAACAAGAATTAGCTGAACAGCTAGAAAATAACTATCAAGGTGGTTTTGTCTCTTTAGTCGGTGCCGGTCCTGGAGATGCTGGCTTACTAACTCTTAACGGTTTACAGGAAATTCAACAAGCTGATGTGGTGCTTTACGATGCCTTGGTTTCTGATGAGATTCTTTCTTTGATTCGCCGTGATGCAGAACGTATTTTTGTGGGGAAACGTGCCAATGGTCGTTCTGTCGCACAAGATGAAACCAACCAATTGTTATTAACCCTTGCCCAACAAGGCAAGAGAGTAGTGCGCTTAAAAGGCGGCGATCCTTTCGTTTTTGGACGCGGTGGCGAAGAATTAGAAGTATTAGCTCAACATCAAATTCCATTTTCGGTTGTACCCGGTATTACAGCGGGTATTGGCGCAACAGCCTATGCCGGCATTCCATTAACTCACCGTGATTATGCACAAAGTGCTATTTTTGTGACCGGCCATCGTAAAGCCGATGCCTCTGATATTGAATGGCAAACCTTAGCAAGAAGTCATCAAACCTTAGTTATTTATATGGGGACGTTAAAAGCGCAAGTCATTGCTGAACGTTTACAACAATATGGTCGCGATGCGAATACGCCTGTTGCGATTATTAGTCAAGGCACTCAACTTACTCAAAAAACAGCGATTGGCACACTTGCAAATTTAGCTGAATTAGCGGAAAAAGCAGAGACCCCCGCCTTAATTGTGGTGGGAGAAGTGGTGAAATTACACGAACAATTAGCGTGGTTTGGCGAAGAAAAACAACGTCAAAAACAACCGCACTTTACCTTAGAAAGTTTAACCATCAGTCAAGTGGCGTAAGGAGTGGATGATGAGTTTATTTAAACCGACTTTTTGGCAAATTCCACTTGTTAGCCTTGATGTACAAGATCGTTTAGCAGAAAAAACAGCCACATTGAAGCAACGTTTACATCAAATAGCTGATAACCATCATGATGCACGCTTTGCCAGCAGTCTAGCTGTAGAAGATATGGTCATTACCGATGTCATTGCGCGTGAAAACTTAGATATTGGTATTTTTACTTTAGATACCGGTTTACTTCATCAAGATACGTTAAATTTATTAGATAACCTTGAGAAAGTCTATCCACATCTTCAAATAGAACGCTTTCAGCCGATTGCTGATGAAGTGACTCGCTACGAGGAAGAAAAAGGGAAATTTGCTTTTTATGAAAGCGTGGAATTACGTCGCGAGTGTTGTCATATCCGTAAAATCGAACCGTTAAATCGTGCGATTCAAGGCGCAGATGCGTGGCTGACCGGACAGCGTCGAGAACAATCGGCCACACGTACTGCGCTCCCTTTTGCTGAGCAAGATCAGTCTCGTGGTATTGATAAATACAATCCTATTTTTGATTGGTCAGAAACAGATGTGTGGGCTTATATCTTAGCGAACAATGTGCCTTATAACGACCTTTACCATCAAGGTTTTCCAAGTATTGGCTGTGAACCTTGTACCCGCCAAGTTAAACAGGGCGAAGATATTCGCGCTGGTCGCTGGTGGTGGGAGAGTAAAGATAGTAAGGAATGTGGATTACATAAGTAGAAAAATATAGGAAGCAAAACATGACAAAAACTGAACTCAATAACCAACATCTAGACTGGCTCGAGGCTGAGTCGATTCATATTATTCGTGAAGTCGTTGCGGAATGTGAAAACCCGGCGTTGCTTTTTTCCGGTGGGAAGGATTCGGTGGTATTGCTGGCATTAGCCCGTAAAGCATTCCAGTTAGGTGATCGTCCGGTACATTTACCGTTTCCCTTGGTACATATTGATACCGGACATAACTATCCAGAAGTGATCCAATTTCGAGATGAACAAGTGGCAAAACTTAACGCACGCTTAGTCGTTGGGCATGTGGAAGATTCCATTGCCAAAGGCACGGTGGTATTACGCAAAGAAACGGATTCGCGTAATGCGGCACAGGCGGTCACTTTATTAGAAACCATTGCAGAGAATGGATTTGATGCTTTGATGGGCGGTGCACGCCGTGATGAGGAAAAAGCTCGTGCTAAAGAACGAATTTTCTCGTTCCGTGATGAGTTCGGCCAATGGGATCCTAAGGCACAACGTCCAGAATTATGGTCTCTATACAATGCTAAATTGCATAAAGGCGAAAATATGCGAGTGTTTCCGATTTCCAACTGGACGGAATTAGACATTTGGCAATATATCGCTCGTGAGAATTTGGAATTGCCTCCGATCTATTACAGCCATAAACGCGAAGTTGTACGTCGAAAAGGTTTATTAGTGCCAGTGACACCATTAACCCCTAAATTGCCGAATGAAGTCAGCGAAGTATTGGATGTTCGTTTCCGTACTGTGGGTGATATTAGCTGTACTTGTCCGGTAGCGAGCACTGCATCAACACCATTAGAAATCATTGAAGAAACCGCTATTGCTGACATTTCCGAACGCAGTGCCACTCGTCTAGACGACCAAGCCAGCGAAGCCGCCATGGAGAAACGGAAAAAAGAAGGGTATTTTTAGTATTTCTACTTTCTTGCTTGTGCAAGAAAGTAGCAAAGAACACACTCCAATTAAATCGCTCCTCTTCACTTTGTTTCAATTTTCTTAACGAAAAATTTGTAAACTCGCTACGCTCAAACAGTACAAATTTTTCTAAAAATTGAAAGTCGTTCAGGCGATTTATATGGGGCATTATTCAAAGATAATGAAATACAAAAGAATAATTAACAGAATATAAGGAAGAAATATGACACAACATTCAACTCCACTTCGTTTTATTACTGCCGGTAGTGTAGATGACGGGAAAAGTACCTTAATCGGCCGTTTACTTTACGATAGCAAAGCGTTATTGACCGACCAAATCAAAACCCTTAACGCAGGAAAAGAGAAAGGTAATAAAGAAGCCATTGATTTTTCTATTTTGACAGATGGTTTGGAAGCAGAACGTGAGCAGGGCATTACCATTGATGTAGCGTATCGCTATTTCTCTACGGCAAAACGTAAATTCATCATTGCCGACACCCCAGGACATGAGCAATACACACGTAACATGGTGACAGGGGCAAGCACGGCATCTGCTGCAATCGTCTTAATCGATGCTTCTCAGCTGAATTTTAATGAGAAACCGTTACAACTCTTACCACAAACTAAACGCCATTCAGCGATTTTACGTCAATTAAATTGTCCACACATTTTAGTGGCGGTGAACAAAATGGATTTATTGGATTACAGCGAAGAAAAATTCAATGCCATAGTAGAGGCGTATCGTCAATTGGCGGCACAACTTGGATTAAAAGATGTGCATTTTGTGCCGGTATCTGCATTGCTTGGCGATAACCTAGTATATGCAAGTGAAAGCACCTCTTGGTATCAAGGCGAACCTTTACTCACCATTTTAGAAAATTTACCGAGTGTGGATGAGGTGGGTCATTCCAATGCTGATCTCTATTTTCCGGTGCAATTAGTGGTGCGTCAGGATGCGGATAAAGCCGATGATTTCCGCGGTTATCAAGGTCGAATCGAACGTGGCTCAGTGCAACAGGGGCAGACTATTCGAATTGAACCGAATGGATTAACCGCTAAAGTGACCGAGATTATTACGCCAAAAGGTGAGGTGACACAGGCGGTGGCCGGGGAAGTGATTACCTTACGTTTAGATCGCGACATTGATATTTCTCGTGGTGATTTATTTGTAGATGAAAGTTCACCACTTACACCACAAAAGCAACTTGAAGCAACGATTTGTTGGTTTGATGAACGCCCACTAAATACCGCCCGTAAATATTTACTTAAACATGGTACACAAACCGTATTTGCCAAAATCAGTGAAATTGAAAGTGTGTTAAACGTTCATACACTCGAACAAGAAAGTGGTGCTACAGCCTTAAAGATGAATGATATTGCTCGAGTGCGTTTAAGTTTACAGAAACCGATTGTTGCCACAACTTATGAAGAAAATATTGCTGGTGGTGCCTTTATTTTAGTTGATGAAGCAACTTATAACACCGTAGCAGCCGGTATGATTCTTTAACTCGCGCTTTCTTAATGTGAATTTACTGATATTACTCATTTTCTTGTGGGGAAACTTATGCAACACAACAATCCATTACCAACAGAAATACTGAATCTCTTACCAACGCTAACGCCTTTTCAATTGGCATGGCTTTCCGGTTATGCCTGGTCGCAAGCTACCGGTGTAGAACAACAAGTTGCAGGGCAACATTTGGCAGCAAATTTGACCGCACTTTCAGCCGAACCTTTTTCAATTACGGTGCTTTCAGGATCACAAACCGGCAATGCTAAATCGGTGGCAGATAAAGTTGCCGCAGAGCTTACTGAAGCCGGTATTGCCGTGAAGCGTGTCGCCTTAAAAGATTACAAAGCGAAAACCATTGCAGATGAAAAATACCTGCTCTTAGTGACTTCTACGCAAGGTGAAGGTGAGCCACCAGAAGAAGGCGTGGTATTGCATAAGTTATTAAATGGTAAAAAAGCACCAAAACTCACCGAATTGCAATTTGCTGTATTGGGATTAGGGGATAGTTCTTATCCAAATTTCTGCCAAGCAGGCAAAGATTTTGATCAGCGTTTTGCCGAATTAGGCGCGACGCGTTTATTTGAGCGAGTGGATGCCGATTTAGATTACAGTGCAACCGCGGAACAATGGATCCGAGATATTGTGGCTATCGTAAAAGAAAAGGCTGCACAGGCTTCACCGGTTGTACAAAGTATTGCTACAGCTACAACCGCACCAGTAGCCAAGGAAAGCCAATATAATAAAGCCAATCCATTTCCTGCAACGTTAATTACTAACCAGAAAATTACCGGCCGTCAGTCGGATAAAGATGTGCGTCATTTAGAATTTGATTTAGCAGGTTCGGATCTTCGTTATCAAGCGGGAGATGCACTCGGTGTATGGTTTGACAATGATCCTAAGTTAGTCGATGAAATTTTATCGCTCGCGCAGATTAATCCTACTACAG
The DNA here is from genome assembly GCF_014931415.1 of Haemophilus parainfluenzae. Taxonomy (NCBI): domain Bacteria; kingdom Pseudomonadati; phylum Pseudomonadota; class Gammaproteobacteria; order Pasteurellales; family Pasteurellaceae; genus Parahaemophilus; species Parahaemophilus parainfluenzae. Next base: position 1,837,782 of record NZ_CP063121.1, on the reverse strand, counting down.
AAGTGACAATTGAGGGAAAAACGCAAACTATTTCGACCGCACTTTTATCGCATTTAGAGCTTACTCAAAACACACCGGCTTTTGTGAAAGGCTATGCAGCCTTGGCGCATAACGAACAGCTGAATGATTTGGTTGCGGATAATCAAGCATTGCAAGAATTGGTTCAACGTACACCGATTGTGGATGTATTACATAAATTTCCTGCAAAATTAACCGCTGAACAACTGGTTTCATTATTACGTCCTTTAACGCCTCGTTTGTATTCCATTTCATCTTCGCCTGCAGAGGTAGGGGAGGAAGTACATCTAACTGTTGGCGTGGTACGTTTTGAACATGAAGGTCGAGCACGCAGTGGCGCAGCCTCAAGCTTTTTAGCGGATCGCGTAGAAGAAGATGGCGCTGTGCGCGTATTTGTAGAACATAATGATAATTTCCGTCTGCCAAATGATACGACTAAGCCAATTATTATGGTGGGTTCCGGTACTGGCGTGGCACCATTCCGTGCCTTTATGCAGCAACGTGTAGCCGATGAGGCAAGTGGTAAAAACTGGCTGATTTTTGGTAATCCACATTTTGCCAGCGATTTCCTCTATCAAACAGAATGGCAACAATTTGCCAAAGAGGGATTCTTGCATAAATACGATTTTGCTTGGTCACGCGATCAAGAGAAGAAAATCTATGTGCAAGATAAAATTCGTGAAAATGCGACCGCACTTTGGCAATGGTTACAAGAAGGGGCTTATTTTTATGTCTGTGGTGATGCATCAAAAATGGCAAAAGATGTGGAACAAGCATTACTCGAAGTCATTGCTAAAGAAGGCAATTTAAGTCCGGATGAAGCAGAAGATTATTTAAATGAACTGCGTGAAGAAAAACGTTATCAACGCGATGTGTACTAGATTTGTGGGGTGAAAAAATGACAGAGCAAAACAAACAAAAAGGCTTGGAATGGCAAGAAAAACCGCTTTCAGACAATGAGCGCTTAAAAACCGATAGTAACTTTTTACGCGGTACCATTTTAGATGATTTAGAGGATTCCTTAACCGGTGGTTTCCGTGGGGATAACTTTCAATTAATCCGTTTCCACGGTATGTATGAACAAGACGATCGTGATATTCGTGCCGAACGTGCAGAGGAAAAACTCGAACCGTTAAAATTTATGCTGTTACGTTGCCGTTTACCGGGAGGAATCATCAAACCATTCCAATGGATTGAATTGGATAAATTCGCCCGTGAACATAGCTATTATCGTTCGATTCGTTTGACTAATCGTCAAACTTTCCAATATCACGGTGTGCCGAAAAGCCAATTACAAACTATGCATCGTTTATTGCATAGCTTGGGGTTAGACTCCATTGCGACAGCTTCAGATATGAATCGTAACGTGTTATGTACTTCTAATCCAATTGAATCAAAACTGCATCAGCAGGCATATGAATATGCCAAGAAAATTTCAGAACACCTGTTACCACGTACTCGGGGTTATTTAGATGTATGGATTGATGGTAAGAAAGTCCAAAGTAGCGATGATTTTTTACAGGAAGAGCCGATTCTCGGGAAAACTTATTTGCCACGTAAATTCAAAACTGCTGTGGTGATTCCACCACTCAATGACGTGGATTGTTACGGGAACGACTTGGATTTTGTGGCGATTGCAGACGATAACGGTAATTTGGTTGGTTTTAATGTCTTGGCGGGCGGTGGCTTGTCCCTTGAACATGGTAACACCAAAACCTATCCGCATATTTCCCTTGAACTGGGTTATGTGCCGTTGGAATACACCTTAAAAGCAGCTGAAGCTGTGGTGACAACCCAACGGGATTTTGGTAACCGTAGCGATCGTAAAAATGCACGTAGTCGTTATACCATTCAAAACATGGGATTAGATAATTTCCGCGCCGAAGTAGAACGTCGTATGGGCATTCCATTTGAACCGATTCGTCCGTTTAAATTTACTGAACGAGGTGATCGTATCGGTTGGGTAAAAGGCATTGATAACAACTGGCATTTGACTCTCTTCATCGAAAGCGGACGCTTGGTGGATAACGATGAGAAAAAATTACTGAGTGGTGTGTTGGAAATTGCCAAAATTCATAAGGGCGATTTTCGTATCACCGCCAACCAAAATCTGATCGTGGCAAATGTAGCGGAAGAGGATAAAGCACAAATTGAGCAAATTGCACGTGATTACGGTTTGATTCGTGATGATGTGAGTAAATTACGCGAAAACTCAATGTCCTGCGTTTCTTTCCCAACTTGCCCATTGGCGATGGCAGAATCAGAGCGAATTCTTCCAAGCTTTATTGATGAACTGGATAAAGTGATGGCGAAACATCAAGTGGCTGATGATTATATCGTTACACGTATTACCGGTTGTCCAAATGGATGTGGCCGCGCAATGTTGGCGGAAATCGGTTTGGTGGGCAAAGCAATTGGTCGTTACAATTTGCATATCGGTGGGGATCGTGAAGGTGTGCGTATTCCACGTCTTTATAAAGAAAATATTACGATTCTGGAAATTATCAGTGAACTTGACACGCTGATTGGCCGTTGGGCAAGTGAGCGTCATGAAAACGAAGGCTTTGGTGATTTCACCATTCGTGCTGGCATCATTAAACCAGTGCTAAATGCACCCGTTGATTTCTGGGATGACTCAAAAGTGATTATTAAATCAGCGGCTTAATGTACAAAAGTGCGGTTGATTTTGACCGCACTTTTAGTGGAGATAATAAAAAACCTTAGGTTTTAGCCTAAGGTTTTGGTTTTTTAGCAAGAGTTATTTTTTCTCTTCACATTTGTTGATATCACTACATTTGCCGTAGAGATATAAACTGTGTGCTTTTAATTTGATGCCATGTTGTTCACTGATTTCTTTTTGACGTTGTTCAATAATGTTATCAGTAAACTCAAACACTTTGCCACAATCTTCACAGATAATGTGATCGTGGTGTTCTGTTGGCGCAAGCTCAAAAACAGATTTGTTACCTTCAAAATTATGGCGAATCAAGATATGCGCTTCATCAAATTGGTTAAGCACACGATATACAGTTGCAAGACCAATATCACTGCCTTGCTCTAACAAGATTTTATACACTTCTTCAGCTGAGAAATGCTCATGTTTATGCTCTTGCATTAATGCAAGGATCGTGAGCCGAGGTTCAGTAATTTTTAATCCTGCTTTTTTGAGTAATTTGATGTTTTCTTCAGACATAATGTTCCCTTAAATTTGCTAAATTAGAGATGGTTAAGCTAATTCTGCTAAACACATTTCATCGTAGATTTGTTTTGTCCATTTCTCTACGCGTTCTGCAGTAAGTTCAGGTTGACGATCTTCATCAATACATAAACCGATAAAGTTTCCATCATCTAATAATGCCTTTGATGATTCAAAGGTGTAACCGTCCGTTGGCCAATTCCCTACAATAATCGCACCGCGTGGTTCAACGATATCTCGTACTGTACCGATCGCATCACAGAAATAATCTGCGTAGTCTTCCTGATCGCCACAGCCAAAAATACCGACTAATTTGTCAGTAAAATCAATTTCTTCTAAGGTTGGGAAAAAATCATCCCAGTCAGCTTGCGCTTCACCGTAATACCAAGTCGGAATACCGAAAAGTAAAAAATCATAACCTTCGATATCTTCTTTAGAGCTTTTTGCAATGTCACGAATATCAACGAGTTCGTTACCTAATTGCTTTTGAATCATTTTTGCAATGTTTTCTGTATTACCTGTGTCACTACCGTAAAATAAACCGACAACTGCCATTGTTCTTTCCTTTTGAAATAAAATTAGGTGAGTAGAAAAAAAGATGAGGGTTCAAAGTCCTACAATTTGTGCGAACTATAACATAAATGAATTCTCATTTGAATAGAATAATTCTCATTTAAAACGATTAATTCTTATTTAGAAACCTATCAATTGCACGTATCACAAAATCAGGTTTTTCTGCATGAACCCAGTGCCCACAACCATTGATAGTGAACGAGGTTGCATTCGGGAATTGTTTTAGAATGGTTTCTGTATATTCAGGTTTAATATAAGATGAAAGCCCACCTTTGATGAAGAGAGTAGGCGTATTAGCGAAGATCTCTTGCCAATCCATTAGCTCTGCATAATGTTCAAAAAGTGCGGTCAAATTGAAACGAAAATATTCACTTGAAGTCGGCTCAAAAGATTTCAACATAAATTGCACCACACTCGGATCATCAATTTCAGTTTCTAAAATAGGCTTAGCTTGTTGACGAGTTTGTGGCTGCGCTTTTTTTACCGCAAACAAACCACGGAATACATCATCATGTCCAGCACTGCTATTTGCTACGGGGGCAATATCAATGACAACCAATTTTTCCACACGCTGCGGTTGAAGTGCGGTCATTTCCATTGCTGTTTTTCCGCCCATTGAATGACCAATTAAGATTACTTTATCTAATTGAAGGTGATCGATAAGTTGCCATACATCATCAGCCATGACATCGTAATTCATTGTTTCTGAATGAAAACTATGTCCATGATTGCGTAAATCTACGCGCAAAATATTATAGTTATCGCTAAATGCACGCGCGATGACACCAAGATTATTCATATCCCCAAACAAGCCGTGAATGAAAACTAAGGTAGGCGAATTAATTGATTGTTTTGCTTGGTGAAATTGATGGTTTAATAATTGGGAAGATGACATATATTTTGCGTGAGAATTTGGTTAGAAATCGTTATAATGGACGAAAATTTTAGCAAACGGAGAGAAAAAAATGAAGATAATTGAAGTCGATGAAGAATTATATCAATACATTGCGGCACAAACTCAATCTATTGGAGAAAGTGCGTCTGATATTCTTCGCCGTTTGTTGAATTTACCTACTCACGTAACAAGCTCGGTTGATTTCTTTGAGTCTGTAACTTCGACAGAAAACTCAAAAAGTGCGGTGCATTCTGAACCTGTTTTAACAGAAAAAACAACCGAAGTATCTCAACCAAAAGTTGAACCTGTCGAACCGCCAAAAGCAGTGAAAAAACAATCGGATGAAGCAATCAATCACATTGTTGATAAAGTGCGTGCACTCTTGAATTCTGCTGAATTTAAAGACGAGCCAAAAGCCGTTGTGCGTTTTTTAAGTATATTACGTACGCTTTATCGTACCAATCCAGAAAGCTTTGCACAGGCAACCGAAAGCTTGCAAGGCCGTACTCGTGTGTATTTTGCTCGTGATGAAGGGACGTTGCTTGTGGCAGGTAATCATACTAAACCAAAACAAATTCCAGATACACCATATTGGGTGATTACCAATACTAATAGTGGCCGTAAAATGTTGATGTTAGAAGGGGCGATGCAGTCTATGCATTTGCCGGAATATTTAATCGACGAAGTTCGCCCTTATTTCGTTAGCAACTAAGTCAATGCAAAAATTCCCTTGGCAAGCATTTGCCCAAAATTCAGCGTATGCAAATCAGGTCGCGTTGCGAAATTCGCAGGGCGATCCTTTTACTTGGGCAGAACTTGCTGAGAAAATTAATCAGGTAGAAGCCTTTCTTTTACAACAAGGTGTGACAGCGCAAAGTGCGGTTGCTTTTTGTGGTAAAAATTCAGAACAGATCTTATTTCTTTATTTAGCCGTTATTCAGCTAGGCGCAAAAATTTTAGGTATCAACCCTGCATTTCCTCAAGAAAAAAGAGAAGAATTGTGCCAAGTGTATGGGGTGGATTTTTGTTATCAAACCGAAGATATTTATTATTTAGCTACTAAAGCATTACCCGAACATAACGCTGACTTTACAAAAGCGGCAACGATGACATTAACATCGGGCTCGACTGGTTTGCCTAAAGCGGTGGTGCATAATGTGTCTGCTCATTTAGCTAATGCGGAAGGCGTTTGTGCCTTAATGAATTTTGGCAAAGATCAATCATGGCTACTTTCTTTGCCGCTTTATCATGTTTCCGGACAAGGCATTGTGTGGCGCTGGCTTTACGTAGGTGCAACCTTAGTTTTACCGAAAGAAGATTTTTATCAATCTATTGGTGAGGTTTCCCATGTTTCTCTCGTGCCAACGCAATTACAGCGTTGGTTTGATTATTTGGTAGAACATCGACAACCTATCCAAACTCAAGCGGTATTATTGGGTGGTACACAAATCCCCGTAAAATTAACCCAAGCGTTAAGTGAATTAGGGATTCGAAGTTATTCAGGTTATGGTATGACCGAAATGGCTTCTACCGCATTCGCTAAACAATCGGATGGAAAAATCGGTGTGGGGCAGCCTTTGCTTGGCCGAGAGTTCAAGTTAGTGAATGAAGAAGTTTGGCTAAAAGGTGCAGGACTTGCCATGGGATATTGGCGCAATGGGTGTGTTGAACCGCTTACTAATGCTGAAGGTTGGTTCCAAACCAAAGATAAAGGTCAATGGCTCGATAACGAATTAGTCATTCAAGGCCGATTAGATAATATGTTTATTTCCGGTGGTGAAAATATTCAGCCGGAAGAAATTGAAAAAGTGATTGCACAATCAGATTTAGTGAAGCAAGTCTTTGTTTTGCCTAAATATGATGAGGAATTTGGCCATCGCCCTGTCGCGATTATTGAATTTCATACATCCTTTAATGAAAGTGCGGTTGAATCTCTCAACGTTTTTTTACAAGGGCGACTGGAACGATTTAAGCAACCTGTTGCCTACTATGAACTCCCGCAGGATTTAATCCAAGGGGCAATAAAGATTTCTCGCAAGGCACTCGCCGATTGGCTGTCGCAACAATAGGAAAGTTAGTTTAATGAAAAATATCTCTCGCGTTTTGACCGCACTTGGTCTTTCATTTGTTTTTACGCTGGCGCTTTCTCAGCCTGTTTGGGCAGAGAATAATAATGCGGATTTACCGACGGAAAAAACACTAAAAAGTGAATTAGCCGAGGCACAAAAATTACCAGATGGTGATGAAAAAACAAATAACGTCGCGACAATCCAGGCTTCGCTTGATTTCTTGCAACAAATTCAAACACAGCAAAAAAATAATAACGATTTGCAAGATACGCTTATTGATGCTGAATCTGAAATTCAGAAGAATAGTGCTGATCTTCAAAATCTTAAAAAACAGCTAAGCACGCCAAATAGCGCCGATTATGCTTCGCAAAGTTTAGCGAATTTGCAGGCTCAGGTTGAGAAACTGACCAATCAACAACAGGATGCCCAATCAGCCTTAAGTGCCGTGAATACGCAACTTGCAGGGCAGAGCTCCGTGTCTGAACGAGCTCAAACCGCCTTGACAGATAATGTTAAACGTACACAAGAATTGAATCAGAAATTAGCTGATCCAACGACAAGTGCATTGTTGAAACAGCAAATTCAGCTTGAATTGCAACTGATTGAGCTAAAAAATATCTATAATCAAGTGCTATTAAAAAATAGCGATCAGTTGACAGTGCTTTATCAAAGTCGATATGAACTATTAAATACTCGTGTTCAAGCACTGCAGCAACAAATTGCAGCCATTCAAGAAGCGATTAATCAAAAAAATTTGGCTAAAACACAAAACCAAGTTGAGCAAGCGCAACAACAAAGCCAAAGTGTTGAGCAAAATCCGTTGATTCAGAAAGAGTTAGATTTAAATTCGCAACTTAGCCAATATTTACTTGAGCAAACAGAGAAAACCAATACATTAACGCAAGATGAACTACGCATGCGAAATGTGTTGGATAACTTAACGCAGACACAACGTACCATTGATGAGCAAATCAGTGCGTTACAAGGCACGTTGGTGCTTTCTCGCATTATTCAGCAACAAAAACAAAAATTACCGACCAATTTAAATATTCAAGGTCTTTCAAAACAAATTGCAGATTTGCGTGTACAGATCTTCGATATTACGCAAAAACGTAATGAGCTTTATGATATTGATGCCTACATCAGTAAAATTGAGCAGGATGAAAACAAATCATTTACACCTGCAGAAAAAACACAATTAACCAATTTACTCACTGAACGTCGTAAAGTGGGTTCTGATTTAATTAAATCGTTGAATAATCAATTGAATTTAGCGATTTCCTTAGAGCTAACTCAACAACAAATTACACAAATCAGTGATCAGATCCAGTCTAAACTCGATCAACAAAGTTTCTGGGTAAAAAGTAATAATCCAATTAATCTTGATTGGTTCAAGAAATTACCAATGTCACTTAAAGCGCAATTTGATGGCATTGGTAAAAAATTAGGGTTCCCAACAAACTTTGATAATTTGCCGTATTTACTGGCTTATGTGTTTATTCTTTTTGTTATTGGCGGGGTTATTCTTAAATTTAAAAACGCGATTAAACAACGTTTAGCCGTGATCAATGGCGAAATTAACACGCTTCGTTCCGATAGCCAATGGCATACACCACTTGCGTTATTCTATACGGCATTTTTATCGTTATCCGGTACGCTTTGGTTCTTAGCTGCTTGTCAACTTTTAGGCTTTTTCTTCGTGAAAAATCCACAAGAGTTTTGGGAGTGGTCGCTCAGTATGGCCGGCTATTGGTGGTTCTTTAGTTTTATTTTAGCGACACTTCGTCCGAATGGTATTGTCGTTCGTCATTTCGGCTTTAGCCAAGAAAGTGCAGCAAACATTCAGGATGTGACAAAACGCATTATTGTTTCAGTTGTTTTGTTATTAAATACGTCTATTTTTAGTAATGTAATGGATTCAGGACTTGCCAATGATGTTTTAGGTGAGATAAATACCATTGTTGCATTAATTTTCTGTATTGCCATTATTGCGCCACGATTCATTCGTACAGAAAAGTCATTTAATTTAAATGATACCGACCAACGTGATAAAAAGATTTTTAAACTCGTTCGTATTTTATTGCAATTGGTCCCTATTATTTTAATCGTCTTAATTGCGGTAGGTTATTACTATACGGCGCTCAATTTAATTACGCATTTAATTAATACCTATATTGCCTGGGTTGTTTGGTCGTTTGTACGCTATACCATCTATCGTGGTATTACCGTTGCCTCAAGACGTTTGGCTTATCGTCGATTACAAGAGAAACGCCAACAGAAACAGCAAGATAATCCGGAAGCATCAAAATCAGATGAAGTGGTGATTAATGAACAAGAAGAGGGATTAGCGTTAAATGATGTACGTAATCAGTTATTACGCTTTGCCGATCTCTTTATCTGGACCGCACTTTTTGCCATCTTATACTATGTATGGTCAGATTTGGTCACGGTGGTTAGTTATTTACGTGATATTACCTTGTGGCAACAAACTTCAACGACTGAAGCTGGCGTGGTGACCGAAACAATCTCACTCTTTAACTTGATTGTTGCATTAATCATTGTCGTGATTACCTATATTTTAGTGCGGAATATTCAAGGTATTTTAGAGGTATTGATCTTCTCCCGTGTGAAACTTTCACAAGGTACGCCTTATACCATTACGACATTATTAACATACGCCCTAGTTGCAGTGGGTGGCGCATGGGCATTCTCAACACTTGGTATGTCGTGGTCCAAATTACAATGGTTGTTTGCTGCGCTTTCTGTTGGTCTTGGTTTTGGTATGCAGGAAATCTTTGCGAACTTTGTTTCCGGTATCATTTTATTATTTGAACGTCCGATTCGTGTGGGCGATACCGTGACCATCAACGATGTAACCGGTACCGTGGCAAAAATCCGTATTCGTGCCATTACCATGATTGATCCGGACCGAAAAGAAGTGATTGTGCCAAATAAATCTTTTGTTACTGGACAAGTCACTAACTGGGCGTTATCTAATACCGTTACTCGTTTAGTCGTATCAGTTGGTGTGGCTTATGGTTCAGATTTAGAGTTAGTGAAACGCTTATTATTACAAGCAGCAAATGAATTGCCGACTGTTTTAAGAGATCCAGAACCAAGAGCATTATTCTTAAACTTTGGTGCTAGCACGTTAGATCATGAATTACGTGTTTATGTCGGACAAGTAGCAGATCGAAATGATACGCTTGATGCACTTAATCGTCGTGTGAATGAGTTATTTGCAGAAAATAATATTGATATTGCATTCAACCAATTAGATATCTTTATTAAGAATAAAGATACAGGCGAAGAAATTCCATTTATTGATGTGGCAAAATTAGCTCAAAACCATTAATTAAAGAGAGAAAATATGGCAGGGAATACTATCGGACAACTTTTTCGTGTGACAACCTTTGGGGAGTCACATGGTATTGCATTAGGCTGCATCGTTGATGGTGTGCCACCGAATCTTGAATTATCGGAAGCCGATATTCAACCTGATTTAGATCGTCGTAAACCGGGTACATCACGTTACACTACGCCACGTCGTGAAGACGATGAAGTACAGATTTTATCTGGGGTATTTGAAGGTAAAACAACGGGTACCAGCATTGGAATGATCATTAAAAATGGTGATCAACGTTCACAAGATTATGGCGATATCAAAGATCGTTTCCGTCCTGGGCATGCAGATTTTACCTATCAACAAAAATACGGTATTCGTGATTATCGCGGTGGTGGTCGTTCTTCTGCCCGTGAAACTGCGATGCGTGTTGCTGCGGGAGCGATTGCGAAGAAATATTTACGTGAGCAGTTTGGCATTGAAGTGCGTGGTTTTTTAAGTCAAATTGGCGAAGTGAAGATTGCGCCACAAAATGTCGGCAAAATTGATTGGGATAAAGTAAACAGCAATCCATTTTTCTGTCCGGATGAAAGTGCGGTCGAAAAATTTGATGAATTAATCCGTAAATTGAAAAAAGAAGGGGATTCGATTGGTGCCAAACTAACCGTGATTGCAGAGAATGTCCCTGTTGGTTTAGGAGAGCCTGTTTTTGATCGCCTTGATGCCGATTTAGCCCATGCCTTAATGGGAATTAATGCCGTTAAAGGTGTAGAGATAGGCGACGGTTTTGCAGTTGTTGAACAGCGTGGCAGTGAACACCGTGATGAAATGACGCCAAATGGTTTTGAAAGCAACCATGCTGGCGGTATCTTAGGTGGCATTAGCTCAGGTCAGCCAATTATTGCAACCATTGCATTGAAACCGACTTCTAGTATTACGATTCCTGGTCGTTCTATAAATTTAGAAGGCGAGCCTGTCGAAGTGGTGACAAAAGGGCGTCATGATCCTTGTGTTGGTATCCGAGCAGTCCCTATTGCAGAGGCAATGGTCGCGATTGTGTTACTCGACCATTTATTGCGTTTTAAGGCTCAGTGTAAATAACTCTTTTAAATTAAGCTTATTTTTTTCTTTTATTGAAGATAAGGTCATTCGTTTTAGGAAATCTTATGAATAAATCTTTAGCAAAATTACTTTCAAGTGCGGTTGTTTTAGGGAGCGTTTTTCTCTCGCTACAAACAACAGCCTCACCACAAGACTGGCAACGAATTAAACGTCCAATTCCTGCAACAGATGGTAAAGCGAATCCAATTGGTAGCTATTCGAATGGTTGTATTATCGGGGCGGAGCCATTGCCTTATAAAGGTGAGGGATACCAAGTGATTCGTATGAATAAAAATCGCTACTATGGTCATCCGGATATGATTGCCTATTTACAGCGTCTTGGACAAAAAGCGAAGTCAGCTGGCTTACCAACGATGTTGGTTGGCGATATTGCGATGCCTGGCGGTGGTCGCTTTTTAACGGGGCATGCGAGCCATCAAATGGGCTTAGATGCGGATATTTGGCTGCGTATGGGCACCATGACAGACAGTGAAGCGCTAAATTCTGACGGAAAAGGCTTACTCGTGGTGAATCGTCAAGCACAACGTGTTGATGAAAATGTATGGAATAACAATCATGCAACGTTAATCAAACTGGCTGCGCAAGATCCAAAAGTGACCCGTATTTTTGTGAACCCCGCGATTAAATTAAAACTTTGTCAAACTGCGGGTGATGATCGTGCGTGGTTACACAAAATTCGCCCATGGTTTGGACATGATTCACACTTCCACGTGCGCATTGCTTGTCCGAAAGATGCCGCTTATTGTGAAGATCAAGCACCTGTACCAGCAGGCGATGGATGTGGTGATGAACTTTATTCTTGGTTTGAACCCGCAAAACCAGGTTCAGGCTCTTCTAAACCAAAAGCGACACCACCAGAACCGTTTTTATGTCAGCAAGTGTTGAGTTCGCCAAACAGTAGCGAATGGTTAGAGTAGGAGTTAAATCATGGAATTGGGGATTGATATATTAGCCATGCTTTTTGCAGCTGCCTTTATTGCCGCATTTATTGATGCGATTGCGGGCGGTGGTGGCTTAATTACGATCCCAGCCTTATTAATGACAGGTATGCCACCGGCAATGGCATTAGGCACCAATAAATTACAAGCATTTGGTGGCGCGTTGTCGGCAAGTATTTACTTTTTACGAAAAAGAGCGGTCAATTTATCGGAATTTTCTTTCATCTTACTGATAATTTTTATCGGCTCGGTGATTGGTACGTTACTTATTCAAAATTTAGATACGTCATTAATTAAAAAAGGCCTTCCATTTCTCATTTTAGCGATTGGCTTATACTTTTTATTTACGCCTAAATTGGGCGAGAGTGATCGCAAACAACGAATTTCTTACGCCGTTTTTGCGTTATGTTTTGGCTCACTTCTAGGTTTTTATGACGGCTTTTTCGGACCGGGAACGGGATCATTGATGAATCTAGCTTGTGTGACCTTACTAGGATTTAACCTCACTAAAGCGACGGCGCATGCCAAAGTGATGAATTTAACCTCAAATTTAGCCTCATTAATTTTCTTCCTAATTGGTGGTCATGTGATTTGGACTGTTGGGTTAGTCATGATGGCAGGAAGCCTGATAGGCGCAAATTTAGGTGCTAAAATGGTGATGGCAAAAGGCAAACAACTGATTAGACCGATGGTGGTGATTATGTCATTTATCATGACGATAAAAATGGCGTATGATCAAGGTTGGTTTCATTTTTAACAATTGATTATGACAGATTCTCAGAAAAAATTACGTATTACGGCACGAACGGGTTATGAACCACATTTTTCATGGTCATATTTGCATCCGAAAAATTGGGGCATTTGGCTTGGTATTTTTGTGCTTTTATTATTGGCTTTTGTACCGTTTCGTTTACGCGATAAATTAGCTGAGAAATTGGCACGAGCACTGACGAAAAAAATCGGTAAACCACGTATTCGTGCCGAGATTAATTTGAAACTCTGTTTCCCTAATTGGACGGCAGAACAGCGTGACAAAGTGATTGAAGAGATGTTTGTGACGGTCGCACAAGTGATGCTCGGTATTGGTGAAATTGCTATTCGCTCTAAAAAGCATTTACAAAAACGCAGCGAATTTATTGGTCTTGAGTATATCAAACAAGCCAAAGAAGAAGGGCATAACATCATTTTGATGGTGCCACATGGTTGGGCAATTGATGCCTCTGGCATTATTTTGCATACACACGGCATGCCGATGACGTCAATGTATAACCCTCACCGAAATCCCTTGGTGGATTGGTTGTGGACTTTAGCACGTCAACGTTTTGGTGGCAAAATGCATGCTCGTCAAAATGGGATTAAGCCATTTTTAGCACACATCAAACAAGGTCAAATGGGGTATTATCTTCCCGATGAAGATTTTGGTGCTGAGCAAAGTGTCTTTGTGGATTTCTTTGCTACTTATAAGGCGACGCTTCCTGGGTTGAACAAAATGGCAAAATTAGCGAAAGCGGTGGTTATTCCAATGTTTCCACGCTATAACGCCAAGAGTGGGAAGTATGAAATGGAAATTCGCCCACCGATGCAATTAAGCGACGATCCTGAGCAATCAGCCCGTGCGATGAACGAAGAAATTGAATATTTCGTTACGCCAACCCCCGAACAATATGTCTGGATTTTACAGCTTCTTCGTACTCGAAAAGACGGGGAAGATATTTACCCAGATTAATTCATTTTATTTACAAAAGTGCGGTCAAAATTCACCGCACTTTTGTATTTTTCTATGCTAGAATGCGAGCCTAAAAACAGGATTTTTTCTTACTCTTTTTTGAGCAATTATTTATGAACAAACAACTTGAATTAATCAAATCTTCTATCAAATCTATCCCAAATCATCCAAAAGAAGGCATCATTTTCCGTGATATCACGAGCTTGCTTGAAGTGCCTGCGGCTTTCAAGGCAACAATCGATTTGATCGTTGAAAAGTATAAAGATCAAGGTCTCACAAAAGTAATTGGTACCGAGTCTCGTGGATTCATTTTTGGTGCGCCAGTTGCATTAGCATTAGGCTTGCCATTTATCCCCGTTCGTAAACCGGGCAAATTACCTCGTGAAGTGATTGCACAGTCTTATCAATTAGAATACGGTCAAGACACCCTTGAATTGCACACAGATGCCATTTCACAAGGCGATAATGTGTTAATCATTGATGACTTGTTAGCGACAGGCGGTACAGTTGAAGCCACCGTGAAATTAGTTCAACGTTTAGGTGGTGAAGTGAAACATGCTGCCTTTGTGATTAATTTGCCAGAATTAGGGGGCGAAAAACGCTTACGTGATTTAGGCATTGATTGCTACACTTTAGTGAATTTTGAAGGTCATTAATTTTTAAAGAGATGCGATGAGCTACCAAGTTTTAGCCAGAAAATGGCGACCAAAAAACTTTTCTGAAGTAGTGGGACAAAGCCATGTGCTCACTGCTTTGGAAAACGGTTTAAAAGAAAACCGTTTACACCATGCTTATTTATTTTCCGGCACCCGTGGCGTGGGTAAAACCTCCATTGCTCGTTTATTTGCGAAAGGCTTGAACTGTGTAAACGGTATTACTGCCGATCCTTGCGGTGAATGTGAAAACTGTAAAGCGATCGAAGCAGGCAACTTTATTGATTTAATTGAAATTGATGCGGCTTCTCGTACTAAAGTAGAAGATACGCGTGAGCTATTAGACAACGTGCAATATAAGCCGGTAGTGGGGCGTTATAAAGTTTATCTAATCGATGAAGTCCATATGCTTTCCCGCCATTCTTTCAATGCGTTGTTAAAAACCTTGGAAGAGCCACCTGAATATGTGAAATTCCTACTCGCTACAACGGATCCTCAAAAATTACCGATCACCATTTTATCTCGTTGTATGCAATTTCATCTCAAAGCATTAGATGAACCGCAAATTTCAGAACACCTTAACCGTGTACTTACTGCCGAAAATATTCCTTTTGATGCACCAGCATTAGATAAATTAGCCAAAGCGGCACAGGGTAGTATTCGTGATAGCTTAAGTTTAACGGATCAAGCGATTGCCATGGGTAATGGTAAAGTTTCCACCGATGTGGTGAATACCATGCTTGGGCTATTAGATGAAGACCAACCGATTGAAATTATTTACGCCTTACACCAAGGTAACGGTGAGCGTTTAATGAAAACCATCCAAACAGTGGCAGAAAAAGCGGGCGATTGGGATGAGTTACTGGCAGAAACGGCAGAGAAATTACATCAAATTGCATTAATGCAGTTACTCGCTAAAAATGCTACGGATGAAAACGATCATCTCGGTTTTCTGGCTAAACATATTTCACCGGAAGACGTACAATTTTTCTATCAAGTGATTGTATCGGGTCGAAAAGAATTGGCCTCCGCACCAAATCGTCGAATTGGTGCAGAAATGACATTATTGAGGGCGTTGGCATTCCACCCAAAGTTCCTTACGGCAGCACAAACGCCTAAACAAGGCGGGCTATCCACTGAACAAAATACACAGAAAAGTTCGGTTGAAAGTCAGCCTGTTTCTGGGTATGTGGATATGCCGGTGCTGTCGCAAAACATCAAAGCAAATTATTCTGCACAAGCGCAAAAGCCGATGGCTCAATCAGCGGTTGTACATTCATCACCTTCTCAACCTGTTTCCACGCAAACCACATCTTCATTGAATTTAGCTAGCCTTGCTGCGCTAGAAGCATTGAATCAATTAACGCAAATTGAGCAATCAGAGCGCCAACATCATCATGATGAACAGCAAGCCGCCGTAGAAGAAACCTTGCATCATCTCCAAGCGTTGGATGAGCAAAAAAATTCACCAAAAATGACCGCACTTCCTGTGCGAGAGATGACACCACCGAAAGCGACGCAAACGAAAGCAGCGGTGCCAAATCCAATTACTCAACAAGCAGAAGCGTTAAAGCAAAGTGTTGAAACGGTTGAAAATACCATTGATGACAATGCTGAAATGGACGCGGAAGAGCAGGAAATTCTGGATGCGGAAACTTACCGTTGGGAGTGGAGTAATCCGGATTTAGCTAAAGTGGATAGCGGTGTGCGACCTTCTGATATTAAACAGGCGATTTTGAAAGATGTGACACCAGAATTGCGTGAGAAAATTATTCAAATTACACAAAAACAAGATCCTTGGACGGATATTGTCGAACGCTCAGGCGTAAGTGGTTTTTCAAAAGAGTTGGCATTAAATTGCTTTATTAAGTCGCAAACAGAAGATGAAATTCAACTCGGGCTTCATTCTGAAAAAGCCCATTTAAAACAAGATCGAAATATTAAAAATTTAGTGGATCATCTTGAACGTTTATATGAAAAACCAGTCAAATTGTCGATTTTTGTTGAAGATTCCGATGTTTTAACCCCGATGGATTACCGTAAAAAAGTTTATCAGGAGTTGCGTGAACAGGCACGTACGGATTTACAGCAAGATAAAAAACTACTTTTATTACAAAAAGAGTTTGATGCAAAGTTGGATGTCGAAAGCATTCGACCAGTCTAAAACTCATTTCTCTAAATTTTAACTTTATAAAGGAAAGAATATGGCGTTTAGCTCTCTTTTTACTCTTATTGATGACATTGCATCGATTCTTGATGATGTCGCCTTGATGACCAAAATAGCAGCCAAGAAAACCGTTGGTGTAGTAGGTGATGACTTAGCCTTAAATGCTAATCAGGTAACAGGGGCATCTTCCGATCGTGAATTACCCATTGTTTGGGCTGTCACCAAAGGATCCTTAGTCAATAAAGTCATTTTAATTCCAATTGCTTTACTGCTTTCTGCATTTTTACCTTGGTTGATCGTGCCACTTTTGATGATAGGTGGGGCATATTTGTGTTTTGAAGGGGTAGAGAAAATTCTACATAAATTTATTGCTCATGAAGAGCACGAAGAAAAAACAACCTTTAATGAAGCCGCTAAAATTAAAGGGGCAATTCGTACGGATTTTATTCTTTCTGCTGAAATTATTATTATTGCATTGGGCGAATTAACCGAAGCGAGCTTGCTCACTCGCATCATTTCTCTTTCAATAGTGGGTATCGGAATTACTATTTTTGTTTATGGCTTGGTCGCATTGATTGTTAGAGCGGATGATTTCGGTTTATACCTTATCAAAAAAGGTGGTGTGGCGAAGTCAATCGGAAATGCAATTTTAGTGATTATGCCTAAATTCATGCGTTCACTTAGCTTTATTGGTACGCTTGCGATGTTCTTAGTCGGTGGCGGTATTTTTGTACATAATGTGGATTTCATTCATCATTTGCTCGCTGATTATCAATTAGCAGATGGGTTATTAGGTAATGTGGCAACGTTAGTCGTGGGTGTGATCGTAGGCGCGATTGCTTGTGCGATTGTATTACCCGCGATGAAATTATTCGGTAAACACTAAAAACGAGATAAAAAATAACCGCACTTTGATTGTTTCAAGGTGCGGTTTTTTTATGGATGGAACAGATTATTTGCGAGAAGTGTAATCGCCAACACAAACCCATTTATAGCTGGTTAAGGCTTCTAATCCCATTGGGCCTCGAGCATGAAGTTTTTGAGTACTTACCGCCACTTCTGCACCTAAACCAAATTGTCCGCCATCGGTAAATCGAGTACTTGCATTAACATATACGGCTGCCGCATCCACTTGATTGATAAATTGTGTTGCTAGTCGTTGATTTTCCGTCAAGATACTTTCTGAATGTTGTGTGCCATATTCACGAATGTGAGCAATTGCCGCATCCATATCTTCAACCACCACGACATTGAGATCGAGTGAGCCCCATTCTTGGCGTAATGCTTGTTCAGTCACTTCTTGCACATTGACATTTGCAGCTTGAAGAATAGAAAGTGCGGTCGATTTTGCATGGAATTTTACTTTTTTCTCGGCTAAATATTTCGCGAGTTTGGGTAGGAAGGTTTCTGCAATCGAGCGTTGAACTAAAAGCGTTTCCAACGTATTACATGTGCTTGGACGTTGGCATTTTGCATTAGCAATCACCGCGAGGGCTTTTTCTTGGTCCGCACTTTCTTCCACAAAAAGATGACAAACGCCCACACCACCGACAATCACTGGAATGGTTGAATGTTGTTTACAAAGTTCATGTAAACCAGCTCCGCCACGAGGAATAATCATATCTACATAGCGATCCAATTTAAGTAGTTGCATTACAAGCTCACGATTCGGATCGGTAATGGCTTGGACTGCATGGCGTGGTAATCCTGCTTGTTCAAGGGCATTTTGTACCACTTCTACTAAAATTTGGTTGGAATGTTGTGTTTCCTTTCCGCCACGTAAAATCACGGCATTACCGGTTTTTAAGCAAAGGCTTGCTACATCAATGGTGACATTGGGACGTGCTTCGTAAATGGTACCAATTACGCCAAGCGGTGTACGAACGCGTTCAATTTTTAATCCGCTATCTAAGGTGCCCCCATCAATAATTTTTCCCACTGGATCTGCGAGCGAAATCACATGGCGTACATCATTCGCAATGCCTTTTAGGCGATCTTCGGTTAATAAGAGGCGGTCAATTAAGGCTTCAGATAAGCCGTTTTGTTTCGCGATTTCAATATCTTTTTGGTTTGCGGCAAGAATACGATCCGCTTGTTGTTCTAATTGATCCGCAATAATACTGAGTGCATGATTTTTTTCAGTGGTGTTTAACTGCGCTAAAATAAAGGCTGCATCTTTGGCCTGTTTGCCCATTTGTTCTAACATATCGAATCCCTTGTTATTGCAACAAAAATATGGTGTAGCTTATCGTAAAAATGCGTAAGGTGAAATGATTAAAATTAAGGATTTTGTGAATTATGAGTAATGATTTATCATCTAGTCAGTTTATATCCCGTGAGTAGGGTGCGATTTGAGAATTTATAAACCCTACTTAAGTCTTAATATTTCTTAAACAATAAAATAAAGGTTTGTATGACATTATTTGAAGAGTGTGTAGAAGCTCTTTCAGACGATTTTAGCCTCTTATCAGAAGAAAAAGAGAAAGAGGTTCTAAATATTTTTTATAAATATCCATTTGAGTATGGAAATATAGATAAATTAAAGGAAGGTGTTGTTACTTTAAAATTTGATAAATTGATTAAATTGGTTGAAGAAAAACTTAAATCTTCAGAAGTTTATGTTTTAGCCGATATAAATGGAGCACCTATCTTTAAAACTAATTTATTCTTAGCTTTAGAAAAAATAGATGATATATCTGCATTATCAACAAAAGTGTTTTTGCTTGGGGATGGTTATTTGGCTCAAATAGTGCCCAAAACACCTCCATTAGATATTGTAGCCTTGAATTCTTAGTAGTTCGTGAGTCTGGGGTTTTAGCATTGTGCAATCAAAGTGTTAGAACATAAAATATGTTTGGTTTTTAAGAAATTTTGAAATGCTTTTATCTTATGACCCATCATACTATCTCTTTAATTAGAGAAATCTAAATTTACATCTTATCCATTATTTCTATTTCGTTTTCTTCGGTAATTTATCATTTGTTTCCTCATCTTGCTCTTGGAAATCGAAAACGGGTAATCCCCAACCAAATCGAACTGCAAGTAAGCGTAATGCAAAACCACTGAATAACGTGAGTAAAATTGAAAGCGTGTGTTCTACTTGAAGGTGTTGTAATGCCATATACATAGCGGCAGAGAAGAATGACACGCTGGCGTAAAGTTCTTTTTGGAATACAAGGGGAATGCGGTTACAGAGTAAATCACGCAACACACCACCAAATGCACCTGTCACGGTTGCAGCAATGGATGTCACAGTAAAACCATAACCCATATCAATGGCAATCTGCGCACCGATAATGGAATACACGATTAATCCTAAGGCATCTAATACCAAGAAAATTGTGCGGAAGTAGCGCATGAAATGTTTGATGAAAGGTGCGATAAAAACCGTTAATACCGCTGCACCAGCCACCATAATGAAATATTCAGGATGTTTAACCCAGCCAAGCGGGTAGTGTCCAAGTAATACATCGCGTACCGAACCGCCACCAATCGCCGTCACACAGGCAATAATAATTACCCCAAAAATATCCATTTTTTCTCGTCCAGCGGCTAATGCACCGGTAATTCCTTCGGCAGTTATTCCAATAATGTAAAGTACGCTTAATAGCATTTTTTTGTGGTTCCTAAAGTGCGGTTATAATTTTGCTTATTTTAAAAGGGAATGAGTCAAAATGCACGAAAGCCATTAAAAAAAGCTGTAAATTTTGGCATAATGACGCCTTCTTTTTCTAATCGAGAATCTTATGTCAGAAGAACAATCCAAACCCTTAGCCGCATTTCTTGCTCTCTTGCCAATTGGGTTGCTATTAATTATTGAATTTTTTGCAGAGTCTTTGCAATCTGCTGAAAAACTGATTCCTCATTTAGCCTTTGGTGTGCTGATTGCTCAGCTACTTTGTTTGGTAGCCTTTATTAAAGGTGAAATTTGTCCAGGACAACGCGGACGTTTAATCAAAGCAAATGTCTGTTTTGTACTTTATTGGTTAGTTTGGCTTGGAATGAGCTTAGCCTCACCACATCATTACGTGATGACTGATATTGTTAGCTTATGCGGATTATCTGCCGTATATGCAGTATGGAAACAACCTAAAGATGAATCAGCTCGCCATGGTTTTCTCTTAATGGCATCGTTGGTGAGTGGATTGGGTGTAATTGCCTATTTGATGATTTTCTTCGGCAATCCAACACCAAATTTCGTGCAATATAATCCATTGGCGCAAGCGGTGATGGGGGTATTATTGGCGAATTTATGCTTGTCTGTTTCTCGTAATCGTCTGCAAGGTTTCATTGCGTTACTGCCATTATTGATGATTTTACTGCTTGCACTGAATGCGTTGGCAGTACTGCTCTTTATTGTTTATCAAGGTGTAAGTGCGGTCAGTTTTGATGGTGTTTTTGCATATGGCATTTATTTCCTACTTCACTTAGTGATGGCTGGCATTCTGCTTTTACATAGTGTGAATAAATGGAAACTCAGTTATAACAGCTTACTCATTTTGTTCTTTATGGCGGCGAGTTTGGCTGTCTGGGCAATGTTTATTTAATGGATAAAATAAAATCTTACGCTGCCCCGATGTTAGTCTTGGGCTGTGTGTTATTCGGTTTAGGAAGCCTGATTGTTAAGTTTGTTCCAGTGGGTGGTTATGCCATTGCATTTTGGCGTTTACTTATTGCCTCTTTTATTTTCTGGTTCTTAATGAAATTAAAAAGACAGCGTTTCCCGAAAAGCCGTAAAGCGATGATGTATGCCGCATTAGCCGGCATCTTTTTAGCTTTTGATTTATCTTTTTGGCATGAAAGTGTATATGCGGTAGGGCCGGGTATTTCAACGTTGCTGAATAGTTTGCAGATTTTCTTTTTGGCCGCAATTGGCTATCTCTTCTTTGGTGAACGCCAAACGAAATTACAAATGTTAAGCCTTTTTCTAGCGGTTGCGGGTGTTGTCTTAATCTCAGGGGAAGAGCTACAGCATAATTTTGACGGTATGTACGGCATTATCATTGGGCTCATTTCGGCAGGCATGCTTGCCGCTTCAATGATTATGATTAAAAAAGTGCACGAAGAAGAACCTACTGCTTTATTTTCGTTAATGTTTATTTTGAGTTTAAGTGGTGCGCTTGTCTTAATTGTTCCTTCGTTGATTTTTAATTCTGATAATCTTTATCCAACCACCTTCACCGATTGGGGATTGGTGTTCATTTATGGTGCTGTGATGCAATGTGTCGCTTGGGGCATGATTGCTTATACCATTCCTTATTTATCGTTAGGTTTAACCGGTTTGTTGCTTCTTTCCGAACCGGTGGTGGCGCTTGTGATTGATTATTTTGGCTTGGATAAGCCCATCAATCATTGGCAATGGGCGGGGGCAGTGCTGACATTAGTCGCGATTTATCTGGGCTCTCAAAAGAATAAAACCACTTAAAACAAAAAAGTGCGGTAAATTTCACCGCACTTTGTCTTCACATTAAACCAATTACTCAGCTGCTTTCTTTTTCAAGTATTGATAGAGCTCGTCTTTAATCCGTAATTTTTCTTTTTTCAAGTTCTCAATTTCCGTATGAGTAGCGAGTTCTATGTTATCAATCTTATTTTTGATCTCTTGGTCTAACACATTGTGTTTTTCAAACAAGCGATCAAAATAAGCATCTTTGTTTTTGAGATTAGTAATTAAATCGCGAAATTCAGGAAACATAGGTTACTCCTCTTGGTTAACGTTCATTTTCATTATAGAACTTTTTTTTGCTGTTTCTAGTGCCTCATTCTCAGAATTTGACAGAGATCACAAAATTAAATTATGGCAAAGTGCGGTTATAAAATTGGATGTTTTTGAAGAGATTAATAAAAGAAAAATCAGGGTTTTAACTGGTTTATTTGCTCAAAGCACGCTAGAATAAAGGCATCTGTTTCATAATGAAAAATAGGGAATTCCAATGATCGATCCAAATTTACTCCGTAATAATCTGGCTGAAGTAGCAGAAAAATTAAAAGTAAAACGTAACTTTATTCTTGATACGGAAAAACTTACCGCATTAGAAGAACAACGCAAAGATTTACAAGTAAAAACTGAAACATTACAAGCAGAGCGTAACGCACGTTCCAAAGCTATTGGTGCGGCAAAAGCACGTGGTGAAGATATTGCACCATTATTGGCTGAAGTAGATAACATGGGCGAACAGCTTAACGAAGCGAAGTCCCAACTTGATGCGGTGTTAGCCGAAATCAATCAAATCGCATTAAGCATTCCAAACCTTCCAGCAGATGAAGTGCCATTAGGTAAAGATGATACTGAAAATAAAGAAATTTTACGTTGGGGTACACCGCGTACCTTTGATTTTGAGATCAAAGATCACGTGTCATTAGGTGAAGATGCCAATGGCTTAGATTTTGCAGCAGGAGCTAAATTAGCAGGTGCGCGCTTTGCGGTCATGAAAGGTCAAATTGCTAAAATGCACCGTGCGTTAGCGCAATTCATGTTAGATCTTCATACCGAACAACATGGTTATTTAGAAACTTACGTACCTTATTTAGTTAACCATGCTACCCTTTATGGTACAGGTCAATTACCAAAATTCGGTGAAGATTTATTCCATACTTTAGCGTTAGAAGGTGAGCAACCTTACGCATTAATTCCAACAGCGGAAGTGCCAGTGACTAACCTTGTACGTGATGTGATTATTGATGAAGCAGAATTGCCAATCAAAATGACAGCACATACACCATGTTTCCGTTCTGAAGCGGGATCATATGGTCGAGATACCCGTGGTTTAATTCGTATGCACCAATTCGATAAAGTAGAAATGGTACAAATCGTCGATCCAGATAAATCAATGGAAGCACTTGAAGAATTAACCGGCCATGCAGAAAAAGTATTACAGCTTTTAAATCTACCATATCGTAAAGTCTTACTTTGTACCGGAGATATGGGCTTTGGTTCTTGCAAAACTTACGACTTAGAAGTGTGGGTGCCTGCACAAAATACTTATCGTGAGATTTCTTCTTGCTCAAATATGTGGGATTTCCAAGCCCGTCGTATGCAAGCACGTTGTAAAGCGAAAGGGGATAAGAAAACTCGCTTAGTACACACATTAAATGGTTCTGGTTTAGCAGTTGGTCGTACATTAGTGGCCATGCTTGAGAACTACCAAAATGCAGACGGCTCAATTACGGTGCCAGAAGTATTACGTCCTTACATGGGCGGATTAGAAGTGATCTGCAAATAATCCAAAATATATAAATTCAATTTAGGGCTAATGTTTATTAGCCCTTTCTTTCATTTAGAGAAATGAGATTTTTATTCTAGTCTTTGAGATAAATCCACATCAATATTCATGCATTTAGAGGTAATCTTATAAGGTATCAATTTTTAGGAGAATAATAATGACTGATAAACGACTATTTCCATTACC
This sequence comes from Haemophilus parainfluenzae, assembly GCF_014931415.1. Taxonomy (NCBI): domain Bacteria; kingdom Pseudomonadati; phylum Pseudomonadota; class Gammaproteobacteria; order Pasteurellales; family Pasteurellaceae; genus Parahaemophilus; species Parahaemophilus parainfluenzae. Next base: position 1,813,673 of record NZ_CP063121.1, on the reverse strand, counting down.
AACAGGCTATTTTGCGATTCCATTAGGTTTAAGCGCTTTATCTTTAGCCTGGTTGCATATGGGCGATACGCTCTCTTTTTCTCTAAATGTGAGTGATATTATTGGCATAACGTCTGTTTCAGTATGGGCACTTTTCGTCTTGCTCTATATTTATAAAATGATTTATTTCTCTCAAGAAGTACAAGATGAATATTGTTGTCCGATACGTTTTTCTTTTCTTGCATTAATACCGATTACAACGATGTTAAGCGGGGATGTTCTGTATCGCTGGTTTCCTCTTATTGGTGAGGGATTAATTTGGATCGGGACAATTGGGCAATTATTGTTTGCTTCAGTGCGAATTAGTGCGTTATGGAAAGATGGCACATTTGAGGAAAAATCGACACTGCCACCTTTTTATTTGCCCTCTGTGGCGACTAACTTTACAAGTGCCTCATCATTAGCCTTGTTAGGCTATCAAGATTTAGGCTATTTGTTCTTAGGTGCAGGGATGATTGCTTGGATTATTTATGAACCGGTGTTATTCCAACGTTTACGCGTGTTGCAGATTGAACCCCAATTTCGTCCAACAATGGGGATCATTCTTGCCCCAGCATTTGTGGGCTCGTCGGCTTACTTATCGCTTAATGGGGGAGAGATCGATCTTTTCGTTAAGCTCTTATGGGGATACGGTTTTTTACAAATGTTCTTTTTAATTCGCCTGTTTCCTTGGATTAGTGAAAAAGGACTGAATATTGGGTTCTGGGCTTTTTCATTCGGATTAGCTTCTTTAGCGAATGGGGCGGTTTCTTTTGTTCATCATAACGTACTGAGCGGATTGGCAAACGGTGCATTTATCTTTGCTAACGTGATGATGAGCGGTTTGGTGCTGATGACATTAGGAAAAATTTTCAAAGGACAATTTTGGTTAAAATAGCTTAAATAAAAAGTGCGGTTAAAAATGACCGCACTTTTTTTATGAATTTTTTAAATAACAACCTATCATTTACAAAAACTAGACATGTCGTTTTGCTGTTGATGTAAATGCAATTTTATCTGGTCGATAGCTAATACTCCCATATTGAAACGGTCGACCATCAGCCAAATAAGTGGTACTCGTCACATTCACAACCATGTCATACTCACCAAGATCAATTGCCTTTTTTTCTTCTTCGTTTGCATAGCGAAAGACAATTTTTCGTTGTGAGTGACTAATTTTTAATTTTAATTCGTTTTCCAAATAGTGATAAATAGAATGTTCTGCGATTTCTCGGCTAATAAACGGCACGATGCGGCGATCAAAATAAGAAACCTCATATTCAACTGCCTCTCCATCAATTTCACGCAGACGAGCAATGCGATAGAAATCGATCTGATCATTGACGTTAAAGATATCCATCAATTCTTCTTCACCTTGCACAATATACAAGCTGGTTAATGTGGTTTTCACTTTGTGTGTTGAGGCACTATTTAATTCGCTGACGGTTTTAATTTCAGAAAGCATCTGTGGTTTAGATAAGTCATGCTCTAAAACAATCGAATTTCGGCCTTGTTGCTTTTGAATGTAGCCATCAATTTCAAGTAAAGAAAGCGCTTTTCGAATAGTATCTTTAGAAAAGCCATAGTTTTGCATGAGTTCATTTTCACTCGGGAGTTCTTGCAATGGTGCTAAATTACCATTGTTAATTTGGGTCTTTATCTCATTATAGACCTGCTTGTATTTGCTCATTTTTAATCCTTTTATCGACCATTTGTTCCGTAGGTGTCGCCATAGCATATCATAAAATCATAAATGTTATACGTATAAAATGTGATATTAGTCACTATTTTACGAAAATGTTTTAAACTTTTACGTATAAGTTGTTGCATAAAAATACGGTTAGGTTAGAATGAGCCAAAATGATAACTTCCTAGAGGAAATATTATGCTTACTCGTTCAAGTGGTGTTCTTATGCACATTACCTCGCTACCAAATGCATTCGGGATTGGTAGCTTTGGGCAATCGGCTTATGATTTTGTCGATTTTTTAGTTGAAACTAAACAAACTTATTGGCAAATTCTTCCACTTACTACCACCAGTTATGGTGATTCACCTTATCAATCTTTCTCTGCAATTGCAGGTAATACTCACCTTATTGATTTTGATTTACTAACCCAAATGGGCTTACTGAAAGAATCTGATTATGCTTCAGTCAATTTTGGTGATGATCCAACTAGCGTGGATTATGAACGTATCTTTTACGCACGCCGTCCGATTTTAGAAACAGCCGTAAAAAATTTTTTAGCGAATCAATCACTCCAAGCTGATTTCAATCACTTCGAGAAAAACAATCGATTATGGTTGGACGATTTTGCTGAGTTTATGGCAATTAAAGAGCATTTTGGTAATCAAGCATTACAAAAATGGGATGATAAAAAAGCTGTGGCTCGAGATCCAAGTGCATTGGAAAAATATCGCACCATGTTAGCGGAGCAAATTCAGTACTTTAAAGTGACGCAATATTTCTTCTTCAAACAATGGACTGAATTAAAAAATTACGCAAATCAAAAAGGCATTCAGATCATCGGTGATATGCCGATTTACGTGGCTGCAGATAGCGTAGAGGTTTGGACAAAACCAGAACTCTTCCAATTAGATGAAGAACGCAATCCGCTTTTTGTCGCGGGGGTCCCAGCCGATCAATTCAGTGCAACAGGACAACTTTGGGGCAATCCGCTTTACGCTTGGGAAGAACATAAAAAACAAGGCTACGCTTGGTGGATTCACCGCATTGAAGAAAGCTTCAAAATTTATGATGTACTACGTATCGACCATTTCAAAGGTTTCTCTGATTATTGGCAAGTAGACGGAAAAGCAGAGGTTGCTAAAGATGGTAGCTGGCAGCCAGGCCCAGGTTATGACTTATTTAAAGCCGTTAAAGAGCAATTGGGCGATTTACCGATTATTGCCGAAGATTTAGGTAATATTGATGACAAAGCCAGAAAATTGCTTACAGACTGTAACTATCCTGGCATGAAGATTCTGCAATTTGGCTTTGAAGATGTTAGCGGAGAAAGCTTAGATAGCCCGCATTATTGCATCCCGCATTCCATTGTTTATACCGGCACACATGATAACGATGTGACCAATGGTTGGTATAACAGCCTGACTGAACAACAGCAGCAATATATCAATGATTATACGCATCGCCATGAGGATGAATCGATTTGTCAAGCGATGATTCGTCAGCTTTTTGCAACCGTTAGCAATACCGCGATTGCAACAATGCAAGATGTTTTAGATTTGCCAGCCAGTTCAAGAATGAACGTGCCTTCAACAATTGGTGGAAACTGGCAATGGAGAATGCAGCAATCAGATTTAACGCAAGATAAAAAAGACTTTTTAGAAAAGATGACCACGTTATATCAACGTGCGAATCAGGAAAAATAATGATGAAATTTAGTACCTTTGTAAAAAACGAAACCAATAAATCGCTTGAACAATTAAGCGATAAAGAAACTTATATTCAATTATTAAATTACGTAAAAACACTCTCAGCAGATAAACCTAAAAATACAGGTAAACGTAAGGTTTACTATATCTCAGCTGAGTTTTTAATTGGTAAATTACTTTCTAATAACCTGATTAACCTTGGTGTCTATCAAGACATCAAAACAGAATTAGAAAGTGCGGGTAAATCATTAAGTCATATTGAAGATATTGAACCAGAACCGTCTTTAGGAAATGGTGGGTTAGGTCGTTTGGCTTCTTGTTTTATTGATTCAATGTCTACACTTGGCTTAAATGCTGAAGGGGTAGGTTTAAATTATCATTATGGTTTGTTCAAACAAGTCTTTAAAAAGAATGAACAACATGCGGAGCCTAATGATTGGATTGAGGATAACTCTTGGTTAATTCCAACAGATATTAGCTATGAAGTACCATTTAAGAAATTTATATTAACCTCTAAATTAGATCGTATTGATATTTTAGGTTATAAGAAAGATACGAAGAACTATCTCAATTTGTTTGATATTCAATCAGTGAATCCTAAACTGATTAAAAAAGGTATCGAGTTTGATAAAACTGCGATTGAAGAAAATCTGACTTTATTCCTTTACCCAGATGATTCAGATAAAAATGGGGAATTATTACGTATTTATCAACAATACTTCATGGTATCAAATGCGGCACAATTATTAATTGATGAAGCGATTGCGCGTGGTAGTAACTTACATGATTTAGCCGATTATGCGTATGTACAGATCAATGATACACACCCTTCAATGGTGATTCCTGAATTAATTCGCTTATTAACCGAAAAACATAAAATTAAGTTTGCTGAAGCGGTTGAAATCGTACGTAATATGGTGGGCTATACCAACCATACCATTTTGTCTGAAGCATTAGAAAAATGGCCGCTAGATTATTTAGATGAAGTGGTGCCACATTTAGTGGTGATCATTAAGAAATTAGATAAATTAGTGCGTGCAGAATATAAAGATCCAGCAGTACAAATTATTGATAAACAAAAACGAGTGCATATGGCACATATGGATATTCACTTTTCAAATTCTGTGAATGGTGTGGCGGCGTTACATACGGAGATTTTGAAAAATTCAGAACTTAAAGCGTTCTATGCGTTGTATCCTGAAAAATTCAATAATAAGACAAACGGCATTACTTTCCGTCGTTGGTTAGAGTTTTCTAACCAACCATTAGCGGCTTATATTAAAGAATTGATTGGCGATGAATATTTGCATGATGCAACGAAATTAGAGAAATTGTTAGCCTTTAAAGATGCTAAAAAGGTTCATCAACAATTAGCGAAAATTAAGTTTGAAAACAAATTGGCATTAAAAGCGTACCTTAAAGAAAATAAAGGTATTGAGCTAGATGAAAATTCTATCATTGATACGCAAATTAAGCGTTTCCATGAATACAAACGCCAGCAAATGAATGCGCTTTATGTGATTCATAAATACTTAGAAATTAAAGCAGGTAAATTACCAAAACGTAAGATTACCGTGATTTTCGGCGGAAAAGCTGCACCTGCTTATATTATTGCACAGGATATTATTCACTTAATTCTTTGTTTATCTGAGTTAATCAATAATGATCCTGAAGTGAACAAGTATTTAAACGTTCATTTAGTGGAAAACTATAATGTGAGTGTGGCGGAAAAACTCATTCCAGCAACTGATATTTCAGAACAAATTTCACTTGCCTCTAAAGAAGCTTCCGGTACAGGGAATATGAAATTTATGCTTAATGGTGCATTAACCTTAGGCACAATGGATGGGGCTAATGTTGAAATTGCAGAATTAGCCGGTGCTGAAAATATCTATACATTCGGTAAAGATTCAGAAAGCATTATTAAACTTTATGAAACAGCAGGCTATGTTTCAAAAGCGTATTATGAAAACGACAAAGATATTAAAAGAGCGGTTGATTTTATTCTGAATCCTGCCGTGGTGAAATTAGGCAATAAAACACGTTTAGAACGTCTTTATAACGAATTATTGAATAAAGACTGGTTTATGACGTTAATTGACTTTAATGCTTATGTTGAAGCGAAAGAACAAATCTTAGCCGATTATGAAGATCAGGATAGTTGGAATGAGAAAGTCGTTCACAATATCGCCAAAGCGGGCTTCTTTTCATCTGACCGCACGATCGCTCAATATAATGAAGACATTTGGCATTGTGAGGGCTAAGGGGAAGCAATGAAACTACTTACCCTGAATGTACACGCTTGGTTAGAAGCTAACCAAGCGGAAAAAATAGAGATTCTTGCTGAAACTATTGTGGAAAAGGGTTATGACATCATTGCCTTACAAGAGGTTAATCAATTGATGTCGTCTCCTGCTATTTCGCCAACGTTAAAGCAAGATAACTATGGTGTCCTTCTGTTAAATAAAATCAATCAACGCGTTGCACAGAAATACTCGCTTTTTTGGAGCAATTCGCATATTGGTTACGATAAATATGATGAGGGCATTGCGTTTTTAACGCGCTTGCCTGTTTATGATGTCGATACGTTTTATTGTAGCCAACATCAACGTCTTGACTCGATTCTTTCACGTAAAATCATTGGGCTGACGGTGGAATATCAAGGCCAGTTAATTGAATGTTATTCTTGTCATATCAATTTGCCAAATTGTGATGGGGAAAACCAACTGGATAATATTCGCTATATTGTGGATCGGAGCAAAAGTGCGAATCTTAAAATCCTGATGGGTGATTTCAATACCGATGCAATAAGCGATCAGCAAGCTTACCAGCAAATTAAATCCTTAGGTTTATTTGATACCTTTGAAATGGCAGAGCAGAAGGATAGCGGCATCACCGTAGAGAAAGCGATTGACGGCTGGAAAGGTCATAGTCAAGAAAAGCGATTAGATTATATTTTTTTAAACCAAGCAAAAAGGGTTTTATCCAGTCAGGTTATTTTTAATGGCAAAAATAAACCGATTGTTTCCGACCATTTTGGCGTAGAAGTAGCTCTCATCTTGTAGGAGAATCAATATGAAAAAAATGCTCAGTTTTGAATTTTGGCAAAAATTCGGTAAGTGCCTAATGGTTGTGATTGCCGTGATGCCAGCCGCGGGTTTAATGGTGAGTATTGGTAACTCACTGCCTTTGATTAGCGATGCGGAATGGCTAGCGCTTGTCGGAAACATTATCGCCCAAATTGGTTGGGGGATTATTGGTAACCTCCATCTATTATTTGCTTTAGCGATTGGTGGTAGCTGGGCAAATGAGCGTGCAGGCGGTGCATTTGCAGCTGGCCTTGCTTTCATTTTAATTAACTTAATTACCGGTAACTTTTTCGGTGTAAAGCTTGAAATGCTAGCCGATCCAAATGCTCACGTAAGTACCATATTGGCCGGTGAAATTCCTGTGGCGAATTACTTTGTGAATGTGCTTGGGCAACCTGCGTTAAATATGGGCGTGTTCGTTGGTATTATCGCGGGTTTTGTGGGGGCAACAACCTTCAATCGTTACTACAATTTCCGTAAATTACCTGAAGTATTAACGTTCTTTAATGGTAAACGTTTTGTTCCTTTCGTTGTCATTTATCGTTCCGTATTAGTGGCGATCTTCCTATCATTATTCTGGCCTTTAGTTCAAACAGGAATTAATCATTTCGGTCAATGGATTGCTAACTCACAAAGTTCAGCGCCAATTTTAGCACCATTTATTTATGGTACTTTAGAGCGTCTATTACTTCCATTTGGTTTACACCATATGTTGACTATCCCAATGAATTACACTTCATTAGGTGGTACTTATGAATTCTTAACTGGTGCGCAACAAGGTAAACAAGTATTTGGTCAAGACCCACTATGGCTTGCATGGATTTCTGACTTAATTAACCTTAAAGATGCGGGTAACGTAACCCAATATAACGAGTTGCTTTCAACCGTGACACCAGCTCGATTCAAAGTAGGGCAAATGATTGGTTCAAGCGGTATCTTAATGGGCTTGACGCTTGCTATGTATATCAACGTAGATGAAGACAAGAAAAAATTCTATAAAGGTATTTTCCTTTCATCAGCACTTGCGGTGTTCTTAACAGGGGTAACAGAGCCAATCGAATACATGTTTATGTTTGTCGCATTACCGCTTTATATTGTTTATGCTTTAGTACAAGGTTGTGCTTTCGCCATGGCAGATATTGTGGACTTACGTGTGCATTCATTCGGTAACATTGAGTTCTTAACGCGTACACCAATGGCGATTAAAGCAGGCATTGGTATGGATGTGATCAACTTTATCTGGGTATCGATCTTATTTGCTGTTGCTATGTTCTTTATCGCGAACTTTATGATTAAGAAATTTAATCTTGCCACAGCAGGCCGTAATGGTAACTATGATGCGAAAGGTTCAGATGAAGCTTCTAGCGATGAGCCAAAAGTGGCGAATGCTAGCGCACAAGTTATTCAAATCATCAACTTGCTTGGCGGACGTAATAATATCGCGGATGTTGATGCTTGTATGACACGTTTACGTATCACTGTACATAATCCAGATTTAGTGGGTGATGAAGCAAGCTGGAAACAAGCGGGTGCAATGGGCTTTATTGTGAAAGGATCTGGTATCCAAGCGATTTATGGGCCAAAAGCAGATGTCTTAAAATCAGATATTCAAGATGTGCTTTCATCTGGTGTTGATATTCCTAAAATGTAATTCAACCTAAATGCTAATTTTATCCCCGCTCTTCAAGGCGGGGATATCATATACCTCTCCTAGATATTGAATATCTTCAATATATCTCCAAAATTCCTTTATTTGATACCATCTATAAAATATTGTCACAACTTCGGTGCTAGAAAAAATACCGCCCATTGTGTAACGAGCGGTATTTCTAGAGTTAGAAGGGAAGTATCATTAAATGATTAACTGACCGATAATACTGCGAGTTTCTTCTCGAACCTCGATAAGTTTCACTTTCACTAAATCGCCGATTTTGTAACGGCGTTCCCCTTGAATATACAGTGCCAATTCATCAGCATTCACTTGCATTTCGTCTTTATTTGGATGCAATGTGGAAGCTGGTACGAACATGGATGCGCCATTTTCCAATAATTGAACACGTAAACCGCCACGCATCACATCTTGCACTTCTGCATCAAATTCAGCATTTTCTGCGACTTTATCAGCAAGATAGCGACAATATAACCAGTCTGCAATATCACGTTCAACCAAGCGATTTTGACGACGGGCTTCTTGTAAGCGAGCAAGGACTTCATCTTGTGGTTTTTCACAAGCTTGTTGTGTGAGCACAGCTTTAATTAAACGATGGTTCACCATATCGGAATATTTACGGATAGGCGATGTCCAAGTTGCATAACCTTCTAATCCAAGCCCAAAATGTGGAGCAAGTTCCGATTTAAATTCTGCAAAGGTTAAATAACGACGTAAACGGAATTCTAAATAGTCACCTTCAATCGGTTCAATATCATGACGCATTTGGCAATAACCCTTTAAGGTTGCCAGATTTTCTACCGAATAACGCTCAGCAAGCTCGGCTTGATTTTCTTTATTAGCTAAATTTGCCATTAAGAAATTATGCGCGTTTTCTAAGAATTTCTTATCAAACCCAGAGTGTGTATTAAAAATACCAGTTTGTGCTTGTTCAGCTAAAAATTGTGCAGCACAGATATTGGCAATAATCATGGATTCTTCCACGATTTGATTGGCAATACGACGATATTCCGCTTTAATTTCTTTCACTTTGCCATTTTCAGCGAGAATAAAGGAGTAATCCGGTTTCTCTTTAAATAAAAGAGAATGCGTTTTACGCCATTGAATACGTGCTTTGGTAAATTGATGTAGCCAATCAATTTGCTGTGCAATTTCTGGTGTTTCCGGTTGCCATGCATCAGGCACTTGCTCTAAATAATCTGAGATCTTGTTATAGACTAATTTCGCTTTAGATTGCACATAAGCAGAGACAAAATGCGGTTTAGCTGTAATGTTACCGGCAAGATCCGTTTCAATATAACACACTAATGCAGGGCGAGTTTCATTTGCCATTAATGAACATAATTCATCAGATAATTCACGAGGCAACATTGGGATATTAAAGCCAGGCAAATAATTGGTAAAACAACGCTGTTTCGCATCTTTTTCAATTTGTGAATCTAATGCAATGTAAGCTGTTGGATCCGCAATGGCAACGACTAATCGCCAGCCAGTTTGTGTACCATTTTGCTCGACAGGTTCAATGTAAAGAGCATCATCCATATCTTGCGTGCTTTCAGAGTCAATCGTGACAAAATGAAGTGCGATCAGATCTTCGCGTGTTTGTTGATCTAACATTTCATAACTTTTTGCACCTTGCACAGGATGACGAGATTGCTCATGACGTGCCAATGTGACCCACCAAGGGGCTAATTCATCGTCAGCACGGCAGATAAATTGATTGATAGTCGCATAGAAAAAACGATCATCACGTAATGGGTGCGTTTTCAAATTTGCTACGACCCAGTCGCCTTCTTGTAATTCTTCTTTGACGGATTTAGCTTGTTGCGCGCCAATGGGTTGGTTGATACTTGGGTGATCAACCAAAACTTGCAATTTCTTGTCTTTATTGAACCGCACTTTGGCAATAAAGCGCGTGAGCATTGGCTCAATTAATTCTTCTGGTTCAGCTTGCTCTTTATCGCCTTGCTTTTCAATGGTGGCTTTGATTTTGTCACCGTGCATGACTTTTTTCATTGTCGGTGGGGCAATAAAGTAGCTTTTTTTATCGCACTCTAAAAAACCATAAGCTTTATCAGTACTTTTTACCACGCCTTCAACGTGTTCTTTGCTGTCGTGGATTTGTTGCTTAAGTTGTGCGAGTAATGGATTATCTTGGAACATAGTTATATTTAAAAAAAGAGAAAAGGCAGACTGAAAAGCCTGCCTAAAAATAGATTGTACGAAAAATTATTCTTCGCCTAATTCGCCCATTGCGGTGATCCTGAAACCTGCATCTACGTGAACGATTTCACCAGTGATACCCGATGCTAAATCAGAGCATAAGAATGCTGCTGAGTTACCCACATCTTCGATAGTAACAGTGCGGCGTAACGCTGCGGTTTTCTCAAATGCAGAAAGCATTTTCTTGAAGTTTTTAATACCTGATGCTGCTAAGGTACGGATAGGACCAGCAGAGATCGCATTCACACGAATACCTTCTTTACCTAAATCAGCCGCCATTACGCGAGTTGCCGCTTCAAGAGACGCTTTCGCTAAACACATGACGTTGTAGTTAGGAATCGCGCGCTCTGCACCTAAGTAAGAAAGGGTTAATAATGCTGCATTTGGATTTAAGTAAGGACGTGCTGCTTGTGCCATAGCAACGAAGCTGAATGCACTGATATCGTGAGCGATACGGTAGCCTTCACGAGTTGCTGCGTTTACGTAATCACCATCTAATTGGTCGCCTGGTGCGAATGCGATAGCGTGTACGAAACCATCAAATTTTTCCCAACGTTTGCTTAATTCTGCAAAGCAATTTTGGATGCTTTCATCGGTCGCTACGTCTAAAGGAAGGACGATGTCAGAACCAAATTCTTTTGCAAATTCTTCTACGCGTGGTTGTAATTTATCGTTTAAATAAGTGAAAGCAAGTTCAGCACCTTGTTCTTTCATTGCTTTTGCGATCCCGTAAGCGATAGAACGGTTGCTTGCAAGACCTGTTACTAAAATACGTTTACCAGTTAAGAAACCCATATTTTCTCCTATGTTTGAGTTAAAAAAATCGACGAGATTATACTTGTTTTGTGTGCTTTCGGCAATCAATCACACTTTGTACCAGTTAGGCTGGATTATCAATATCTTTAAATTCTACATCCAAGCCATATTCAGCCGCTAGCCATTCACCTAATGCCTTAATGCCGTAGCGTTCTGTTGCATGGTGACCAGCCGCAAAGAAATGAATACCTTGCTCACGAGCTGAGTGAATTGTTTGCTCCGAAACCTCACCGGTAATGAAGGCATCACAACCTTGTGCTGCCGCTAAATCAATATAGCCTTGTCCGCCACCAGTGCAAATGCCAATTTTACGGATTAAGTGCGGTCCGTTTTCTGTGCAAATTAAGGGTTTACGGTGAAGCACTTGTTCAATATGTTGTGCGAATTCTTCAGCGGTAACAGGATCTTTTAACGTTCCCCAAACAGGAATGCTAGTTGAGCTATTTTCTAAAGGTTGAAGATCGCTAATCCCTAATAACTGAGCAAGTTTTGCGTTGTTACCTAATTCTGGGTGGACATCCAAAGGCAAGTGGTAGCCGTATAAATTGATATCATTCACAAGCAACGTTTTGATGCGTTTGCCTTTCATGCCGCGAATACATGGATTTTCACTTTTCCAAAAATAGCCGTGGTGGACAAGCACCGCATCAGCTTGTTGTGCAACGGCATAATCAATCAAAGCTTGGCTTGCGGTGACACCCGTGATGATCTTTTTGATCTCTGCTTTGCCTTCTACTTGCAAACCGTTAGGGGCGTAATCATTTATTCTGTCTGTGCTAAGTTTTTCGTTTAGTAAACGTTCAAGTTCTAGATTGTTCATCATTTTTGAGAGAAAAGAAAAAGGTGAGATATGGTAAGAGATTTCAAAAAAAATGGCTAGTGCAAAAGGAGTGGGGGGGAATGCACTAGCCAGTAGAGTGTTTGTAATAAAACAAGTTTACTATCTAAAACGAGATTCATTATATATTCAATTATATAAAGATCAAGAAAAAAATAAGGAAAAATTTCCCTATTTTTCGATATGTCGTTTTTGTGTTCGAAAATAGATGAAAAATCAACCGCACTTATGAATACAAACTTGGTTCATCCTCAGTTGGACGCGTTTTAAATCGGCGGTGTAGCCACATGTATTGTTCCACATCTTTTAAGATTTCTTTTTCCACGACTTTATTCATTCTTGCAGCGATTGCTGTTTCATCTGAAAGATCAGAAAAATCTACTGGTGGAGAAATACTGACCGTATAGCCTGAGCCGTTTTTATTACGCAATGGAGCAAAAGGGACGACTTTACAATTTGGTGCAGATTTAAGCAGATAATAACTACCCGTTGTGGTAGCCGCTTCTTTTACAGCAAAAAAAGGCACAAATACGGCATTTTTTCGTCCGTAATCATGATCAGGCGCATACCAAATAGTTTCACCTTTGCGTAAGGCTTTGAGCATACCACGCAGATCTTTTCGGTTCAGCATATCTTTGTTTGAACGTAAACGACCTTTAATTTGCAACCAATCCAGTACTGGATTGTCATTTGGACGATAAACGCCTACGCCAGGATGATGTAATCCCACAATACGCGCGCCTAATTCAAGCGTAAGAAAATGGACACCAACAAAGATAATGCCGTCTTGGGCATTTTCTTTTAAATAATTTAATCCTTCAATTTTTGACCATTTTTTAATGCGCGCATCAGACCAAAACCATGCCATGCCGGTTTCAATAATTGCCATTCCAACAGCACGTAAGTTTTCTTGCAAAATGGCTTCACGTTCTTGAACGGGCATTTCAGGGAAGCAGAGCTCAAGATTTCGACGGGCAATCGCCGCACGACGTTTTCCCACTTTTAATTTTGAGAAAAGCCAGCCTAAGCCATTGCCGATATGACGTAGAATTGGATAGGGAAGTAACAAAAGGCTTCGCCAAATCGCCACACCAAGCCAAAATCCCCAGTATTTAGGGGCTAGAAAGTACGGTTGAAATTGAGGGAGTTTTTCGTTTTTCATAATTCTTTTCTGGTTAGTTCGGCGTGTAGTTTATCGCAAATTTGAGTTGTGGTAAAATTGCGCCAAATTTTTATTATTCCAACAGAGAGATTTCAAAATGGCTCAATATTCTGCCAATTTTAATCAAGCAAAAGTATTAGTGTTAGGCGATGTCATGCTTGACCGTTACTGGTTTGGTGCAACTAATCGTATTTCACCGGAAGCACCGGTTCCTGTGGTTAGAGTACAAGATAATGAAGAGCGTGCAGGTGGTGCAGCAAACGTGGCGATGAATATTGCTTCTCTTAATGTCCCTGTGCAAATTTTAGGTTTAATTGGTCAAGATGAAACAGGCACAGCCTTAACCAATTTATTACAACATCAAAAAATTGATTGTAATTTTGTGGCATTGGATACTCACCCAACTATTACGAAATTACGCATTTTGTCTCGTCACCAACAATTACTTCGTTTGGATTTTGAAGAAGATTTCCAAAATGTGGAATGTCATGAGTTGCTTGCGAAATTAGAAGCCGAAGTGAAAAACTTTGGTGCGTTAGTGCTTTCTGATTACGGTAAAGGCACGTTAAAAGATGTGCAAAAGATGATCCAAATCGCACGCAAAGCGAACGTACCCGTGTTGATCGATCCAAAAGGTACAGATTTTGAACGTTATCGTGGTGCGACTTTACTGACACCAAATATGTCAGAGTTTGAAGCGGTGGTAGGTAAATGCAGTTCTGAAGAAGAAATCATTGAGAAAGGTTTAAAATTAATTTCAGACATTGAATTGACCGCACTTTTAGTGACGCGCTCTGAAAAAGGCATGACATTACTTCGTCCAAATCAAGAACCGTTTCATCTACCAACTGTTGCAAAAGAAGTATTCGATGTAACGGGGGCGGGCGATACCGTAATCAGTGTATTAGCAACTTCACTTGCAGATGGTCGTTCTTTTGAAGAATCTTGCTATTTAGCTAATGTGGCGGCAGGTATTGTGGTCGGTAAATTGGGTACATCAACCGTTTCTACGGTGGAATTAGAGAATGCAATCCATGGCCGTTCTGAAACAGGCTTTGGTATTATGTCAGAAAGCCAATTAAAAATTGCGGTAGCTCATGCTAAAGCGCGCGGTGAGAAAATTGTAATGACAAACGGTTGTTTTGACATTCTTCACCCTGGCCATGTGTCTTATTTAGAAAATGCTCGCAAACTTGGCGATCGTTTAATTGTTGCCGTGAATACGGATGATTCAGTCAAACGCTTAAAAGGTGAAAGTCGTCCAATTAACAATCTGAATGCACGTATGGCAGTATTGGCAGGCTTAGCCTCTGTGGATTGGGTGGTTTCTTTTGATGAAGATACACCACAACGTTTAATCGGCGATATTTTACCGGATTTATTGGTGAAAGGCGGCGATTACAAACCAGAAGAGATTGCTGGCAGTAAAGAAGTGTGGGCGAACGGCGGCGATGTTCGCGTATTGAATTTCGAAAATGGCTGTTCAACTACGAACGTAATTGAGAAAATTAAAGCGCTGAAAGATTAATTTATTAAGGAATGAGTAGAATAAAGCTTGCCTTTATCCTGCTCAATCGTTAAAATTCAGGCTCCTTGTCATCGCTGAGTTAGAGATCGGCGAATGATGTATTAATAACACTACCTTTTAGGAGTAAAAAATGTCTCTAAGTACTGAAAAAAAAGCAGCAATCGTTGCTGAATTTGGTCGCGATGCGAAAGATACTGGTTCTTCTGAAGTTCAAATCGCATTATTAACTGCACAAATCAACCACTTACAAGCTCACTTTGCTGAGCACAAAAAAGACCACCATGGTCGTCGTGGTTTATTACGTATGGTTTCTCGTCGTCGTAAACTTTTAGACTACTTAAAACGTACTGATCTTGCTTTATACCAAAGCACTATCGCTCGTTTAGGTTTACGTCGCTAATTTTTATTACGATAGTAAAAATAAAAGCCTTCGGATTACCGAGGGCTTTTTTATTTTCTGCATATTGGAAGATAAAAAAACGGTCAAAAATTTGACCGCTCTTTTTTTAGTTATTAGTTCGCAATGCCTTTATGACGAAGTAATGCGTCTAATTGAGGTTCACGTCCACGGAAGCGTTTGAATAAGACCATTGGTTCTTCAGAGCCACCGCGAGTGAGAATTTCATCCAAGAAAGATTTACCGGTAACTGGATTGAAAATTCCTTCTTCTTCAAAGCGAGAGAATGCATCTGCAGATAACACTTCAGCCCATAAGTAGCTGTAATAACCGGCTGCGTAACCGCCAGCAAAGATATGGCTAAAGCTATGTGGTGTTCTTGCCCATTCAACGCCTTTAATTACGGCAACTTTATCTTTCACTGCTTTTAAGGTATCAAGTACTTGATTAGCTTTGCCTGGTTCAAAAGTATGATGAAGGGTAAAATCAAACAAGCCAAAT
This sequence comes from Haemophilus parainfluenzae, assembly GCF_014931415.1. Lineage (NCBI taxonomy): Bacteria > Pseudomonadati > Pseudomonadota > Gammaproteobacteria > Pasteurellales > Pasteurellaceae > Parahaemophilus > Parahaemophilus parainfluenzae. The sequence goes on along the minus strand of NZ_CP063121.1, from coordinate 1,798,038 downwards.
TCAAGCTGACGTAACACAAACATCGCTGCTTGGTAGTTTTTCGCTTTGAGAAGTTGATTTAATTTTTCTTCTGGTAACGGTTCGTGCGTTTCAAAGTGACCAGAGATAAAATCAAGGGCTTCTTTTTCCCAACACCAGTTTTCCATAAATTGACTTGGAAGTTCTACTGCATCCCAAGGAACACCATTGATACCCGCAACATCAGGCACATCAACTTTGGTGAGCATATGGTGAATGCCGTGACCAAACTCATGGAAGAGAGTCGTGACTTCATCATGGGTGAATAGTGCAGGTTTATCACCAATAGGTGCATTGAAGTTACAGGTTAAATAGGCAACAGGTTTTTGACTTGAACCGTCGGCATTGCGTTTTCTGCCGATACAATCATCCATCCATGCGCCGCCACGTTTATTTTCGCGCGCATAAAGATCGAGATAGAAACTGCCGCGTACTTCTCCCGTTTCATCAATTAAATCAAAGAAACGCACATTTTTATGCCAAGTATCTACGCCAAAACGTTCAACTGCACGAATATTAAAAATACGTTTAATTAATTCAAATAAGCCCGAAATAACGCGATCTTCAGGGAAATAAGGACGAAGTTCTTCATCATTGATCGCATATAAATGTTGTTTTTGTTTTTCAGAATAGAAACTGATATCCCAAGGGGCAAGTTCCGTTACGCCAAATTCTTTTTCACAATAAGCTTTAAGTTCCGCTAATTCTTTCTCACCTTGCGCTTTTGAACGATCTGCAAGGTTATTTAAGAAATCTAACACTTGTTGTGGATTTTCTGCCATTTTGGTCGCAAGTGAGCGTTCAGTATAGGTATTGAAACCTAGCAGTTTCGCTAGTTCCACGCGTAACGTCATGATTTCTTCAATGATCGCTGTGTTATCCCATTTACCTGCGTTTGGACCTTGATCAGAAGCGCGAGTTGCATAAGCACGATACATTTCTTCGCGTAGTGCTGCATTTTCGCAATAGGTCATGATTGGCAAATAACTTGGGATTTCTAGCGTAAAGCGATAGCCTTTTAAGCCTTTGCTTTCAGCAGATTGTTTTGCTGCAAGTAATGCCGATTCAGGAAGACCTGCTAATTCACTTTCATCTTCAATGACTTTTTCCCAGCCCATGGTGGCATCGAGTACATTATTGCTAAATTGTGCGCTTAATTCAGATAAGCGAGCAACAATCTCACCATAACGTTTTTGTTTTTCTTCAGATAAACCGATACCTGAAAGCTCAAAATCACGTAGTGCATTTTCAATGGCTTTCTTTTGCGCCACTGAATAAGTGGCAAATTCAGGGCTATTTTTTAAGGATAAATAGGCATTGTATAACCCTTCGTGTTGGCCTACCCAAGTGCTGTATTCAGAGAGTAGTGGTAAGCAGGCTTGGTACGCATCACGTAATTCAGGGCTGTTTTTAACTGAATTTAAATGGGAGATGGGAGACCAAGCACGGCTTAGGTGTTCGCCTGCTTCAGAAAGGGGTTCAATAAAGTTTTCCCAAGTAAAGTGCGGTTGTTTTAGAACTTGTTCAATGGCTTGACGATTTTCTTCGATGAGTTTTTGGATTGCCGGTTGAATATGTTCTGGTTTGATTTGAGAAAACGGAGGTAAGCCTTCAATATGAAGTAATGGATTAGACATAAATATTCCTTTTGGTAACTGTTTCTTTAGTAAATTGCGACAAATTCTATAATATCAAGGTTGAAAAATCTAAAAAATCAGTAATAATTGCGTATCACTTTTATTTAGGGTTTATGATGAACGGCGCTTCCTTTTTTTCTATTATCATTTTTTCTGGCATCATTGCTCTTACGATTGTTATAGGTGTTGTTTCACTTAAGTTTTTCCCAAAAACTTCTTTAACCAAGGCTATGTATGTTGTTCTTGGATTCATTTCTTTAATATTAGGTGTTATTGGTATTTTTTTACCTATTCTTCCGACAACACCTTTTTTACTGCTTACACTTTATTCTTTTGCGAAAGGTTCTTCTCGTTTAGAACAATGGTTTTTAGGGACGAAGCTTTATCAAAAGCACCTAAAATCCTTTAATGAACGTCGTGCATTAACAAAAAAAGCAAAAATTTCTATTCTAACCTTTTCAACTACGATGCTTTTAATTGGCTTTTACTTTACTCCAAGTGTAGTGGGGCGAACGATCATTGCCATTTTAATTGCGGTAAAATATTGGTTCTTTTTCTTTTGGATTAAAACAGAAGACGTTGAAAATGGATAATTCTTTCTTTACTTGGCTTAAAAGTGCGGTCATTTTCGGTATCGTTTTTGGATTGAGTGGTTGTGATAAATTAAACAGTCCTAAATCTACAAACGCGGCAGCAGAAGAGCAACCAACACAAAGTCAGTCTATCGAACAAGAAAATACATCAAAACCGAGTAGGACTTTACTGACTCGGGCGTTTACTCATTCTCCTTCTTTTGAGCCTTGGTTTGTGCGTTATCCTGAACAAGAAAACTTATTGCGCGATTTATATGAAGGCTTAACGGCTTATGATCAGGAAGGACGAATCGTGCCTGGTATCGCAGAAAGTTGGCAAACAAAAGATAACAAAACTTGGATCTTTACCTTGCGTGAAGGGCTTCGTTGGTCAAACGGTGAACCTTTAGTTGCTCAGGATGTCATGCTTTCTTGGCAAGCATTGTCTCAATCAAATAGTCCATTAAGATCTTATTTGGCTTATCTTAATCTAAAAAATGCGAAAGGCGTTTTAGAAAAAAATAAACCTTTTAAGAGCTTAGGCATTTATGCAGAAAATGACCGCACTTTACGTATTGAGCTTGATAAACCAACACCGTATTTGCCGGAAATGTTGGCGCATATTAGCCTTGTGCCACAATATAGTGATCCTGATTCCCCTGTGACTAATGGGGCTTATATGATCGAAAGTGAAAGTGTGAGAAGCATACACTTAGCGAAAAACCCCTATTATTGGCAGAAAAATAATGTCGCTTTTGAACGCGTAGCCTATTTGCCTTTTGTTGCACCTAAATTGGCTGAATTTGATGTGGTGGTTGATATGCCGGAAGTACACTCAGATCTTCAGCATTTTCCGCAGCTTTGTGGATATTTTTATGAATTTAATCTGAAAGATCCTAAAGTTGCTAAGGCCGATGTGCGTAAGGCGATTGCGTCGTTGGTCTCTGTCACTAATATTGTGAATAATGAGATTCCAGCAGCAATTCCGAGTTCGTATTTTTTACCGAAAGCCATGTTAAATGGACAAGACTCAAGATGGGAGCCCGTTGTTGCCGAGCAATTATTGGCTCAAAATAAAATTGATGAAAGACATCCATTGCATTTAAATATGCTTTATGATGATGCGCCATTGCATGTGAATATCGCGCAGCGCTTAGTGGGGCAATTGACTCAATCAGATATGTTGCGCGTGGATGCTCAACCAGTCAATTGGCAAACATTACAAATGAAACGCCAAAAAGGTGATTTTCAAGTCATTCGTTCTGGCTGGTGTGCAGATTTCAATCATCCGATGGCATTCTTGGGGTTGTTCTATTCTAAAAGTCCTGATAATAAAAATGGCTATGCCAATGCAGAATACGATCAACTTTTTGAGCAAGCATTGCAAAGCTTAAATGAAAAAGAGCGGTCAGAAATTTACTTAAAATTAAGTGAGAAGATCCAACAGGAAAACCTTGCTTTACCGCTTTTCCAATACACCACGCCAGTTTATCTTTCTCCAACTATTATGGGGGCGAAGAAAAATCCAGTGGGCGTTATTTACAGTAAGGATCTATGGCGAAAAGTTGAAAGCTAAAACTGATTAAGAAAGTTGTTCATGATGTGGTGAACAACTTTTTTTATTAAATTAAATAAAAGTGTAGAGTAACACTATTTACTTTTTATTTTTATACGATACAATACACAACAAATCAACCTAGAGGGAAATCCTTATGTTAAAAATGAATGATTTGGTTAAGCTCAGTCAGACACCAAAATCCACGGTGCTGTACTATGTGAAAGAAGGTTTGTTGCCAGAACCAGTAAAAGATAAACCGAATTTTCATCTTTATGATGAATATTGTGTAGAGCTGCTCAGCTTTATTAAATATTTACAAAGCAATTTCAATGCGACGATTTCACAAATTAAAGCACTTTTTGCTCATCCTAGTTTTGATTGGAATAATCCTTATGAAAGCCTTATTGGATTATTAGACATTATCATGGGGGCTGAAAATGAAGTATTTTCAGTCGAGCAGCTCTCTGCAGAATTTCATCTTTCCGCTGAACAAATAGAAGACATGGTAGCGGAAGGCTTATTGAATCCTCGTGAAGGCATTTTTACAGCAAAAGAACGTGATATTTTGGCGATCTTAGCTCGTTGTGATGAAGCCGAAATGGATGTGGTGAAAGCTTATTTGGCCGCTGCGAAAATGTTAGCGGAAAAAGAGGTGAATGTGACTTTAGCGGCATTAGCCAATAGCGAACAAAAAGATGAAAAATTAAAACACTTATTTGATTTATTGTTAGTGTTAAAACCGTATCTCTTGAATATGAAAACCTTTAATCTTTATCAAGCGGAGAGTGCGAAATGAAACTCTTAAAATATGCTGGCTTTGTACCTTATTTAGCCATTGCCTTTATTAATGCCAGTGTGGATTTGGCACATAAAATTACCATTCAAAATGTGTTGCTGAAAAGTTTTTCAGGCGAGAGTTTGGTTATTTTAACGGCATTAATTAATGCCATGATTTTATTGCCATTTATTTTCTTATTTTCGCCTTCGGCATTTATTAACGATAAATTTTCTCGCACCAATGTGATTCGTTATAGCAGTTTAGCGGCTGTGCTGATCAGTGCTGGGATTTTATTGAGTTATATGACGGGTATGTTTGCTATTTCCTTTGTACTGACATTGATTTTGGCAGCGCAAAGTGCGGTCTATTCTCCGGCCAAATATAGCATTATTAAATCAATTGTGGGCACTGAAAATATCGGTATGGCAAACGGTGTCATTCAAGCGCTTACTATTGTAGCCATTCTATTTAGTTCTTTTGTATTTTCTTTCTTCTTTGAAGCGCATTATGTAGCATCAGATGATCCGAATGAAGTATTACAAAGTGTTTGGGTGATTGGTGTGGCGTTAGTATTACTGAGTGCACTAGAAGCCTATTTTGCTTTTAAAATCCCATTCTTTAAGCAAGAAGCTGAAAATACAGATGGTCAGTTTGATATGAGAAAATACCTTTCTTTAGGGTATTTAAAAGATAACGTTCGCACATTAAAAGCAGATCAAAATATTTGGTTGAGTGTCATTGGATTAAGCCTATTTTGGGGCGTGTCACAAATTATTGTGGCAGCATTCCCTGCGCATTATAAAGCAATGTTCAATGAAGATAATGCTATTGTCATTCAAGCGATTCTTGCGGTGAGCGGAATAGGGCTTGCGCTTGGTTCATATCTTGCAGGACGTGCTTCTCGTTTGCATATTGAGTTAGGTATTGTTCCGCTTGGTGCATTAGGTATTTGTGTGTCGTTATTCTTTTTAACCCTAGCCCAAAGTGGGGTGGTATTAGCACTTTGTTCTTTTGTCTTTGGTTTCTCTGGCGGTTTATTAATCGTGCCACTAAATGCAACTATTCAGTATTTCGCACCTGAGAAAATCAGCGGCAAAATCATGGCAGGTAACAACTTTGTACAAAACGTGTTTATGGTAGTGTTTTTGCTATTAAGCATTGTTTTTGTACAACTTAATGTTTCGACTCAAGGTTTATTCTTAGTGACTTCAGTTGCATGTTTTGCTGCGAGTTTATATACCATGTCGAAAGTGCCTCATTTATTTACGCGTTTATTCTTGCTCTTTGCGTTAAAAGCGAATTACCGTTTTCATGTGGATGGCTTAAAAAATCTTCCACAAAGTGGTGGAGTTCTATTATTAGGCAACCATATTAGCTGGATTGACTGGTTGGTGTTACAAGCGGCTAGCCCTCGTGCGATTAAATTTGTGATGTATCGTCCGATTTACAACAAATGGTATCTCACTTGGTTCTTCCGTATTTTCAAAGTCATCCCAATTGGTGGTGGTTCAAGCCGAGAATCTATTGAAACCATTCGTGAATATTTAGCGCGTGGCGAAGTGGTAGCTTTATTCCCAGAAGGCCATATCAGCTATAACGGTCAAATTAATGAGTTCCAAAAAGGCTTTGAGTACGTATTAAAAGATTTAGAGAATGTGACGACTGTTCCTTTCTATTTACGTGGATTATGGGGCAGCAGCTTCTCTCGTGCAGATTCTTTCTATAAGAATTTAACTAAACGCCAAGGTAAGCGTGAAATTTTAGTGGCATTTGGTAAACCCATTCATGGCTTTATTGATGCGACAGCGATGAAGCAAAAAGTACTCGAACTTTCTTTCTCCGTATGGGAAAAAGTCATGAGTAAACGTAAACCGCTTATGCATCATTGGTTGAGCTCGGCAAAATCGAATTTATTCAAAGAAGCGGCTGTTGATGCACAAGGCACTAAATTGAATAACCTGAAATTCATTGCTGCAGTGCTAATGTTTGTGAAAACCTTGAAAGCTGCTTTAGGGGATGAAAAAAATGTTGGTGTGTTATTACCAAGTTCATCAATTGGAGCAATTATTAATATGACCCTAATGGTGATGGGCAAAGTACCGGTAAATTTAAACTACACACTAAGCCCAGAAGTGATGGAAAAAGCGTTGAAAAAAGCCAACATTTCGCAAGTCATTACCTCTGAAAAATTCTTGGATAAGTTGAACACAAAAGGTTTTGATTTTAGCCAAGTGGTGGCTGATAAAGCCCTCTTTATGGAAAATTTAGGGAAATCGATCACTAAGGCTAATAAAGTGCGGTCATTTTTAACGGCGTTTTTGGCGCCACAATGGTGGATTAAATTACGTTACTTTGCAGACGTAAGCTTGGAAGATAATGCAACCATCTTATTCAGTAGTGGCAGTGAAGGTGATCCAAAAGGCATTGAATTAAGCCATAAAAACTTACTGACAAATATTAAACAGATCGGTGAATTATTAAACTTCCACAAAGATGATGTGATTTTGAATTCCTTACCAATTTTCCATTCATTCGGCTTAACAGTGACAACTTTATTGCCATTGTGTGAAGGCATTAAAATGGTAAGTGTAGCGGATCCGACGGATGGGGCGACAGTAGGAAAAATGTGTGCTCGACATCGGGTGAGTATTTTATTTGGTACTTCAACTTTCTTTAGATTGTATGTACGCAATAAGAAATTCCATCCGTTAATGCTACAAAACGTGCGTATGGTTATTGCGGGCGCCGAAAAATTGAAAGCGGATGTAAAAGAAGCCTTCAAACTTAAATTTGGCTTGGAAATTTACGAAGGTTATGGCGCAACTGAAACAGCACCGGTAGCTAGTGTGAATATGCCTAATTTACTTGATCCGGAAACCTTACAGGAATTTACCTTCAATCAAGCTGGTACAGTTGGTATGCCATTACCAGGCACCATTATTAAAATTGTGGATCCAGAAAGCTTGCAAGAATTACCAGTCGGCGAAGATGGTCTGATCTTGATTGGTGGTGGACAAGTCATGAAAGGTTATTTGAATGCACCAGAAAAAACAGCAGAAGTGATTGTTGAAATTGACGGTGTACGTTATTACAAAACCGGCGATAAAGGTCATATCGATCATAACGGCTTTATTACTATTGTGGATCGTTATTCTCGATTTGCTAAAGTCGGCGGCGAAATGATCAGTCTTGGCAGCGTGGAAGAGAAACTTTCACAAGTATTTGATGAAGAAAATCAATTTGTTGCCGTCGCCTTGAGCGATGATAAAAAAGGCGAGAGCATTGTACTTTTAATCAAATCTGCACTTTCTTTAGATGAGATCAATGAACGCATTAAAGGATTAAATGTACCGCCGATTATGCTACCAAGCCAAGTTTTCTTAGTGGATGAAATCCCGATGCTCGGAAGTGGTAAAGTGGATTTCAAAGGTGCGAAGAACTTAGCGATGAGTTTGGTTAAGTAAAGAAAATTGTAATAAATAAAAGAGCGGTCAATTTGACGGCTCTTTTTGTTATTTTAATAAACCTCATTTAGGTGTTTTTCAGCATCTTTCACCTTACATCAACGTACCGACATATTTTAACATGACCCCAGCGGCAATAGCCGAGCCAATTACACCAGCAACGTTCGGTCCCATCGCGTGCATCAGGAGGAAGTTTTGGTTATCCGCTTCCAATCCGATTTTGTTAGAAACACGAGCGGCCATAGGAACGGCAGATACACCAGCAGAACCAATAAGCGGGTTAATTTTGTTTTTGCTGAATTTATTCATCAATTTTGCCATTAATACACCGCTACCTGTACCGATTCCGAAAGCAATGACACCAAGAATTAAAATGCCTAACGTTTGCGGTTGTAAGAATTTATCGGCGATAAGTTTAGATCCCACAGACAGGCCAAGCACAATGGTTACAATGTTAATCAAGGCATTTTGTGTAGTGTCACTTAAACGTTCTACTACGCCGCTGACGCGCATGAGATTACCGAAACAGAACATCCCGAGTAATGGGGCAGCATCCGGTAGGAGCAAACCAACGAGCAACAGCAAAATCACCGGGAATAACACTTTTTCACGATTACTTACATGGCGCATTTGCGTCATGCGGATTTTGCGTTCTTCTTCTGTGGTTAATGCTTTCATAATCGGTGGTTGAATCAACGGCACTAACGCCATATAAGAATAAGCCGCCACCGCAATAGCACCAAGCAATTCAGGCGCCAGCTTACTGGTTAGATAAATCGCAGTCGGACCATCCGCACCACCGATAATACCGATAGAGGCAGCTTGAGGCAGTGTGAATTCGATAATACCGAAGTAATTTAAGGCTAACGCACCAAGCACGGTAGCGAAAATGCCGAATTGTGCAGCCGCACCAAGTAGCAACGTTTTTGGATTGGCTAATAACGGACCAAAGTCTGTCATTGCACCTACACCCATAAAAATAACCAATGGTGCAATGCCGTATCCAATCGCAACTTTATAGAATAAAGCCAAAATACCGGCGCTGTAACCCATATCCACAGATAAAGCTTCTAATTGATTTATCATGGATATTGGCGCGGAAGTCATCGCTGTTTTAATCGCAGCAAGATCGGGTGAAACACCCAGTTGCGAGGCGATTACCACAATTTGCTCTGGTGAGCCGAGATGAAGCAAATTCTCTAATGCTGTCATGGCTAGCCCTGCTTCAGGGATATTTGACAATAATCCGCCGAAACCAATTGGTAGCAACAGCAAAGGTTCAAATTTGCGCGAAATGGCAAGCCACAGCAACAGCAGGCTCACAACGATCATTACTGCTTGCCCCCATTGCAGATGGAATATGCCCATCCCTTTAATTAACGCAATAATACTCTCCATAGACCATTCCTTATGCTAAGGTCATCACGGTATCACCTACCGCGACAGCATCACCAGCTTTGACGCAAATGCCGCGTACGGTACCAGCTTGTGCAGCTTTCACTTCGGTTTCCATTTTCATGGCTTCGAGAATGAATAATACATCGCCAGCTGCTACAGTTTGACCTTCTGTTGCAACAACTTTCCAAATATTACCCGCCATCGGCGCCGTTACTGGTGTCCCCCCCGTTGCTGGAGCAGGAGTCGCTTGTGGCGCAGCTTGCGGAGCTGTAGTCGCGACATGAGAGATATCACCACCTTCGCTTACTTTCACCACAAAAGCTTTACCTTCTAATTCCACGGTATAAACAGCGGAGCCAGAAGCAGATGGTACAGCTTTAGAAACAGGTTTATTTTCCACCGCACTTTCATTGCCGGTAGGGGCTGGTTCAAAGGCGGCAGGGTTGTTGCGGTTTTCTAAGAATTTCCATGCAATTTGAGGGAAGAGCGCCACGATTAAAGCATCATCTACGGCGTTGTCTGCCAATTTCACGCCTTTCGCTTTAGCTTGTTCAGCAACTTCAGCTTCAATTTTCGCCATTTCAGGTGCAATGTGATCGGCTGGACGGTCAGTTACTGGCGCAGCACCTTCTAATACGCGAGCTTGCAACGCACTATCTACCGGTGCAGGTGTTTTACCATATTCACCTTTTAAAATTCCGGCAGTTTCTTTGGCGATAGTTTTGTAGCGTTCGCCTGTAAGTACGTTAATAACCGACTGTGTACCAACAATTTGAGAGGTTGGTGTAACAAGAGGAATATAACCCAAATCTTTGCGTACGCGTGGGATTTCTTCTAATACTAAATCTAATTTATCGGACGCATTTTGTTGTTTTAATTGGTTTTCCAAGTTAGTGAGCATGCCGCCTGGCACTTGTGCCACTAAAATACGACTATCGACACCGCGTAATTGGCCTTCAAATTTAGCGTATTTTTTACGTACATTGCGGAAATAGGCAGCAATTTTTTCCAAACGAGGAATATCTAAACCGGTGTCATACTCAGTACCTTGCAAGGTGGCAACTAGGGATTCAGTTGCTGGGTGACCATAAGTACCTGACATAGAAGAAATTGCCGTATCAATACCATCTACACCAGCTTCAACCGCTTTTAATAACGCCATTTCTGCCATACCGGTGGTTGAGTGGCAGTGTAAATGCAATTCTACGTCAAAACGTTTTTTGATTTCGCGAACTAAGTCTGCTGCCGCCATTGGATTTAAAATACCTGACATATCTTTGATGACCAAGCTATCGATACCGATTTCAAGTAATTGTTCAGTCGTATCAAGCCAGGTTTGCATGGTATGAACTGGGCTAGTGGTATAACTTAAAGTCCCTTGAGCATGACCACCAAATTTACGTACTGCTTGCAACGCTGCTTTCATATTACGCGGGTCATTGAGTGCATCGAATACGCGGAAAACATCCATACCATTCGCTACACAACGTTCTACGAAACGTTCTACCACGTCGTCAGCATAGTGACGATAGCCTAATAGGTTCTGACCACGTAATAACATTTGTAATGGGGTTTTTGGACAGGCTTTTTTCAATTCGCGCAAACGTACCCAAGGATCTTCACCTAAAAAGCGAATACAGCTATCAAATGTTGCACCGCCCCAAGCTTCCAATGACCAATAACCAATATCGTCTAATTCATGAGCAATTGGTAACATGTCATCAAGACGCAAGCGAGTTGCGAAAAGTGATTGGTGGGCATCACGAAGCACCAGTTCTGTCATTTTAATTTTTTTAGCCATGGTAAAATCCTTATGTTATTTGAACTGTTGGGTACGGCGATGGTGTGCGATAGCCGCTGCAATCACAGGACGTAAACGCTCAAAATCGTCAGTTGGTGCCGCAGAAAGCGCGGTTGAATTTGGGGAAGTTTTGGGTTCGGGTTGTGGTTCAGGAAAGAATCGATTGATAAGTTTAGACATCACTCCAATTGCCCAAATTAAAATGAGCAAAAAGACCAACACAAAACCCATCCCTGAAAACATCAGGTTAATTCCTTCGCCTATAAGTGCTGAGGGAGTCATCATTTTTCTTCCTTATTTGTTTGAAAAAATGGACAATTTTATTCTAATCGATCTGTTCAAATAAAACTGTGATGAAGATCATAATTTGAAATATAGGCACACAAGAAAAGGTGAAAAGTGCAGTTGATTTTGACGATATTTTTGCGTGAGCTAAATATTATTAATGAGTCATCTCTGTATTAGAAATAACTTATACAAAGCTTATAAAAACTAAAAGGACCAAGCTCTGTAGTCACAGAACTTAGTCCTTGAATTAAGTGAATCTTGCTTTATTGATAGAAAGGAAAATTATTCTACTTTTACAATCCAGCCTTCAGGTGCTTCCACATCACCGAATTGGATACCTGTTAGCTCGTTGTAAAGTTTACGTGTAACAGGGCCCACTTCAGTTTCTGAATAGAACACGTGAAATTTACCTTTGTGTTGAATACCGCCTACTGGCGTAATTACTGCGGCAGTACCACAAGCTCCCGCTTCTGCAAATTGATCAAGTTGATCAATATACACATCACCTTCGATAGCTTCCATACCTAAACGCTCTTTTGCAATGTGAAGTAATGAGTATTTAGTGATACTTGGTAAAATAGATTCAGATGCTGGTGTGATAAATTTGTTATCTTTGGTAATACCAAAGAAGTTTGCCGCACCCACTTCTTCAATTTTAGTATGTGTTTTTGGATCGAGATAGATCGCATCAGCGAATTTACGTTCTGGCGTACCTTCTTCTGCGGCTAGTTCATGTGGAAGCAAACTTGCTGCGTAGTTACCACCTACTTTTACACCACCGGTTCCCATAGGTGCAGCACGGTCGTAATCAGTCGTAATGAAATTAGATGGTGCTAAACCACCTTTGAAATAAGCGCCAACAGGGCAGCAGAATACAGAGAAAATAAATTCAGGTGCGGTTTTTACACCGATATTCGCGCCTGTACCAAAGAGGAATGGACGTAAATATAATGTTGCGCCAGATCCGTAAGGACCCAACCATTCTTGGTTTGCTTTCACCACTTCTTTACAAGCACGGATAAATAATTCTGTTGGCACTTGCGGCATTAATAAGCGATCAGAGGTATGTTGCATGCGTTTTGCATTTTGATCAGGACGAAATAAGTTGATTGAACCGTCTTTACAACGATAGGCTTTTAAGCCTTCAAAGCATTGTTGACCGTAGTGAATAGCAGTTGAACCTTCGTGGATATGTAGCATATTATCGGTGGTGAGTTTACCTTCATCCCATTTGCCATCTTTCCAATGTGCGATGAAACGGTAATCTGTTTTGATATAACTAAATCCAAGATTGTTCCAGTCTAAGTCTTTCATTTTGCTTCCTTAATTTGTATAAATAATTTTATGAATGGAAATGCAGTTAATCTACACCATTACGATAACTATGAAAACCTTTAAACACAAAAATATTGTGATTTCTCAAAATTTTTATTGGATTTTTAAATTTGTGAAGTTGGTCAGGAAATAAAATTTTGCTTATGCTAAAATGCCAGGAATAAAAAAAACGCCGCTCGAAACGAGCAGCGCTTAACCAGAATGGTTTTAATATATACAGGAAGTAAATGAGTAACTTAATTGTTACTCCAGTTCGGAGAACCGAACTATATGCAAACACAACATCATACTTAAGTCTGAAACTCATTAACTTGTAAGGAATTACCAATCATTAAGTATGGGTGTATTGTAGGTAGAAGGTGATGGAAGGACAAATGATGTTTTTTTATTTGATGCATAAAAAAAACTAATCCGAATTAAATCTTCGTTATTATAAACTAAAATTTAGCTGTTTGGAAGAATTATGTATAAACGTTTGCCTCCCTTGAATTCATTGAAGTCTTTCGAGTCTGCTGCACGACATTTAAGCTTCACAAAAGCGGCAGATGAACTTTTTGTGACACAAGCCGCAGTGAGCCATCAAATAAAATTATTAGAAGATTTTTTAGGTGTTGAGCTTTTTATTCGTAAAAATCGTTCACTCGAATTGACAGAATTTGGGAAAGCCTATTTTGTTGATATCAATAAAATCTTACGAAAATTAAATGAAGCAACTGAACGTTTATTAACACTTAAAGCAGAGCCACATTTGGCAATTAGCGTGCCACAAACCTTTGGTATTCAATGGCTTGTGCCACATTTGAGTGATTTTAATAAGCAACACCCTGAAATTGAAGTACGCTTGAAGGGTGTGGATCAAGATGAAGGTTTATTGAATAAAGAAATTGATATAGCCATTTATTATGGAAAAGGTGATTGGGAAAATTTACAGGTTGATCGTTTAGGCGAAGAAAACCTCGTGATTTTGGCTGCGCCTTCATTGCTTGAGAAAACACCTGTGCGTTGTCCTAATGATTTGAAAAAGCATACGCTGATTCATACGCATACTCGAGATAACTGGCAAGCAATGGCGGATTATCTCAAATTAGATGATTTGAATATTCAGCAAGGCCCGTTATTTAGCCACACCTTTATGGCATTGCAGGCGGCCGTTCATGGGCAGGGGATTGCTCTAGCAAATCGTATTTTGGCTCAGCAAGAAATTGAAAACGGTCATTTGCAAATTGTGTTACCAACCGAATTGCGGGATCCAAAATCATTCTATGTGGTTAATCATTTAGATCGTTTAGATGACGAACAAATTCAAGCCTTTAGAAAATGGATTAAAGATTCAATTAAATTAGGAAAACATGAATAAATTAGCCTTATATTGTCGAATTGGCTTTGAAAAAGAAGTCGCTGCAGAAATTACCGACCGAGCTTCTGAGCGTGGCGTATTTGGTTTTGCTCGCGTAGTAGAAAACAGCGGCTATGTCATTTTTGAATGCTATCAACCAGGTGATGCAGATCGTTTAGCACGAGAAATCCCTTTTAATCGTTTGATTTTTGCACGTCAAATGATCGTTGTGTCAGATCTCTTAGAAAATCTCGATCCTCAAGATCGTATTTCGCCAATTCTGGCTCAATATGAACGCATTGCAGAAGACATTAATCTTAAGCAAGCGGTAGAGCTATTTGTTGAAACAGCAGATACTAATGAAGCCAAAGAGCTTTCGACATTTTGCCGAAAATTTACCGTGCCGTTGCGCCAAGCGTTAAAAAAACAAGGTTGGTTACAAGGTAAGCCGAATGCAAAGCGCGGTCAGGTTTTGCATTGTTTTTTCACGCAGCCGAATTGTTGCTATGTGGGGTATTCCTATCTTGGTAATAACTCCACCCACTTTATGGGAATCCCTCGTTTAAAATTCCCAGCGGATGCACCAAGCCGTTCAACTTTAAAATTGGAAGAAGCGATTTTAACCTTTATTCCTCGAAATGAAGAAAGTAAACGCTTGAATGAAAATATGGTTGGTGTTGATCTCGGTGCTTGCCCTGGCGGCTGGACCTATCAATTAGTGAAACGTGGTTTATTTGTGTATGCAGTTGATCACGGCAAAATGGCGGCGAGCTTACATGATACTGGCAGAATAGAACATTGCCCAGAAGATGGATTTAAATTCCAACCACCAAAACGTAAGCATATTGATTGGCTTGTGTGTGATATGGTGGAGCAACCAAGTCGAATTGCGAATTTAATTGGAAAATGGTTAATTAACGGTTGGTGCCGAGAAACTATTTTCAATTTGAAATTACCAATGAAAAAACGCTATCAAGAAGTGATGTTGTGCTTAGAAAATCTTGCGGTGATGTTAGCAGAAAAAGAACTGGAATTTGATATTCAGGCGAAGCATTTGTATCATGATCGTGAAGAGATTACGGTACATATTGCTTTAAAATAAAAAAGCAAAGTGCGGTCAAAAAACATGGAATTTTTTGACCGCACTTTTTATTTAAACCATTATTTATTGGCTAAAATCACTGCGCGAGTTGGGGCTTGATAGCCTTCGATGGTTTTACTGTGATCATTTGGATCTAAGAAATCAATCAAACTTTCATTTTCTAACCAATCCGTTTTACGCTGTTCTTCTAATGTCGTGGTGGCGACATCCACACAACGCACATTAGTAAAGCCGACTTTTTCCAACCAATTAATGAGTGCAGCAACAGAAGGAATAAAATATACGTTCTTCATTTTTGCATAGCGATCTGAAGGCACTAATACCGTATTGACATCGCCATCAACCACTAAGGTTTCTAACACCAATTCGCCACCCTTTACTAATTGATTTTTTAGTTGAGTGAGATGATCAAGCGGTGATTTACGATGATAAAGCACGCCCATTGAGAATACGGTATCAAATGCCGCAAGTGGTTGCATTTCTTCAATACCTAATGGGATTAAGTTCGCTCGACGATCGTTATTTAATAATTTTCGAACGGCTTCAAATTGGCAAAGGAAAAGTTCGGTTGGATCAATACCAACGACCATTTTTGCACCTTCACCAACCATTCGCCACATATGGTAGCCGCTACCGCAGCCCACATCTAAAATGGTACGATCTTTTAATGGTGCCAGATGAGGCAAAACTCGCTCCCATTTGAAATCAGAACGCCATTCGCAATCTACGTGAATATCAAATAAATGATAAGGTCCTTTTCGCCACGGCATCAATTGTTTCAAATGATGGACAATGCGTTGTTTTTCGCCCTCTGAAAGAGGGGAAGTGCGGTCAGATTTCACCGCATTTTTTAAATCGATAGTATCTGCCTGCAAATCAGGGAGAAAGTCCACGATTTTTGACCATTTTGCATAATCACCATGGGTTTGTTTTTCCCATTCTTTTAACTGCAAAGGCAATGTTTCTAGCCAAGCAGATAAATTTGTGGTGGCAATTTGTTGATAAAAAGGACGAAAATCAATCATTATTTTGCTTCCTTATAGGCTTTTTCTGCTTTCTCAAAGGTTTCTTTTACTTCATTTTCAGGTTCTGCGGAAAGGAGAGAAACCACAATAATCGCCAAGCTAGCAAGGATGAATCCTGGGATCATTTCATAGACATTAAACCATTCACTGGTTTCAGGAATCACCGATTTCCAAGCAAAGACAACCACTGCACCGACAACCATGCCAGCCATCGCTGCTGATGAAGTCATGCGTTTCCAGAATAAGGAGAAAAGCACGACAGGACCAAATGCAGAACCAAAGCCCGCCCAGGCAAATTCAACGAGTTTTAATACTTTGCTGTTTTCATCTTGTGCAATCCAAATCGCAATGCCCGCGATAACTAAAACCATTGCACGACCTAGCCAAACTAATTCTTTTTCAGAAGCTTTTGGACGAATAAAACCTTTATAAAAATCCTCAGTGATAGAACTTGAAGAAATTAATAATTGAGCGGAAAGTGTACTCATTACTGCCGCTAAAATCGCAGAGAGTAGAATACCGGCAATCCATGGATTAAAGAGCAATTTAGCCAGTTCAATAAATACTTGTTCTGGTTCATTATTTACCACGCCAGCTACATTGGGGTTAGCAAAGAAATAAGGAATACCGAAGAAGCCAATACCAATTGCACCGGCAAGACAAATCACCATCCATGTCATACTGATGCGGCGTGCTTTAATGAGAGATTTCACCGAGTAAGCAGCCATAAAGCGCGCAAGGATATGCGGTTGACCAAAATAACCTAAGCCCCAAGCCGCTAAACTTAATAAACCTAATGGTGTAGTAGAACTAAATAAATCGGTAAAGTCTTTATTTGCTGCGATTTCTGCTTGATGTAGCACTTCAGTAAATTGTGATGCATCACCCAAACTTAAAAAGATAAAGAGAGGCGTTAAAATCAGTGCAAAAATCATTAATGTAGCTTGAATGGTATCCGTCCAGCTTACGGCTAAAAATCCACCGATAAAGGTATAGACGATGGTCGCTAATGCGCCGTACCAAATGGCTGTGGAATAGTCGACTGAGAATAGGTTTTGGAATAATTTCGCCCCTGCAACCACACCGGAACCACAATAAATGGTGAAGAATACTAGGATGATTGTTGCAGACACAATTTTTAAGAGATTATGTGATGTACCAAAGCGATGGTGGAAATATTCCGGTAATGTGAGTGCATTGTTGTTAAATTCGGTATAGATCCGTAAACGACCAGCTACGAGCAACCAGTTAAAATAAGCCCCAAGGATTAAACCAATGGCGATCCAACCTTCAACCAGGCCAGATACATACACCGCACCCGGCAAGCCCATTAATAACCAGCCGGACATATCAGATGCTCCAGCAGACATCGCTGTCACAAAACTTCCGAGTTTACGGCCGCCTAAAATATAATCGGATAAGTTGTTTGTATAATAATAGGCAAGGACACCGATTAAAATCATGCCGAAAATATAAATACTAAAAGTAATAAGTGTTGGGTCTAAACCAAACATTAAATACCTCAAAAAAAGTCATGAAAATTTGAGAAAGGTCATATTTTACCTTATTTGGGTCTATTATTCTATTTTCCTTTTCGATAGACTTATACCATTAAAACTAAGGTCGAAAAAATGAATTCTGTTGAATTATTAATGAATGTTACGCCCAATGAAACCCGCGTTGCGCTGGTGGAAACGGGGGTTTTAAAAGAGGTTCATATTGAACGTCAAGCCAAACGTGGCATCGTGGGGAATATTTATAAAGGGCGAGTCACCCGTGTTTTACCGGGGATGCAGTCTGCGTTTGTGGATATCGGTTTAGAAAAAGCCGCATTTTTGCATGCTTCTGATATTGTTTCACATACCGAGTGTGTGGATGTGAACGAACAAAAGCAATTCCGAGCAAAAAGCATTTCTGAACTCGTACGCGAAGGACAGGATATCGTAGTACAAGTGGTAAAAGATCCTTTGGGCACCAAAGGTGCAAGATTAACTACAGATATTACATTGCCTTCTCGTTATCTCGTCTTTATGCCTGAAAATAGCCATGTTGGTGTCTCACAACGTATTGAAAGTGAAGAAGAGCGAGCAAGATTAAAAGCGCTTGTTGAGCCTTTTTGTGATGAGTTAGGCGGTTTTATTATTCGTACCGCCACCGAAGGCGCAACAGAAGAAGAATTGCGCCAAGATGCGGAATTTTTAAAACGTTTATGGCGTAAAGTACTTGAGCGTAAAGGCAAATATCCAACCCGTTCTAAAATTTATGGTGAACCCGCATTGCCACAGCGTATTTTGCGTGATTTTATCGGCGCCAATTTAGAGAAAATTCATATTGATTCCAAACTTTGTTTTAACGAAGTGAAAGAATTTACCGATGAATTTATGCCAGAATTAAGTGAGAAATTAATGCTTTATACGGGCAGTCAGCCGATTTTTGATATTTATGGTGTAGAACGTGGTATTCAAAATGCACTTGAAAAACGCGTGAATTTAAAATCTGGCGGCTATCTCATTATTGAGCAAACCGAAGCCATGACGACCATTGATATCAATACCGGTGCATTCGTCGGTCATCGAAATTTAGATGAAACAATTTTTAACACCAATATTGAAGCCACTAAAGCCATTGCACAGCAGCTACAACTGCGTAATTTAGGCGGTATTATCATAATTGATTTTATTGATATGCAAACCGATGAGCATCGTAATCGCGTGATTGAATCCTTGGAAGAAGCGCTATCAAAAGATCGCGTAAAAACCAATGTGAATGGTTTTACTCAACTTGGTTTAGTGGAAATGACCCGTAAACGCACACGTGAAAGTTTAGAGCACATTTTGTGTGATGAATGCCCAACTTGCCAAGGTCGTGGACGCGTGAAAACTGTCGAAACGGTATGCTATGAAATTATGCGAGAGATTATTCGCGTTAACCACTTATTCTCGAGTGAACAATTTGTGGTTTATGCCTCTCCAGCTGTAGCGGATTACTTAATCAAAGAAGAATCGCATGGTTTATTGCCAGAGATCGAAATGTTCATCAGCAAACAGGTTCAGGTCAAAACAGAGCAGTACTACAACCAAGAACAGTTTGATGTGGTGGTGATGTAAAAGACAAAAGTGCGGTCAAATTCGACCGCACTTTTTATGTTATCAAATTTTGATGGGATATACTTCTTAGTGTGTCACGTTGTAAGTAATCCGAATAATAAATTAAATAAGTGCTTAATCTAATTGATATAGAATGGCGAATTTTGAGGCGGTATATGGAGAGTAATTCTTGGTATGAAGATTATAAAAAAACATTAGATAAAAATGATATTTTATTTTTTGAAGATGAGATAGAAAAAGTATTCAATAACTATAAGTACTTAATTAACTTTGATAAAGAAGAGTATAATTATAAAAATTTTAGGAAGTATAAATTTATAGAGTTTCTAGATGATGATTATTCCGATGAGTGTAGAACTGATTTATATATATCTGGATTCCTTAAAGAATTCGATTGTTTGTACGCTATTCCTGTAGTCTTTAGTTATGATGATTTAAATCATATAAAAAATGAAAATATCCCACCTATTGTTATGAAATCACGTTCAAATAATAGATTTTTTAAAAAATGTGCAGGGTCATTAATCTCATACTATAGTGGTGAGTTTGTTATTTTTTCTGAGGATTTCTCATCATTTCTTATTGCTAAACCTGGTCATTATTTTATAAAAAGTACAGATAAGAAAAATTATTGTTGGAATGATGTACTTTTGGATAAATATGAATTTTATGACTATGACCGAAATGTATTACTGGGATTTGCTAAAGTATTTAAATAGGTAGAAGACAAAAGTGCGGTCAAATTCGACCGCACTTTTTACTTTAACTATTTCAATCTTTCTAACTGTTGAATAATGGCTTCATCAGATTGTGATTGGATTTTTCGCATACGCATAAAGAGTAAAGCCGCTGCAATGGTTAATGCAATGATAAAGGCAACCCAGAAACCTTTTGCACCGATGCTTGGAACAATCCAATCCGTGCGGGAAAGAATATAACCAACAGGGATACCCACGCCCCAATAGGCAAGTAACGTGATATAAAGGATAATTTTAGTGTCTTTATAGCCACGTAAAATACCGCTCACGACGACTTGCACTGAATCTGAAAATTGATAAATCGCAGCCATCGCTAATAAGCTGCCTGAAAGGGCAATAACAGTAGCATTATCGCCTACAATTAATGCGGCAATCTCTGCACTAAATACCCAAATCACCAACGCCAATACACTTGCCACAATCAAGCCAAGAATAATAGCCGCGTGAGCCATAATTTTGGCTTTTTGTGGTGCGTGATTACCCAGTTCTTGCGCCACTAAAATGGTAGCAGCCATCGCAATAGACATGGGGAACATAAAGGCTACGGCACTGGTATTTAAGGCAATTTGGTGGCTGGCGACCACATCCGCACCTAATGGGGAAAGTAACAAACTACTTAACGCAAAGAGTGATACTTCACTGCACAGAGCAATGGCAATAGGCAAGCCAAGTGCGGTCAATTTTTTCAGTGTTTTGATGTCTGGCTTTTCAATAATCTTTTCAAAGACTTTCAAACTACGTTCATTATAGTTTTTGGCAGAGTAGGTAATCATTAAGATTGCCATTGCCCAGTTGACAATAGCCGTTGCCACACCACAACCGACACCGCCCAATGCAGGCGCACCAAATTTGCCGTAAATAAACATATAATTCAGCGGAATGTTCAGCATTAACCCCATGAAGGTAATCACCATGGCGGGTTTTGTTTTAGCAATGCCATCATTCAAACAGCGGAAATTAATCAGCAATAAATAGGCAGGTAAGCCCCACACCATCGCACGCAAATAATTCATCGTCACATCTGCCATGTGGGCATCCATATTCATAAACTGTAATATGAAATCATTATGATAGATGATGAGTGCAAGGGGAATCATCACTAAAAATGAAATCCAAAGGCCTTGTCTCACTTGGTGAGCAATGCGATGGCGCTGTCCAGATCCATTTAAATAGGAAATTGTTGGTGGCAAGGCGAGTAATAAGCCTTGACCGAAAAGCACCAAAGGTAGCCAAATGGAGGCACCAATACCGACACCGCCTACATCAGCCGAGCTCACACGCCCCGCCATAATCACATCCACGGTACCCATGCCAGTTTGAGCTAACTGGGCAAGCCCGATAGGTGTCGCAATTCGGATAAGTTTTTGAATATCAATACGGTATTGAGAAAAAAGACGAGAATTCATAAATTTTGCTATAATATTGGAAAAATTTTTAATGAAGGAATAATAATGTTTACGGGTATTGTACAGGGCATCGCCCAAATTTATGCAATTAAAGACAGCGATGATTTTAGAACACAGATCGTAAAATTACCAGCTGAAATGCGAAAAGGCTTAGAAATCGGTGCATCCGTGGCGAATAACGGTGTGTGCTTAACAGTGACTGAAATTCACGATGATCTTGTCAGCTTTGATTTAATGCAAGAAACCTTGCGCATCACCAATCTCGGCGGCTTAAAAGCCGGGGATTTTGTGAATATCGAACGCGCAATGCAAATGGGCGCAGAAATTGGTGGACATATTTTATCTGGTCACGTTTATTGTACCGCAAGCGTTTCACAAATTATCGAAAGCGAAAACAATCGTCAGGTTTGGTTTAAATTGCCTAATAAAGATGTGATGAAATATATCCTAACAAAAGGATTTATTGCGATTGACGGTATCAGTCTTACTATCGGTGAAGTAAAAGACGATGAATTCTGCGTGAATTTAATTCCAGAAACCCTACATCGAACCCTGATTAGCAAACGGCAAATTGGCGATTTAGTGAATATCGAAATCGATCCACAAACACAAGCGATTGTGGATACGGTGGAACGATATTTAGCCGCTAAAGCTTAGTTGGAATGAAAAAAGTGCGGTAGAAAACGATGTTGTTTTTTTACCGCACTTTTTATTGAATTATATGAGATTAGTTAGCTTTGGATTTCTTCGCTTTTTTCCATTTCCAAAATAGGTACAGAGCTAAAACACCGATTAGGATATAAATCACGAGTTGGCCTTTTTGAATTTGTTCGTGTAACCAATCTAAGTTTTTCGCACCAAATTCGCCAAGGTAAACCCAAATTGGCACAGAAATAATTGCGGCGCAGAAATCAATTAATACAAAGCGGGTGTAGCTGACGCGGCGGGTAATGCCAGAAACCATATAAATTGGTGCGCGTAAGCCTGGTAAGAAACGAGCAACAAATAGAACACGGTTGCCGTATTGGTCAAATTTTTCACGTACCATTTTGAGGCGTTCTAATGTGACGATTTTACGCATTGGGCGGAAACGAAGAATTCGTGTGCCGTAAATGCGACCAAGCCAGTACATGGTTGAATCACCGGCAAGTACGCCAATCATACTCACGACTAACATTAAGTGGGAATTGACGCTTTCAGGATAGAGACCAGCAATCACACCGCCGGAGACAAGCGTGATATCTTCTGGAATGGGTACACCAAAGCCACAAATAATCAGAACAAATAGCACCGCCCAATAACCGTAATCGGTAAAAAAGCTGATAAGAAATTCCATTTGAAACCCACTTACAATCAGTTAGTTAAAATTAATTAAAAATTGGGGTTCATTTTAATCGCTTTGCCTTGAAAAGCCTAGAAAAAATTTGCTGCGTAAATTTGCATTGTGGGGCTGAATATTTTATAATCCGTCGCTCTCAAAGTTTGTCTTTGAGCAAATTTAGGAAAATTGCTGGGTCGCCTGCAATTTTTTATTTTAAACTTTTAATCAAGAGAACATTAAAATGGCATTTAAATTTAACGCTGAAGTTCGTCAAGCGCAAGGTAAGGGTGCGAGCCGCCGCCTGCGTCACAACGGTCAAATCCCTGCAATCATTTATGGTGGCAGCGAAGCACCTGTTTCAATCATCTTAAATCACGATGAATTAAACAACGCACAAGCTCACGATTCTTTCTATAGCGATGTAATCACTTTAGTGGTTGAAGGTAAAGAAGTTGCAGTGAAAGTTCAAGCAATGCAACGTCACCCATTCAAACCAAAATTGGTTCACATTGACTTCAAACGTGCTTAATTTTTAGCTTGTGATAAGAACACCAATAATGATGAGTTATTGGTGTTTTTTCTTTTCGGGCAAAGTGCGGTCAAATTTGAAATCGTTTTAGGAGTATTTTCCAATGAAGATAGCCTTAGGTATTGAATATAACGGAAAACAGTATTGTGGCTGGCAGCGACAAGAGAAAGTGCGCAGTGTACAAGAAGAATTAGAAAAAGCGTTATCTTTCGTGGCAAATGAAAAAATTGAAGTGTTTTGTGCGGGCAGAACAGACTCTGGTGTACATGGCACAGGACAAGTGGTGCATTTTGAAACTACCGCTGTTCGCCCTGAAAAAGCTTGGGTATTTGGGACTAATGCAAATTTGCCTGATGACATTTCAGTGAGTTGGGCAAAAGTGGTGGATGATGAATTTCACGCCCGTTTTTCTGCAACCGCGCGTCGTTATCGCTATATCTTGTATTGCAATAAATTACGTTCAGCCATTTTGCCGGAAGGGATTACTCATTGCCATTTAGATTTAGACGAAAAGAAAATGCACCAAGCGGGGCAGTTCTTATTGGGTGAAAATGATTTTTCCTCTTTCCGCGCGGCACAATGTCAGTCGAATACCCCTTGGCGAAATGTGCATCATTTAAATGTCGTGCGAAAAGGGCAGTACATTATTGTGGATATTCAAGCTAATGCCTTTGTGCATCACATGGTGCGTAACATTGTAGGAAGCTTAATTGAAGTCGGTGCAGGCAATCAACCCGTTGAGTGGATGAAATGGTTGTTAGAACAAAAAGATCGTAAATTGGCCGCGCCAACAGCGAAACCAGAAGGCCTGTATTTAGTCAATGTGATTTATCCTGAAAAATTTGCGATTCCACAGAAAAATTTAGGACCATTGTTTTTAGAAGATAATCTCATCTGACTAGCAAATTTCGCTAAATTATGATTAAATACGCAAACTTTTCTAGTTAATAAAAAAGGTAAAAAATGAGCTGGATTGATAGAATTTTTAGCAAAGGAACCTCTTCCTCTGCATCACGTAAAGCTAATGTACCAGAAGGGGTTTGGACAAAATGTACCTCTTGTGAACAAGTTCTTTACGGTGAAGAAGTAAAACGTAATTTATATGTTTGTCCAAAATGCGGTCATCATATGCGTATTGATGCTCGTGAGCGCCTTTTAGCCTTGTTAGATGAAGGTTCAAGCCAAGAATTATCGGCTGATTTAGAACCAAAAGATATTCTTAAATTTAAAGATTTAAAAAAATATAAAGATCGTATTACTGCTGCACAAAAAGAAACCGGTGAAAAAGATGCATTAATCACAATGACCGGTACACTTTACAATATGCCTATTGTTGTTGCTGCTTCAAACTTTAGCTTCATGGGCGGCTCAATGGGATCGGTTGTGGGTGCAAAATTTGTGAAAGCGGCGGAAAAAGCAATGGAATTAAATTGTCCGTTTGTTTGTTTCTCTGCGAGTGGTGGTGCACGTATGCAAGAAGCACTTTTCTCCTTAATGCAAATGGCGAAAACCAGTGCGGTGTTGGCAAAAATGCGTGAAAAAGGTGTGCCGTTTATTTCGGTATTAACCGACCCAACATTAGGTGGGGTATCTGCAAGTTTTGCCATGTTAGGTGATGTAAACATCGCCGAGCCAAAAGCATTAATTGGTTTTGCAGGCCCACGTGTTATCGAACAAACTGTACGTGAGAAATTACCAGAAGGCTTCCAACGTAGTGAATTCTTACTTGAGAAAGGGGCGATTGATATGATCGTGAAACGTTCAGAAATGCGTTCAACCCTTGGAAACCTTTTAAGCAAACTCACCAATCAACCTTCACCTTTTGTTGAAGTAGAAGTTGTTGAAAATGCCTAATACAATGAATTTAAAAGCCACTTCGCCACTCGCTGAGTGGCTTTCTTATTTGGAAAACAGTCACTTCAAAGCGATTGATTTAGGGCTAGAGCGTATTAAGTTAGTGGCAGAAGAACTGGACCTTTTGAATCCCGCACCTTATGTGATCACGGTAGGGGGCACAAATGGCAAAGGTACGACTTGCCGTTTGCTTGAAACCATTTTGTTAAATCATGGTTTGCGTGTGGGTGTGTATTCCTCACCTCATTTATTGCGTTATAACGAGCGGGTTCGTATTCAAAACCAAGACTTGCCGGATGAAATGCATACCGCTTCTTTTGATTTTATCGAAAAACATAAAACGCAGTCTCTCACTTATTTTGAATTTAGCACGTTGTCGGCTTTGCATTTATTTAAACAAGCGAAGCTTGATGTCGTGATTTTGGAAGTGGGGCTTGGTGGGCGTTTGGACGCAACGAATATTGTGGATAATGATCTGGCGGTTATCACCAGTATTGATATTGATCATACAGATTTTCTGGGTTCAACACGTGAAGAAATTAGCTTTGAAAAAGCGGGTATTTTTCGTGCGAATAAACCTGTTGTGATTGGCGAGCCAAATGTTCCGCAACCTATGTTAGAACAAGCGGAGAAATTACATTGCTACGTTTCACGCCGAGATGTTAATTGGTCGTTTAAAGCCAATGAGCAAACTTGGATGTGGCAGAGCAACAAAGTGCGGTTAGAAAATCTGCCATTTTGCCAAATTCCATTAGCCAATGCAGCAACCGCTTTGGCGGCTGTTGAGCAATTACCTTTTGATATTTCTGTCGAGACCATTAAACGTTCATTAATTGAAGTGGAATTAGTTGGTCGTTTCCAACAATTGAAAGGTAATCAGCTAGAAAAACTGGCAGAACGCTTGAATGTCCCTTATTCACAGTTACCAAAAGTGATTATCGATGTGGGGCATAATCCTCATGCGGCAAAATATTTAGCCGAAAAATTGACCGCACTTAAAGCACAGATTTCAGGTCGTATCATTGCCGTTTGCGGTATGTTAAAAGATAAAGATGCGGAGTCGGTGTTTACCCAACTTACTTCTGTTATTGACCAATGGTATTGTGTCACATTAGGCGGTTACCGTGGTCAATCTGGCGATGACCTAAATGCAAAATTAACAACAGTTTGCCCATCAGCAAAAAGTGTTTCTGAAGATTCTGTAGCTGAAGGTGTACAAAGTGCGGTTAAAGAAGCGGGTAAAAATGACATT
This sequence comes from Haemophilus parainfluenzae, assembly GCF_014931415.1. Taxonomy (NCBI): domain Bacteria; kingdom Pseudomonadati; phylum Pseudomonadota; class Gammaproteobacteria; order Pasteurellales; family Pasteurellaceae; genus Parahaemophilus; species Parahaemophilus parainfluenzae. Next base: position 1,771,499 of record NZ_CP063121.1, on the reverse strand, counting down.
GTGCTGGTATTTGGATCCTTCCACACGGTAGGGGAATTTTTAGAATATTTAGCTTAATGGCGATGGAAAATAATAAAGGCTGGTTTTGACCAGCCTTTTGTTTTTTAAAGTATTTTGTGAAAGTAATCACTTAATTCTGAGTATTGGAATGTAAATCCGCAATCTAACAAATGTTTTGGATAGGCATTCTGACTGTCTAATAGAATGCAAGCGCGTTCACCGAGAAGAGAAGTGAGTAAAAATTGAGGCACTTGAGCAAAACAAGGTCGATGTAGTGCTTGACCTAATAATTGGTTGAATGTCTTGTTTTTAACAGGATGTGGCGCAGTAAAATTAAATGCACCTTCACAATCATTATGGTCAAGTAAGAAGAGAAGGCCTTCTACCATGTCCTCTAATGCAATCCAGCTCCAATATTGCTCACCATTCCCTAATTTGCCGCCTAATCCGAAGCGATAGAGCGGAAGGATTTTTGCTAAAGCTCCGCCTTTTGGAGAAAGCACTAATCCGGTTCTCACTAAACAGACTCTTGTGTTAGCTTGTTTTGCTGCATTTTCCCAATCAATACAAAGCTGAGCGGTAAATTGAGTACTTGGATTTGTGTCTTCGGTGATCTCATCTTCACCACAGTTTCCATAAATTCCCGTTGCAGAACCTGAAATCAAGACTGGGGGATATTTACTTTGATTAATAAGTTGAACAATCTGTTGTGTTAAATCAATGCGACTTTGACAAAGTTTCTCTTTTTGTTGAACTGTCCATTTTTTATCAAAGATTGGTTCACCGGCAAGATTAATGACCGCATCAAATTCATTTAAGTCTTTGAGTGTGGAAAGTGCGGTCAAAAATTGCAGTGTTTTTTCAGGAAAAATCGCTTGAGCTTTTTCAATGGAGCGAGTCAGTACTGTAACACTATCGCCACGTGACAGTAGCGCTTCAACTAAAGCTTTTCCTACAAATCCCGTTCCACCGGTCAATAAGATATTCATTATAGGCTGCTTTCAAAAAGCGTTTGAATTTGCTCTAGAAGCGATTTGATGGTTGTCTCTTTTGTGGGGGTCACAAAAATGGTGTCATCTCCAGCAATCGTACCTAAAATGCCTTCAGGTTTACCAATGGAATCCAATAAGCGGGCAATCAACTGCGCAGCACCCGGAGAGGTTTTAATGACGATAACGAAATCATTGTGATCAATATCCAAAACCAAATTTTTTAATGGGCTACTGGTGGCGGGGACACTTAATTCGCTTGGTAAGCAATACACCATTTCCATTTTAGTATTTCTCGCACGAACCGCTCCAAATTTGCTTAACATACGTGAAACTTTAGACTGGTTAATGCTTTGAAATCCTTGGTTTTTTAAGGCGTCAACGATTTCACTCTGAGAAGCAAATCGTTCTTGATGGAGCAGTTCTTTAAATGCTTTTGTTAATTGATCTGACATAGTTATTCTCATATAGGGGAATTTGCATAAGAATTGCATAAAAATTCATTTTAAGCAATTAAAATAAATTTGCCGTTTGAAAAGTTTGAGCTAGATCGCATTATTGAATTTCTCTGTTTGTAATTTAATGACTAAGACTTTAAAATTCTACCTAGTTAGGATTAATTAATACATGAGGAGTATTTTATGAAAGTTGCAGTATTGGGCGCAGCAGGCGGTATTGGTCAAGCATTAGCCTTATTACTTAAATTACAATTACCCGCTGAAAGTGAATTAGCACTTTATGATATTGCACCAGTGACACCAGGTGTGGCTAAAGATGTGAGTCATATTCCAACAGCGGTGAAAGTAGAAGGTTTTGCGGGAGAAGATCCAACACCTGCACTTAAAGGTGCTGATGTCGTTTTAATTTCTGCAGGGGTTGCACGTAAACCGGGTATGGATCGTTCAGATCTTTTCAACATCAATGCGGGTATCGTGCGTAACTTAATTGAACATGTTGCAAAAACTTGTCCAAAAGCTTGTGTAGGTATTATCACCAACCCTGTGAATACGACTGTTGCGATTGCTGCAGAAGTATTGAAAAAAGCGGGTGTTTACGACAAACGTAAATTATTCGGTGTCACCACTTTAGACGTGTTACGTTCTGAAACATTCGTATCTGAATTAAAAGGCTTAAATGTTTCTCGTACAAGCGTACCGGTAATTGGCGGCCACTCAGGTGTGACGATTCTTCCATTACTTTCACAAGTTCAATATGCTGAGTGGAAAGAAGAGGAAATTGCACCATTAACAAAACGTATCCAAAATGCAGGTACTGAAGTGGTTGAAGCAAAAGCAGGTGGCGGTTCTGCGACACTTTCTATGGCTCAAGCTGCAGCACGTTTTGCGCGTTCATTAGTGAAAGGCTTAAGTGGCGAAACTGTGGTTGAATGTACTTATGTAGAAGGTGATGGTAAATACGCACGTTTCTTCGCTCAACCTGTACGTTTAGGTAAAGAAGGTGTAGAAGAAATTTTACCAATCGGTACCTTAAGCAAATTTGAACAAGACGCTTTAGAAGCAATGTTACCAACATTGCGTGCAGATATTGAATTAGGCGAAAAATTTATTAACGGTTAATTTAATTCTATTTCTAGAGAAGAGGAGCAGTATGCTCCTCTTTTTTTATACGAAAACGATTAAACATAAAAAAGTGAAGAAAAAGCGTGATTTAGCTCACAAATCTGAACATTGCTATTTGCAATATAAAGGGCTTTGCCGTATTCTTAAATCACTAAAAACAAGTGCTATTTTTAAATAGCCGACATCTATTTTGCTTTCCGAGTAGTGCCCCAGTGGGGCACTTTTTTTTGCCTTATTTTTAGTTGCAGCATAAAAAAAGTGCGGTCAAAAAACACTGGATTTTCTGACCGCACTTTTAAAATGAATGCTAAGCGAAAGAATTATTCAAACATTGCTGAAATAGATTCTTCATTGCTGATACGACGAATTGCTTCAGCAAGCATAGTTGAAAGAGTCAGCACGCGTACTTTACCAAGTGCTTTCATTTCAGGTGAAAGTGGAACAGTATCCGTTACCACGATTTCGTCAATGGCATCGCTCGCTAAGTGTTGTGCAGCTGCACCAGAGAAAACGGCGTGGGTTGCGTAAGCAAATACGCGTTTTGCACCGCGTTCTTTTAATGCTTCGGCCGCTTTACATAATGTACCACCTGTATCAATCATATCATCTACAAGGATACAATCACGATCTGCAACATCCCCGATAATATGCATAACTTGTGATACGTTTGCACGTGGACGACGTTTATCGATAATCGCCATCTCTGTATCATTTAATAATTTCGCTACTGCACGAGCACGAACCACACCACCGATATCTGGAGAAACAACGATAGGATTGACAAGATCTGTTTTCTTCAAGATATCATCAAGTAAAACTGGTGAACCGAATACGTTATCAACAGGCACATCAAAGAAACCTTGGATTTGCTCTGCGTGTAAGTCACAAGTTAATAGACGGTCAATCCCTACAGTTGAAAGTAAATCAGCTACCACTTTTGCAGTGATTGGCACACGAGCAGAACGTACACGACGATCTTGACGAGCATAACCAAAATAAGGAACAACGGCAGTAATACGGCCGGCAGATGCACGACGTAAAGCATCAACCATTACAATCAATTCCATCAGGTTGTCATTCGTTGGTGCACAAGTAGATTGAATAATAAACACGTCTGCACCACGCACATTTTCATTAATTTGCACTTGGATTTCACCATCGCTAAAGCGTCCAACAGTGGCATCGCCTAATGAAATGTAAAGACGTTCAGAAATCTTTTTCGCTAGCTCAGGCGTAGCATTTCCAGCAAAGAGTTTAATGTCTGGCATTTTATATAACCTCAGGTTGAGTGTAGATAGATTGGTTGGTCGAGAGTTGTTTCAACATCACATGTAATGGTGAAACGTTTAATCCTTTAGCAACAAAGCCGAAAAATTCCTTCGGTTTTTGTTGGAAAACAGCTTGTGCTGATTTTTCATCATCAAATTCAGCAAAAACACAAGCCCCGGTTCCGGTTAATCTGGCTGGTGCATATTGTAGCAACCATAGTAGGGCTTTTTCAACTTTAGGATATTGAGTTCGCACGACTTTTTCGCAATCGTTTGCAAACGGTTGATTCAAAAGTTCGGCAAGGGATCTTTTTTCTGTATTGCGAGGCAAATCGGGATCGCTAAAAACCACCGCAGTAGAGATCGCAGTTTCAGGTTTTAGTACCACATAATATTTTTCTAGTGGTTCACAGTATTGGATTTTTTCACCTACGCCTTCTGCAAAAGCGGCTTGACCATGAACAAAGATGGGGACATCTGCGCCAAGTTTTAGTCCGAGCTCAGCAAGTTCATCAATAGATAAATGGGTTTGCCATAAATAGTTTAAAGCAAGGAGGGTAGTTGCCGCATTGGATGAACCGCCACCAATACCCCCGCCCATTGGCAGAATTTTATCTAAATGAATTGTGGCACCGAGCGTACAGCCTGTTTTTTCCTGTAGTAGTGTCGCTGCACGATAGATTAAATTTTGTTCTAGAGGTAAGCCAGGAATTTCTGGTGTGATGTGGATTTGTTTATCTTGGCGAATATCAATGGTGAGCCAATCGCCGAAATCAAGAAATTGGAAAAGCGTTTGTAATTCGTGGTAGCCGTTTGGCAGTTTACCGTTTATATAGAGAAATAAATTGAGTTTTGCGGGGCTTGGAAAGCGGTTAGGCTTTCCAAGAGAAGTTGAAAGTGCGGTTGAAAAGTGATGTGTTTTCATTAGAACGCCCATTCATCCACACGAATTTTTAGGGTTTGTGATGTACTTTTATTCTTTAACAGAATATTTTCAGGCATCGAATTATCTGGATGATAGCTTAGATAATCAGCTGTCCAAATCGAACCATCAAGCGGGTAGCTAAATTCGGATAAAAGATGATTAGTTCCAACTTGATAATCCGCGTTATCCGCTGGCTGACCTTTTAACCAATAAGATAAATGCTCTAATGGCACATCCATTCCGATGATTTCTCGTAACAATAATTTGGCGTTTTTATCAGATTGTTGGTTGCCTTTATTATCTGAAATGGTCATGCCATTTGGATGCATTTCCATGGTTAGCGTTGTTTTGCTGATCAGAGAATAAAGTTTTAACTTATAGGCTTTCGGGTTTTGATATTGCCATTCAAAGCGGCTCGAAAAACGCTCTTGTGGACTGATATAACCAATTTGTCCTTTGGTGCTATAAGATTGAATTTGTTTGATTTTTTTGAGGTGTTGTTGCCACGTAATATCGTTTTTATCGATATGTTGAACATCTGTTGGGCGCTCTGCATCAAGAGTACAAGCGGATAAGATCACACTTGCAAATACAGGTGCTAGAAGAGATTTTAATAATTTCATAACAAAATATTTACTAAAAAATTGCACATATTGTAAGGGGTAGTTTACTTTTAGTAAAGCTGGATTAAGCATTTAAGCGTGTTTTCTCCGCTTTCACCGCGGTAATTCTTCGACGCGTTAATTCATCTCGAATACCTTGTTTTTCAAAACCATCTGCAATGACTTGCTGTACATCAACAGCAAGGGCGGCTTGATAAAGCGCTTTGAGATAATCAATTTGCGGATATTCTTTATTTTCAAATCCCGTTCGCCCGCGAGTATCAGATAAACATACTAATAGAAATTCTTCGAAGCGCTGAGGTTTACGCCAAACATCAAACGTATTAAAGAGTTTCACCACTGTTTCAGGGCGAAGTTCTAAGGCTTTATGCACATGCGTGTGATATTCACAAGTTAACTCGGATAATTCTTGAATATAATTAGGCACTCTAAGACGTTTGCATAATGAACGAGTTGGTTTAATCCCCGCTTTTTCATGACCATGATGACTTGGCCACATTTCTTTTGGTGTAAGGGCTTTGCCAAGATCATGACAAATTGCGGCAAAACGGACCGCACTTTTATTCAAATTCGTATTCTCTGTGAGTTTAACGGCTTGCTGCAATACGAGCATGGTATGAATAAAGCTGTCAATTTCAGGATGATATTTGGCTGGATTCGGAACACCATCTAAGGCGGCAATTTCAGGGAAGAGCACTTTGAGTGCGCCGACTTGATGTAGTGTTTCAAAATAAATTTCAGGATGCGGTTCGTTTAATGCTTTTTCTGTTTCCATCCAAACGCGCTCAGCCGTGAGGTGGGCGAGTTCGCCTTGTTCAGTGAGTTCAGCCATTAATTTAAGGGTTTCTTCTGCAATAGAGAAACCTAAATGATGAAAGCGAGCCGCAAAGCGTGCGACACGCAATACACGAAGTGGATCTTCAGAAAATGCAGGTGAAATATGACGTAAAATACGTTGGTGAATATCTTCTACACCATGATAAGGATCGTGCAGCTTGCCATCTTTGTCTTGTGCAATAGCATTGATAGTAAGATCTCGGCGAATTAAATCTTGTTCAAGCGTAATCTCATCTGAAAAATCACAAATAAATCCGGTGTAACCTTTACCTGATTTTTGTTCTGTACGAGCGAGTGCATATTCTTCATGGTTTTCAGGATTGAGAAAAACAGGGAAGTCTTTGCCGACTTGTTGATAACCTTGAGCTAACAACATTTCTGGTGTCGCTCCGACGACAACCCAGTCACGATCTTTAATCGGCAAACCTAGAAGTTGATCACGTACTGCACCGCCGACAAGATAAATTTCCATTTTTCTCTCCCTTCAAAATATAAAGAAAAGGTAGGCAAATGCCTACCTCAACGATGAATCATTACCAGTTATCACGGCGTTTACGTCTAGGTAAAATGTGAGGTAATACAAGGCCGATTAACAAACCTACGCCCAACACAGAACCGCCATAAATAAACCATTGAATCGCAATTTCACGTTTATTGGCATCAAGCATGGCTTCTAAATCACGATTTTTATTTTTCGTCATTTCTAATTCACGTTTAAGTTGTGAATTTTGTTCAAGCAATTCACTGCTTTGTTGTTCCGCTTGTTTGCTACGGCGTTGAATTTCGTTTGTGCGTTGCTGCCAATCGGAATCGACGCGATTCAGTTTTAAGGTTAGCTCTTGAACCTGTGCTTTTAATTTTGGATTTTCTTCACGGCTACTTGGTGTAGAGCTCAGTTCAGAAGTTAAAATCCAAGCTTCACGGTTTTTATTATCACGAATTAGGGTGTATTTCCCTTGTTGTTCCAAAACGGTTACTGCTTCGCCAGATTGGATTGCGCCCGCGATCTTAAATTGATCGCCCGCACCACGGCGTAAATAGGTGTTCAGATTTTCTGTCACATATTGCGTTTCAGCCTGTACTGTTCCAATGGTTGAGCCCAATAGAACACAAGAAAATAAAAGTTTGCTCACTTTTGACATAATACTTCCTAGACTCATGAAGAGAGTGCGGTCGGAAAATGAAATGAAAAATAACCGCACTTTTAATAATTATACTAGTGGAAAATCGCGCGAAGGATATAGAAAATCACAATCGCAAAGAATGCACCAGCAGGTAATGTCACAACCCATGAACTAATGATATTACGGATAACCGTTAAGTTAAGCGCTGCAATACCACGTGCGAAACCGATACCTAAGATTGCGCCCACTAAGGTTTGTGTAGTGGAGATTGGTAAACCTGTACCAGATGCCACAACAACAGTCATCGCAGTTGCAAATTGTGCAGCAAAACCACGACTTGGGGTTAAATCGGTAATACCCGATCCTACGGTTGCCATTACTTTTTGTCCCATTGCGATAAGACCAACGGCGATACCTAATGCACCTAAAGGTAAAATCCACCAAGCTAAATCACCACCACTCAGGATCTTCCCGCCATTTTGCACGATTGATACCACAGAAGAAAGCGGACCAATTGCATTGGCTACGTCATTAGAACCATGTGCGAACGCCATTGCACAAGCGGTTAAAAGCATTAAGATACTAAAAATCTTTTCTACTGATCCGAACGATCCTTTTCTTGCTTTTGCGGTAAAGGTGTTACTGCGGAAGTAAAAATGGCAGAAAATCATACCAACAACACTGATAAGTAATGAAATAACGAGAGTTTCATTGTTGGAAAGATTTAAACCAACGTGTTTTAACCCTTTCGCCATGGTCACGATACAAAGTACGAATACAGTAATCGCCATGTAGTAAGGGCCATATTTTTGTGCGTTTTTCAGCGGTTCTTCGGTATCGAATATGAGCTTCTGGATACTTGCAAAGATGGTATAAGCTAAGAGCCCAGCAATCACAGGAGTGATAAACCAACTTCCAACGATCCCACCGATGGTAGACCAGTCAACAGAACTTGGACCAATTGTAATACAAGCAAAACCAATTAAAGCTCCGATAATGGTATGGGTACCAGAAACAGGCCAACCCATTTTTGTCGCGATAAACAACCAAGCACCCGATGCAAAGAGTGCAGAAAGCATCCCTAATGCCAATACATCAGGCATCTCGACGAATTGAGTGGGATCGATTACACCACTTTTGATGGTTTCTGTTACTTCACCGCCGGCTAAATAAGCCCCGGCAGATTCAAAAATGAGGGCAATAATAATTGCTTGTTTGGCTGTAATGGTACCCGAACCAACCGAGGTGCCCATTGAGTTTGATACGTCGTTGGCACCAATACCAAATGCCATAAAAAAACCGAATACCGCGGTAATTAAGACTAACCACGAACCGTATGCATTAATAATTTCCATAGTGATTTCCTATGTTGTAGTTAATGTCGTCAAAATTAGGAACGGGCTAGCATCAATTCAATGCGAGATCCTACACGTTGAGCTTGATCGGCTAATACGCCTACCCATTCGATGATTTTATATAAGAACATTACATCAATAGGGTTATAACGACTTTCAATCGTGTAGAGCATTTTACGCAATTTAATTTGCATTTGATCCGTATCATCTTCAATGCTGTCTAGCTCTTGAATCATATGGTTTACTAACTTTAATTCACGACCTTTAAAACCGGTTTCAAGTAGTTTATCCATTTCTTCAATCACTAAATGAGCTTGATGAATAGAATCTAAACTACGTTTCACATAGTGCAAAAATTCTTCCTGCATTTCTTCAGGAATTCCAAATTGGCGACCAATCATACGACCAGCAATGTCTTTAGCATAGTTAGCTAATTTGTCTTGTTGGGTAACTAATTCGAGTAAGTCGGTACGATCAATGGGTAAAAATAAACCGCGAGGCAATTTCAAACGGATTTCGCGTTTTAAACTATCTGCTTCACGTTCACATTGAGAAATGTCTAGACGTGTTTTTTCTGCATCATCCCATTGTTTTACAAAGGTATGTTGGAAGAATGGAATTAATAAATCACAACATTCAGTCACTTTGTCAGAATGTTTCTGCAGTGGTTTTAAAGGAGAATGGGCAAATAATCCGAGAATATTATTCATTGCCATAGGTGTTTTACTCCATAACAAGGGTTAAAATTTCGGTTGCATATTACCTGATTTTATAAGGAAATACACGAAAAAGATCTTGATTTGTATAAAATTATCTGTATATTTAAACAGTTAAAAGTGATAAGGAAAAATAAAATGAGTAATGAAGTTGAATTAAAGCTTGCAGTTACCTCTGATGCTTTCGATACCCTAAAAACACATCTCAATCAATTCAATATTTTAGAGCAAAATACAGTCTTTCTGGGAAATACCTATTTCGATTATCCTGACCATTTTTTGGCTAAACAAAAAATGGGATTGCGTGTCCGTCAGGAAAATAATGATTTCACACTCACTTTAAAAACAGACGGAAAAGTGGTTGGTGGATTGCATAGCCGTCCAGAATACAATTTATCTCTACCTGATAATTCAGTACCCACAACGGAACAGTTAACCTCATTGTATCCATTTGAAAACTTACCTTCCGCTACATTACAACCGATTTTCTCAACAGATTTTAACCGCACTTTCTGGTTAATTGCGTTTGGTGCATCAAAAATTGAAGTAGCCTTTGATCAAGGGAAAATTTTATCGGGAGAAAAAATACAGCCTATTTGTGAAATTGAATTTGAATTAAAAGAAGGGCTCGTTTCAGATCTTTTCCATTTTGTCTCACTTTTACCTTTTGAACAGGATATTTATTTTAGTTCAGCAAGCAAAGCGAAACGAGGCTATCAATTAGGTAGCAAACCACTGCTGATTGATTGGTTAAACAAATGGCGTGATTTCTTAAAAGAGGAACGTGAGGGAAGTGCGGTTGATTCTCGCGAACAATTAAGTGCTGTCATGAAAATGGAACAGCAATTGATTGAAGAAACCCTCTCATTTCCAACTGATGTGTTTGCGTTTGATTTTATGAAAACTGTTGAACGTGTGGGCGCATTTTTCAATCTTTATCATTATTATGATGACAACAAAGCCCTGTTTGAAAAACTGGAAGAAAATCGATCAGCTGAGTTATTAGCAAGTAATCAATTTTTTCTTAATGAAATAAAAGGCTTGATTACCTTTCATAGTGAAACAAAGGATAATTTTCAAACTATTGAGAAGCTAAAAGCGTTGTTAAAGAGCCGCGCGTATTTTGAAAGAATGCTTGGCTTAATGATGTTGATGGCGTAAAACGGCTTCTCTAAAGGATAGTAAAAATGGCAAAAGCTCCTAAAACTGCTTATGTATGTAATGATTGTGGCGCGGAATTTTCGCGCTGGCAAGGGCAGTGTTCTGCCTGTAAGGCGTGGAATACGATTAGTGAAGTGCGGTTAATTTCAGCCTCAAATTCCACAAAAAATGATCGTTTTAGCGGGTATGCAGGAGAAACTCGCGCAAAAATACAAACGCTTTCTGAAATTAGTTTGCAAGAGACACCGCGTTTCACCAGTGGATTTAAAGAATTAGATCGCGTGTTAGGTGGCGGGATCGTACCGGGAAGTGCCATTTTAATTGGTGGACATCCTGGTGCGGGGAAAAGTACCTTGTTACTTCAAGTCATGTGCGGATTAGCAAAAAATATGACCGCACTTTATGTGACGGGGGAAGAGTCACTTCAACAAGTGGCGATGCGTGCTAATCGCTTAAATTTGCCGACAGATAAATTAAATATGTTATCTGAAACATCGGTTGAGCAAATTTGTAATCTAGCGGATCAGTTAAAACCTCAAATTATTGTAGTGGACTCGATTCAGGTTATGCATCTTTCGGATATTCAATCCTCTCCAGGAAGTGTGGCACAAGTGCGTGAATGTGCCTCTTTCCTGACTCGTTATGCGAAAACTCGACAAGTCGCCATCATTATGGTTGGACACGTCACGAAAGACGGCACTCTTGCGGGTCCGAAAGTATTGGAACATGCCATTGACTGTTCGTTATTGCTGGAAGGGGAGGCTGATTCCCGTTTCCGTACGTTACGTAGCCATAAAAACCGTTTTGGTGCGGTGAATGAGCTGGGCGTATTTGGTATGACCGAGCAAGGCTTGCGAGAGGTGAAAAACCCATCAGCGATTTTCTTAAGTCGAGGAGATGAACAAACACCGGGCAGTTCGGTCATGGTGCTTTGGGAAGGAACGCGTCCGCTTTTAGTCGAAATTCAAGCATTGGTGGATCATTCCATGCTTGCAAATCCGCGTCGTGTGGCGGTAGGGTTAGAGCAAAATCGTTTAGCCTTATTGCTTGCGGTATTGCATCGTCATGGTGGATTACAAATGTCGGATCAAGATGTTTTTGTGAATGTCGTTGGTGGGGTAAAAGTCGGGGAAACTGGAGCTGATCTTGCGTTATTACTTGCATTAATTTCGAGTTTTCGTAATCGCCCATTGCCACAAGATTTAGTTGTCTTTGGTGAAGTAGGGTTAGCGGGTGAAATTCGTCCGGTAACCAGTGGTCAAGAACGCATTAGTGAAGCGGCAAAACATGGTTTTAAACGCGCGATCGTGCCTTTTGCCAATAAGCCGAAAAGTGCGGTTGAAAATATGGAAGTTTTTACGGTGAAAAAACTCGCTGATGCGCTCGCCATTTTGGATAATTTCTAAAAAAACGTTGTCCTATTGTTGTCTGATTACTGAAAGTTTTTGATAAATTAGATAGAATATGCGCCATACATAAGGAAAGGTTATGGAAAAGAAATTAAATAAAGCGTTGGATAGCATTGATATCAAAATCTTAAATGAATTACAACGCAACGGTAAAATCTCTAATATCGATTTATCAAAGAAAGTGGGGTTATCGCCAACACCTTGTTTAGAAAGGGTAAAACGCTTAGAAAAACAAGGTGTGATTATGGGTTATCGGGCACTTTTAAATCCTGAATTACTGGATGCGCCTTTATTGGTTATTGTTGAAATCACGCTTGTGCGTGGTAAACCTGATGTTTTCGAAGAGTTTAATGCTGCGATTCAAGCGCTTGATGAAATTCTCGAATGTCATTTGGTATCAGGTGATTTCGATTATTTACTCAAAACACGTGTAGCAGATATGGCGGCATATCGAAAATTATTGGGTACCACCTTATTGCGCTTACCCGGTGTGAATGACACTCGAACTTATGTCGTCATGGAAGAAGTGAAACAAACTAATTATCTCGTACTAAAATAAAAATGATTAAGCGAATTACAAAACGATTTACACCGAAACAATATTTAGCAGAATTGTTACTCGGATTGACCGCACTTTTAGGTTTATATTTAATCGTGGCATGGTCAAGCTATACGCCATTAGATAACTCTTGGTCTACAGCAAGTTTTCAAACTGAAACTATCAATAAAGCCGGTGCTTTTGGCGCTTGGTTGATTGATGCGTTTTTTGTTTTTCTCGGCTATGTTGGTCACCTCATTCCATTTGTCATTTTTATCGTACCGATTTATTTACTGAAAACCAAAGCGGTTCATTCTCTCTCGGCAACTCGCATTGCATTACGTTCCTTTGGTTTTATTGCTCTCATCGTTGGTTTAACTATGATGGCCACATTGTTGCTTTCAAATACGAACTACTATTTAGCTGGTGGTGTATTTGGAGGCAGTTTAGTAGTGAACTTATATCCTACACTCGGCAAGTTTGGCTGTATTTTAGTCGGCTTTATCTGTGCGGTAGTGGGCTTTATTTTCTGTTCTGGTGCATCATTAATTCGTTTAATTGTGAAATTCTACCATTGGCTAACCATGAAAAATCAGCCGGCAGAAGAAGAGCAAACAGAGCATACTTCTGTAGATGATCTTGAACAAATTGTGATTGAAACACCTCAACAACTCGCTTTCTCAGATTCTCAATTGGAAAGCGAACCAGCGGAAGATAAAAAAGAGGAGGTATCTGAGAATACCTTTGTTAAGCCAGAACAACTGATTAATATCAGTGGACTATCCTCACCGAGTGCTTCAGAGCCTGCAGATGTTGAAAAATTAGAAGATAAGTTTAAAGGTTTCACGGTTGAATCAGACAATTTACCGAATGTATCTATTTCTGCGGTTTCTTCTGTTGAATTACCGACAAAAGAAGATTTTTCAGCCACATGGAAAAATCCGCAAGTGAATCATCAAAGTGTGGATGAATCAGATGACATTTTTGAAGAAAATGTGATGCCAAAAGTGTCACTTAAAACACCTGAAAATACAACCGCACTTTATCCAACTTATGATGAACCTTTAGAATCAGAAAATGATGGTTTAGAAGATGAATTGGCACGTCAGTTTGCCGCACAAGAGCAAGCGCGTTTGCACGAAATGGAAGTGCGTGCGAAAGCCTCAAATGCTGAAGATGCATTAAAAGTGATCTTGAATGAGCCAACAGCTTCTCCAGTTAAAGAGCGTGAAATTCATATTGAGAATGCAACTGAAACAACCTATAAGCCGTATTCTGATACGCTTATTCACCCAGCATTCCAACAACCAACGAATAAACGTGAAAAACCAACAACACCATTACCAAGCTTGGATTTACTTGAGCATCGTCCTACACAGGCTCAAGACATTACGCGTGAAGAAATTTTAGACACATCCGCACGTATAGAACAACAATTAAAGAATTTTAATGTCAAAGCTACGGTACAAGATGTGTTAGTTGGCCCTGTGGTGACTCGCTATGAGCTTGAATTACAACCGGGTGTAAAAGCATCGAAAGTAACCAGTATTGATACAGATTTAGCCCGTGCTTTAATGTTCCGCGCGATTCGTGTAGCAGAAGTGATTCCTGGCAAACCTTATATTGGTATTGAAACGCCAAATGCACACCGTCAAATAGTGCCATTGCGTGATGTACTCGATAGCAACGAATTCCGTTCCTCAACATCATTGCTTTCAATGGCTTTGGGTAAAGATATTAGCGGAAAACCTGTAGTGGTTGATTTGGCTAAAATGCCTCACTTGCTTGTGGCGGGTTCGACTGGCTCAGGTAAGTCTGTTGGGGTGAACACCATGATTTTAAGTTTGCTTTTCCGCGTAACACCGGATCAAGTGAAATTTATTATGATTGACCCGAAAGTGGTTGAGCTTTCTATTTATAACGATATTCCACACTTACTTACCCCAGTAGTGACGGATATGAAGAAAGCGGCAAATGCACTGCGTTGGTGCGTAGAAGAAATGGAACGCCGCTATCAATTGTTGTCAGCCTTACGTGTGCGTAACATTGAAGGGTATAACGAAAAAATTGAAGAATATGAAAAACTCAATATGCCAATTCCAAACCCAATTTGGAAGCCTGGCGATACAATGGATAAGATGCCACCTCCATTAGAAAAATTGAGTTATATTGTCGTGATCGTTGATGAGTTTGCAGACTTAATGATGGTTGCGGGTAAACAAATTGAAGAGTTAATTGCGCGCTTAGCACAAAAAGCTCGTGCAATTGGTATTCACCTGATTTTAGCCACACAACGCCCATCAGTAGATGTGATTACAGGTTTGATTAAGGCTAACATTCCAAGCCGTATCGCCTTTACTGTAGCAAGTAAAATTGACTCTAGAACGATTCTGGATCAGGGCGGTGCAGAAGCCTTATTGGGCCGTGGTGATATGTTATATTCAGGTCAAGGTTCTTCGGATCTTGTTCGGGTACATGGTGCCTTTATGAGTGATGATGAGGTGGCCCGTGTAGCAGATGATTGGCGTGCACGTGGTAAACCGAATTATATTGATGGTATTTTAGATGGCGCGGATGATGAAGACTCAGGTGAAAAATCAACTGCAAGTAGTGGCGATCTTGATGCATTATTTGATGACGTCGTTGAGTTTGTCTTAAGCACAGGCAATACATCGACTTCTTATGTTCAACGTAAATTTAGTGTTGGGTTTAACCGAGCGGCTAGAATTATGGATCAGCTTGAAGAACAAGGCATTTTAGGCCCAATGAAAAATGGAAAACGAGAAATTTTAGCTCGACGTTCCGAATATTAATTCTCTTAAGTTTCACTTTACAAAAAGGAAAGTAGAATGAAAAAAACATTATTAAAAATGACCGCACTTACTGTACTGTTGAGTGCGAGTAGTTTTGCTTTTGCCGATGCGGCAGATGAGTTGCAGAATCGCTTAAATCAAGTGACAGTATTGAGTGCTGATTTCTCTCAAACCGTGACTTCTGTTGGTGGTAAAAACGTTCAACAAGGAAGTGGAAAACTTCAAATTAAACGCCCAAATCTTTTCCGTATGGATACCAAATCACCGCAAGAAACACAAATTATTGCAGATGGTAAAACCCTTTGGTATTACGATCCATTCGTGCAACAAGTTACCGCTCAATGGGTGAAGGATGCAGTCAATAATACACCTTTTGTACTTTTAACCAGTAACGATAAAAGCCACTGGAATCAATATTCAGTGACACAGAATGCGGATACCTTTGTGTTAAAACCAAAGGCGAAAAATAGCAATATTAAACAATTTGATATTCGTGTTGATGCAAATGGTGTGTTAAAAAATTTCAGCACTACAGAAAAAGATGGTCAAACCAATCTTTATGTATTGCGCAACATTACAAACCAAACCTTAGCTGATAGCTTATTCCAATTTAGCGTACCGAAAGGTGTTGAATTGGATGACCAACGTAAAGGTAAAAAATAATCCATAAGGTGTGAATGATAATCTTCACACCTTTTGCTTATTAAGGAAAGAATATGTCTAATCTTAATTTTGATTTTGCTGAAAATGACTTTCGCCCTTTAGCTGCCCGTATGCGTCCAACTAATTTGGAGCAATATTATGGGCAGACGCATTTAATTGGGGAAGGAAAGCCGCTTCGTAAAGCAATTCAAGCAGGGCATGTTCATTCTATGATTCTGTGGGGGCCGCCGGGTACAGGTAAAACAACACTGGCGGAAATTATTGCTCATCGTATCAATGCAGAAGTTGAACGAATTTCCGCGGTAACAAGCGGCGTGAAAGAAATTCGAGAATCAATTGAGCGTGCGAAACAAAATCGACTTGCAGATCGCCAAACGATTTTATTTGTGGATGAAGTGCATCGCTTTAATAAAAGCCAACAAGATGCGTTTTTACCCCATATTGAAGATGGGACGATTATTTTTATTGGTGCGACAACGGAAAATCCTTCCTTTGAATTAAATAATGCATTGCTTTCTCGTGCGAGAGTTTATCTACTCAAGTCATTGACAGTTACTGAAATCGAACAAGTTCTAAAACAGGCGATTTCTGATCCTGAGCGAGGATTAGGTAAAGAGCGGTTAGTTTTAGAAGAGAATTTACTACAAGTATTAGCCGAATATGTGAATGGTGATGCTCGCCTGGCTTTAAACTGCCTTGAATTGATGGTGGATATGGCTCCTGAAACAGAAAACGGTAAAAAATTAGACCGCACTTTGTTGAAAGAAGTATTAGGTGAACGACAAGCGCGTTTTGATAAACAAGGTGATCGCTTCTATGATTTGATTTCCGCTTTACATAAATCCATTCGAGGCTCCGCAGCAGATGCTGCGCTTTACTGGTATGCGCGAATTATCACTGCAGGCGGCGATCCTCTTTATGTTGCTCGACGTTTATTAGCGATAGCTTCAGAAGATGTGGGTAATGCGGATCCTAGAGCAATGCAAGTGGCTCTAGCGGCTTGGGATTGTTTTACGAGAGTGGGCGCTTATGAAGGAGAGCGAGCTATTGCGCAAGCTATTATTTATTTAGCCGTAGCACCGAAAAGTAATGCCGTTTACAACGCATTTAATGCAGCCAAACAACATGCAAAAGATTTTCCTGATTTTGATGTACCGCCTCATTTACGTAATGCGCCAACGGCTTTAATGAAAGAATTAGGCTATGGTGCTGAATATCGTTATGCACATGATGAGCCAAATGCTTATGCCGCAGGAGAAAATTACTTTCCACCGGAACTGAAAGATACCCAGTATTATTTCCCAACTAATCGAGGGATGGAAATTCAAATTAAAGAAAAACTTGAACGTTTACAAGAGCAAGATAAAAACGCATCAAAAAAACGCTATAAATAGTTTCTTCGAAAATGGTAAATATAAAAAAGTGCGGTCAAATTTGACCGCACTTTTTGTTATCACTTAAAAGCACATTATTTTGCTGCTTTTAACTCTTGGTAATACTGTTCATAGTATTGGATTGCATCACCTACATCATCTTGCCAGTAGCTTTTTTGAAGAATTTCTGCTGGTGGATAAATAGATGGATCTTCTGTAATTTCTTTTGGAAGGACTTTTTTCGCTTCAAGGTTAGCTGTTGGGTAACCGATCGCTAAAGTCAATTTCTCCGCTGCTTTTGCACCTAACAAGTAGTTAATTAACTTGTGTGCACCATCTGGGTTTTTAGAGGTTTTAGGAATCGCTAAAGTATCAACCCAAAGAACAGGACCTTCTTTTGGGAATACCATATTTAATGGCGCTTGTTCTTTTTTCGCGATACGTACAGAACCATTCCATAACTGACCTAATTCTACTTCACCAGAGATGAAAGAGTTTGCAGGGTTATCAGAATTGAAAGAAAGTACGTTTGGACGTAATTTCAATAACTCTTCATAAGCTTGCTTGATAATTGCTGGATCTTTGGTGTTTGGATCTTGACCAATTTTTAATAATGCAATGTTGAATACTTCACGCGCATCATCCAATAATTGGATTTTGTTTGCATATTCAGGTTTCCAGAAATCACCCCAAGAAGTGAAGTCAGAACCTTTATAAGTATTGGTATTAAATGCAATACCTGGCGCACCTAACAACTGAGGAAGCGAGTATTTATTGCCTTTGTCATAAGGTTTGTTGAGCCAATCAGGGTCTAATTCTTTGATAACAGGTAATTTACTGTGATCTAATTCTTGTAGCATGCCTTCGCGTGCCATTTTAGATACGAAGTAGTTAGATGGTGCAATAACATCATAACCGCCCGCATCACCTTGGGTTTTCATTTTGGCATACATCGTCTCATTGGATTCAAGACTTGCCACGATAACTTTGATACCAGTTTCTTTTGTGAAGTCATCTAAAAGACCATCTGGTACGTATTCAGTCCAAGTATATAAGTACACAGTATCATTTGCTGGAGCCTGTGCTTTTGTTGCATCAGACTTGGCTTCTTTGTCGTTACAAGCAGTTAATGTAGCGGCAACTAAACCGGCAGTAAGCAAACCTGCAAATTTTTTCATTTTTCTTTGTTCTCCGTAAAAGAGGGGTAAAAAACCACCTGCATTAATGCAGGTATAAAAAAACGCCTTGATTGTGCGTCAAGGCGTATTTTATTTGATCTTAAAAGATTTGTGAAACCTTTTTATATCAATGTTTAATGATTATTTTTGCGTGTAACTAATTGGCTTAAAATGACTAATCCTAATGAAAGCACGATCATAATCGTTGCTAATGCGTTCACTTCTGGTGTTACCCCTGTTTTAACAAGAGAGAAGATACGCAACGGTAGGATTTCATAGCTTACACCACTTACGAAAGACGATACGACAACGTCATCTAATGAAATAGTAAAGCTTAATAACCAACCTGATACCACTGCAGGTAAGGCAAGTGGTAGGATAATTTTACGCAAAATAGTGACTTCGCTAGCACCTAAATCTTTCGCCGCTTCAAGCATTCTTGCATCAAAGCCATTTAAGCGAGAGAAAATCGTTACGGTAACATAAGGTAGACAGAATGTTACGTGTGCCAATAATAATGACCAGAAACCAAGTGAAATCCCTACAACCATAAATAAGGCAAGTAGAGAAACCGCCATTACGATATCTGGTGACATCATGACGATAAATAACATACCACTTACCGCTTGTTTACCACGGAAACGATAGCGATAAAGTGCAATCGCGGTTAAACCACCCACAATAGTCGCTAACGTTGCAGCAAAGAAAGCAATAGTGACAGAGTGGAACGCCGCTTGGATTAAGGTATCGTTATTAAATAAACGTTCATACCAGTTCCAGCTAAAACCTTTCCAACTTAAACCATAACGGTCTTCGTTAAAGGAGTTAGTCACCAAAATAATAATTGGGATATACAAATAAGCGTATACCACAAACATAAAAATATTACGTAGTAAACGACTCATTATTCTAACTCCACTTTCTTATTCAACAATTTATTTGCACGATAGTAAACGAAAATCAATAATGCCATTAAGATGGTTAAGCCGATACTGATTGCTGAACCGAATGGCCAGTTACGGGAAATTAAGAATTCACTCTTAATCACGTTACCGACTAATAATACTTTCGCACCACCAAGTAAGTCAGCTACATAGAACATACCCATTGCAGGTAGTAATACTAATAAACAACCCGCTACGATACCTGGCATGGTTAATGGCAAAATAATACGGAAGAAACGTTGAACCGCATTCGCGCCTAAATCTCTTGCCGCTTCTAATAAGCGTCCATCTAATTTTTCAATAGCAGAGTAGAGCGGTAGAATCATAAATGGTAAAAGGAGATACACTAAACCAATGATTACAGCTACTTCGGTATTTAAAATACGAATAGGCTCACTCAAAATGCCCATATCCATTAACATGGTATTTAACACACCTTTTACACCAAGGAAGACTTTCATTCCATAGATACGAATCAGTGAGTTTGTCCAGAATGGCAATACCACGAGGAATAATAAAAATGGACGATATTTTGGATTAATTTTGCTGACCATAAAGGCAAACGGATAGCCAATGAGTAAGCAAATAATCGTTGCGATGCCAGACATATACAATGAGTTCCACACTACCTGTGCATAAAGCGGATTAAACAGGTTAGTGTAGTTATCTAAAGTAAATGGCAAAGCATAAAAGTCGCTACCATCTCGGGTTAAAAAACTTACGGTTAATACTAATAAGTTTGGAATTAGCACAAAGAAGATTAACCAACTGAAGATAATTGCAACAGTAATTTTCTGGAATTTATTATTGATTATCTTCATCGTTGAGTACAACCTCCCAACCTTCGTGCCATGTAATACCTACACGTTGACCAACGCTGTGATCCATATGTGGGTCATCTTCGTTAAAGAATTCGCTCACTAATACGCGTTTACCGTTGTGATCAAATTCCACTGTAGACTCAAGTGTCATCCCTTTATAGGTACGATCCACAATACGACCAATAATTGCATTTGAGTGCTCATTTTCGTCAAGCTCTTCAATCACAATATCTTCTGGGCGTAATAACACTTGTAGTTTTTGACCTTTTTCAGCAGAGATACTGGTGTGAATATCACATACACGACCTTCTACGTTAGCAAGTAGTTCATCGTCAGATTTACGTTCAATCACAGTGGCATCAAATACATTAATTTCACCAATGAAGCGAGCAACGAATAAGTTGGCTGGATCTTCATAGATTTCACGTGGTGAACCATCTTGTGCAATTTTACCTTTACGCAATAAGACGATACGGTCAGACATGGTGATCGCTTCTTCCTGATCGTGAGTAACGAAAATAAAGGTAATGCCAAGTTGACGCTGTAATTGTTTAAGTTCGTTTTGCATTTGTTTACGTAACTTATAATCCAGCGCAGATAAAGATTCATCCAGTAGCAACACTTTTGGCTTATTCACAACAGCACGAGCAATCGCGATACGTTGTTGCTGACCACCAGAAAGTTGAGCTGGTTTACGGTCGGCCATTTCTTCTAATTGCACCATACGCAATGCATCCAGAACACGAGGTTTAATCTCGCTTTCTGCCACTTTTTGCATACGCAAACCAAAAGCCACGTTATCAAAAATAGTCATATGCGGGAATAATGCATAACTTTGGAATACGGTGTTAATGTGGCGTTTTTCAGCCGGAACATTGGTAATGTCCTCACCGTCCAAAATAATATGACCTTCATCTAATTCTTCTAAACCTGCTAATAAACGCAAAACTGTAGTTTTACCACAGCCCGAAGGACCAAGAATTGTGACGAATTCACCGTTATTAATGGTTAGATTGAAATCATTAATGATTGTGTTGGAACCATAGGATTTTTTGATAGAACGAAGCTCAATAATAGGCTTGTTTTGAACCAGATTTTCCACTAGCTTTGGTTTTCTCCCTAATTTCACCAATTTGATTGGTACTGAGTAGAAATAAACCTGCAAAAAATGATGCAGGGGCGACATAAAATTGAACAGATATGATATAGCGAATTGTTAATGATGAAAAGGATTTAATCGTGTTTTTAGGAAAAAATTTATCGAAAATTTGACCGCACTTTTTTCAGAAAATCTTATAACTCTCCACTTTCTTGTTATATATCAAGAACTGTAACGAATTTTGGGATTAGACTAGTGCCGATATAAAGGAGAATTTTAAAATGGAAGAACATAATAACAATGAATTATTGCAGCGATTTTTAACTTATGTCGCGTTTGATACGCAATCTAAATCGTCTGCAAAACATTCCCCCAGTTCGCGAGGACAAATGAAATTAGCTTTGCATTTGCAGCAAGAATTAATTGAACTTGGTTTACAAGATGTTAATGTGACTAAGCATGCCGTCGTCACGGCTTATTTACCCTCAAATCATCCTGATTTAACACAAACCATAGGTTTTATTTCCCACTTAGATACCTCACCACAATGTAGCGGTAAAAATGTTCAACCCGAAGTGATCGAAAACTATCGGGGGGGAGATATCGCATTAGGTTTAGGGGAAGAGTTTATTAGTCCCGTGTATTATCCATTTTTACATCAGCTTATTGGTAAAACCTTGATTGTGACAGATGGAACTACTTTACTTGGTGCGGATAATAAAGCTGGAATCGCAGAAATTATGACCGCACTTTCTGTCTTACAACAGGAAAATATCCCACATTGCAATATTCGAGTGGCATTTACGCCTGACGAAGAAATTGGCTTAGGAATGCATTATTTTCCATTAGACGATTTCCCTTGTGATTGGGCATATACCATTGATGGTGGGGAAGTGGGCGAGCTCGAGTATGAGAATTTTAATGCGGCAACGGCAAAAATCACCTTTAAAGGCCGGGGGATTCATCCAGGGTATGCGAAAAATAAATTAGTGAATGCGCTTACGTTAGCTTGTGAGTTTCAACAAAGTTTTCCAAAAGATGATGTTCCCGAAAAAACATCAGGAAAAGAAGGTTTTTTCCATTTAGATGATTTTAAAGGGGATATTGAGAAAGTTGAATTACATTATCTGATTCGAGATTTTGACCAAGCTAATTTTGATCAACGTAAAGCGTTTATTTATCAACTTGTAGAAAAATTTAATAGAGAGAAAAGCCTAAAAAACCCTGTGGAATGTGTTATTGAAGACAGTTATAAAAATATGTATGACACAGTCAAAAATGTTCCACAGGCGATTAAACTTGCTGATGCAGCAATGAAAGCTTGTGGTATTACACCAAATCACAAACCAATACGGGGTGGAACCGATGGGGCATTTTTAGCAGAAAAAGGATTAGCTTGTCCAAATATCTTTACTGGTGGCTATAATTTCCATAGCAAACATGAATTAGTGACCCTTGAAGGGATGGAAAAAGCCGTCGAAGTGGTTATAAAAATAGCAAACTGTAAAGATTTGTAAATTAGTGTAAAGAAAAAGCTTGCATTTGTCAGAATATGTCAATATAATCGTTAGCGTTTTATCGAGATTCCTTTGATAAAGCTAAACTTTAGAGATTTTATTCATAAATTCCTTTTTGGTGCTCCTAAGAAATTAGGAGCTTTTTTTTACCCTAAATTTAGATCTTTACTTCAAAAACGGATTGTTTCGTTTTTCTTGTCCAATGGTTGTGTAAGGACCATGTCCCGCAATGACAACCATATCATCATTTAATGTAAATAATTTATTCTTGATTGATGAGATCAAGGTGTCGAAATCCCCACGAGGGAAGTCTGTACGACCAATACTGTTTTGGAAAAGGACATCGCCAGTAAAAGCAATATTTTTTTCATGTTCAATAAAACCAATGTGGCCAGGTGTATGACCAGGAAGATGAAGAATTTCAAAGGTAAATGTACCAATTTGAATTTTTTCGCCTTCTTGATTAAACCAGCGATCAGGTGTAAACGCAGAAATATAAGGTAAACCAAACTGCTGAGCTTGTTGTGGTAGACTTTCAAAAAGGAAACGATCTTCTTCCTGTGAGCCCCAAATTTCAATGTTAAAATGATCGCGAATCGCTTCTGCCGCACCTACATGATCAAGATGACCATGCGTCAATAAGACTGCTTTTAGGTTTAATTCTAATTCCTCAATGCGTTGAATAAGCTTTTCCGCATTACCACCAGGATCGATAATTGCCGCATTTTTTTCATCATCCCAAATAAGAGAGCAATTTTGCTGAAAGGCTGTAACTGGAATAATTTCAATATTCATCTTTTTTCCTTATCGTTGATAACAAAAAACCGCACTAAAGTGCGGTCTAAAATTAAACTGTTTTTTATGCACCACGCCATGTTCTTACAGGGCCAGTATCCACGTGAATAAAATTACTATACGGATAATATCCTACACCACCGCTATCAAGATTTTCAGCCGCTTGGCGTAATCTTGCTAAAGGTACACCAGGGATTTTAAAATCAATCGCTTGACCTTTAATATGATAGCTGTTGCTTGCTACGTCTCGACTTTGTCTACGACGCATGGCATTTGTCGCTGCACTACGATAGCCACAAATCACATCAATTTGCGCAGTGCGTAAACCTAAATTACTTTGTAAATGATAAAACTTCATGAAGAGATTTGGATCCATTCGGCGTACTTGGTCTGTACGGCGATCTCTCATGAAGTAATCAAGTTTACCAAGTAATGAACGATTAAATCCAGTTGTTGCTGAGAACTCACCGCTTAATCGTTCATTGGTGTTGACATTATAGAAGCTAAGAATGCGAGGTTTAGGAGTAGAGACCATCGCTAACACCGTACTCGGCATCATGCTGGCGCCCAAAACGATGCCGCCTAATGAAAGCCATTTACGACGATTTTTGTCAATGTTACCCATTTTTTTAGTCTCTTTTATTACCCATCTCTCACCCTAGACAATTTTTTCTTTAAAAAGTTCTAGCGCGAACATTGTTTAAAGATATTTTTTTACAACTGCCCAGTCGATCCCATTAAACGTCGCGGCATCGTCGTATTTATAAATATCCGGTAAAACTTGTGTTTGGCCGTTTTCAACCCATGCAGTCACATAATATAAGAATACCGGATCATTTGTACGAATGTTTGCAGAAGTTGTTTTCTTACTTTCTAAAACGTTACGTTTTTTATCTTCTGACCAACCAGCTTCTTGTAACAGAATAGAGGCAAGTTGATCGGATTTTTCTACACGCACACAACCTGAGCTTAATGCACGGTCTTTTTTGCTGAATAAGCTATGATTTGGTGTATCGTGAAGATAAATCGCATCAGAGCTTGGCATATTAAATTTATAGTTACCTAATGCACTGTCGCCAGCTGCTTGACGGATACGGTACGGGAATTTATCCCCAATACTACTCCAATTAATAGAGTAAGGATCGATAGTGTTACCTTTACTATCCAAAATAGAGTAGTTGTGTGCCGCCGCATAGCCAGGGTCACGTTTTAATTTCGGTAAAATATCTTCATTGATTAAACGTGTTGGGGCATTCCAAGGTGGATTAACAACTACATTACTCAAACGGCTGTACATCACCGGTGTACGACGTTCATTTTTCCCCACGATAACGCGTGATTCTAGAAGAACTTTACCATCACGATAATATTTCAATTGATAGCTTGGAATATTAACAAAGATTCCATTTTCAAAATCCGGAATAACGCGTAAACGTTGTGCATTAAGAGCAAGTTTTTTACCCATTGCAGAAATACCTGAAGCTGAAATCATCGATGGAAGTGCTTGTACGGTTTCACGGTATAAACGATTATGGTTAGATAATCCGTTTATAAAACCAGAAACAGCATTGTTTTTAACCGCACTTTGCCATTGGTCAATAATTTCTTGATTTGGTAATTCTGGTTTATAAGCATTCGTTGCGTATAACCAACGTTGTGCTTGTTGATTTACGTTCTTGCTGTAATACAAGTAATCAAGGAAAGCATCACTTAATAATACATCATAGGTGAGTCCACCCGTTTTTTCAGCGTTATGTAAATTGACTAACGATTGAGCTGAACGTTTAGAAATGCCTGATGCCACCATGGCTGCATATTCACGTAGGAATTGTTTCTCAGCCGCCTTGTCTTTCCACATTAGGTCATATTTATTATCGGCATATAATTTAGCCAAAATTGGTTTGAACTGTAGATTTTGCTCACCAATTTCATGCGTTAATGACATCTCTAGCATCGCTTGCTTTTCAGTGGCAAGACGAGCTTGATCTTCTTTGATTTCAGCTTCAAGTTTTGCTCGCTCTTCTGGACTTAATTTAGACATATCAACGCCTTTATTTTCGGCTTGTTGAGTCTGTCCAACTGTTTTGGCCCATTCAGCTAATGCACAACCTGACGTCATCATTGATAATGATAAGACTAATGCGCTTAATTTCATTGTTCCTTTTAACATTGCTGTACCTTTAAAAATATTCATAAAAAATAACCGCACTTCAGTTTTTTCATCTGCTAAAGTGCGGTCAAAATAATCGTTATTTTGTTGCTTTTGCCGCTTCTTGTTTTATTTCAGCATCCACTTTTTGTTGATTCGCATTAAGTTTAACTAAATCAGCTGCCATTTTTTCCGCTTCTTTTAAGAAGAAATCAGGTGCTTCATAGTCTTTTGGCAAATCATCAATGTCTTTTAATGCTTTTTTGCCTTCACGTTTAAAACGATCATTGAGATCTTTTAAACGTCTCGCATCATCTTTATCATTTTCCGCTTTGCGTTCTTGGAAATTCAATGATAAGAATTTGCGCTCACGACGTTCATCACGGATTTTAAGATCTTCATTTAAAGCAATAAATTCAGGATCTTTTGCAATACGCTCTAGATGTTTTTCATTTAATGCTTCAACATCTTTACGTGCTTTATTGGTTTCAGAATAAGTCGCCGGTGGAATTTTATCCCAAGGTAATGCATTATCTTCTTTTTCTTCACCAATTTCTTTGGCATCAATAATTTCAGGGAAATTAATATCTGCAGCAACACCTTTTAATTGGGTTGAACCACCATTAATTCGATAGAATTTTTGGATAGTATATTGCAACACACCAAGTGGTGTTTGGTCTAAATCATAAACAAAGTTTAATGAACGACTTTGTTGTACGGTACCTTTACCAAAGGTATTTTGCCCAATAATGATACCACGATTGTAATCTTGCATTGCCGCAGCAAAAATTTCAGAGGCAGATGCACTGAAACGATTAATCATTACCAACAATGGTCCTTTATATTGCTGAGCATTGTCATCATCTTCGTGTACACGAATACGTTGATACGCATCTCGTACTTGTACCACAGGACCATCAGTGATGAATAAACCGCTTAATGACACGGCTTCTGTTAATGCACCGCCGCCATTCTCACGAAGATCCACAATTAAAGCGCCAATTTTTTTCTTCTCAGCATCTACTAATAATTTTTTCACATCATCAGTTAAGCCAATATAGAAACTTGGAATTTTAATGACACCAACAGTTTCACCATCTACTTTAGAAACTGTAAGTTTTGCTGCTTGGTCTTCAATACGGACTTTATCGCGAACTAAAGTGACAATACGGCTTTTCCCACCTTTTGCAGGTTCAATTTCAAGACGAACTTTTGTTCCTTTTTTACCTTTAATTTTGTCAACGATATCTTCTAAACGCCAGCCGATAATATCTTCGATTTCGCCTTTTTCTTGGCCCACACCAATGATTTTATCGCCCGCTTGTAATTTCTTACTGCGTTCAGCCGGCGCACCTGGTACTAAGGATTTAATACTGGTTTCGTCATCTTCAGATTGTAATGTTGCACCAATCCCTTCTAAAGAAAGGTTCATGCTTTCATTAAAGCTTTTTGCAGTACGTGGCGCAAGGTAGCTTGTATGCGGGTCGATTTCTCGAGCAAAAGCATTAATATAAATTTGAACAATATCATCCGCTTTGGTTTGAGTTAATCGACGAATCGCTAAATTGTAACGTTTAGTGAGCTTTTCTTTAATTTCAGGCCATTTTTTATCTTTTAATTTCAGGCTGATTACATCATTTTTGACGCGTTCTTCCCAAAGCTTATTCGCTTCTTCTTCCGTTGCTGGGAAAGCGGCTTTTTCACGATCGATCTCAATTTGATCATTACCTTTTAAATCTGGTTCTTTATCTAATAGAGATAGAGCATAAGCATAACGCTCATAACGACGTTTCATCATCAGATCGTAAATAGCAAATGCGGCTGAAAGATCACCCTCATTAAGTTGGTCATCTAATTTTGAGCCATATTTAGCACGTAAATCATCAATATCTGATTTTAAAAAGGTGTTATGGCTGTAATCTAAACTTTTAATATAACGATCAAAAATCTTTTCGGAAAAGGCGTCATCAAGCTGGAATTTACGATAATGTGATTGAGTTAAACGTGTCGTTGCACGCTTAGTTGCTAACTGATTGGCATCAGTTGCCGAAGGAATCGTAATATCACTTTGCTTTAATTTCGGCTGTACAGCAAATGTGTCAGACGAATGAAGAAATAACGCACCTAAAATTGCTGTCGCAATAAGACTTTTGGTTGTATGTAATTTCATTTAACCTTTCCCGATAAGAAATAAATTATTAGGCAAATAAACGATCTGCGGTGACAGTCATCACTAAACCATTTTCAAGTTCTACGCGTGCGCCATCTTTTTCCACATTTAATACGGTCGCATTTTTCGCTTGTTCAGCCACTTTCACTTTCACTTTGCTACCCGCAGAAAGTGTTGTGAAATCAACCGCACTTAGTTTCACTTGTGGTGCTTTTGGTTTGCGAGGGGCTTGATTTGAATTCGGTTTACGAGCAGGTCGTTTTTGTTGTGCTTTTTTCGCTGCTAATTCTGCTTTACGTTTTTCTGCAAATTTAGCTTTTGCTTCTGCTAATTGTTGCGCCGCATGAGAAACGTGTTCAGCGTCTAATACACCAGCAGGGTTGCCGTATAAATCCACACGTTCAGCACCTTCACGGCAGCCGTGTAAATAGCGCCAGTTAGAAGTGTATTGACGTAAAGCCTGACGTAATTGAGTTTTACTGACACGTTCATCATCTTTTAATGCTTCAGCAAGATCTTGGAAAAGACCAATTTTTAATGGTTTTGCTTCACCTTCTGCAATAAAGCAAAGCGGGAATTTTTCCACAAGATATGCAATAATCGCTTTTGTATCAGTTAATTTTTGAACGCCTTCAGCATTATTTTCAGCTTGGGCTTCAACTTGAGAATCTGTCATTTCTGCGTTTTCCTAGGATAAAAATAAAAACTTGCACAGTTTACCGCACTTTTATAAGGATTGACAATGGTTGGGCGGAATAATTCCGTTTCTAGTACAGATGTATAACTTCACAAATCCCCTTAATTAAGGCTAAAATAGTTCACTTTTTAAATTTTTGATGAAACAATGACAAAAACACCTGATTTTACTCATGCTACTTATAAACTAGTGCGTTGCATAGGATGCGATGCAACGGTGTTTGTTTGTCGTCCTCAAGAAGGGGAATACGCACAATGTCCGCGTTGCCATCATAAATTGCAATCGGGAAGTCGTTGGTCACTTAAACGTTGTTCATTAATCGCCCTTTCTATCTTAATTTTAATGCCATTTGCTTTAGGCTATCCTTTATTGAGCTTAGATTTACTAGGTACCAAAATTGATGCTTCTGTTTGGAAAGGGATTTGGAAAATGGCAGTAGAGGGATATTCCTATACTGCATTTATGATTTTCATCTGTGCTGTTTTAATGCCTGTCTCTTTTGCAATTTTAGTCATTATGTTGCAGATTTCTAAATTACTCAAAATTAAGCCTCGTAATGTCTTATTATTTGTGGGTTATATTAAGCCTTGGGTGATGTTCGACGTCTATTTAGTTGCACTGGCTGTCACCATGTTTAAAGTGCGCGAATATGCCACATTAGAAGTGGATGTGTATTTAATTGCTTTTGTTTTTACTGCACTTTTAACCACTTTATTATTCATTAAAATTAATTTAGATGATTTATGGCATGATTTTTATCCCGATCAGAAACCGGTTACCAAAAGTGATAAACCGTTAGAGCTTTGTACCGCTTGCGATTACACTTTTTTAAAAGAAGATCAACAATACGATCACCGTCATCGAGCCATTTGCCCACGTTGTGCGTCGCTTATTGAAATACCAGAGAGTGTAAAATTACAACGTGTTTGGGCGACATTAGTGGCCGGGATTATTATGCTTTTCCCCGCAAATTTACTGCCAATATCCGGCGTTTATTTAACAGGAAATTTGTCACAAGACACCTTGATGTCGGGGGTGATCTCATTTATAAGCATGGGCAGCTATTTTGTGGCTTTCGTGGTATTCTTCGCCAGTATTTTTGTGCCAGTCAGCAAAATCCTCATTATGTTGTATTTATTGGCCAGCGTGCATTTTAAATGGCGACATTCAATTAAATGGCAAATGCGGCTATTACATATCGTTCACTTTGTAGGACGTTGGTCAATGCTGGATCTTTTTGTGCTAGCCTTGATGATGTCTCTAGTAACACGCGGACAGATTATTAATTTTACTGTAGGCCCTGCGGCATTTTATTTCGGTGCAGCAGTGTTTTTAACTATGATTTCAACTTCTCAGTTTGATAGTCGATTAATTTGGAAAATTTATGACAGAAAACAATAAACTAGAATCTCAATCTATTGATGAGCAATCTAATAATGTGGCAGCGTTATTACGTAAGAATAAACGCATCTCACCGTTTTGGTTATTGCCTTTTATTGCATTATGTATTGGTGCCATTTTATTTTTCCAAATTGTACAAGAACGAGGAAAGACCATTACGATAACATTCTCTAATGGTGCAGGACTCGTTGCAGATAAAACCCCTATTCGCTATCAAGGGTTGCAAATTGGTGTCGTGAAGAAAGTGAACTTTACCGACAATATGCAAAAAGTGAAAGTTGAGGCAAATATTTATTCTGAAGCAACAGAAGTGTTAAAAGAGAACACCAAGTTCTGGCTTGTTCAGCCGAGTGTGTCTCTTGCGGGGATTTCAGGCTTAGACTCTTTGGTTTCAGGAAATTATATTACGCTCCAGCCAGGTGATGGTGACTCTGAAGATGAATTTATTGCGGAAGAGCAAGGTCCTATTGCGCAAGTCAATCCAGGGGATTTGTTAATTCATTTAATTTCAGATGATTTAGGTTCAATTTCGATCGGTGCTTCTGTGTATTTCAAAAAAATGCCAGTCGGGAAAATTTATGATTATCGATTCAATAAAGACAATAAAGTTGAAATTGATGTCGTAATTGATAAGGCCTTTGCGCATTTTGTGAAGAAAGATTCACGTTTCTGGAATATTAGCGGTATTAACGCCAATATTAATTCATCCGGTATGAATGTGTCGGTGGAAAGTTTAAATGCGGTGGTGCAAGGTGCCGTATCATTCGACTCGCCATCAGATAGCCCTCAAGCGGTGACTAACAGCAATTATATCCTTTATTCTAATTTACAAGCAGCTAAACGCGGGATTGAAGTTGAAGTGACTCTACCTGTTTCAGCAGGCTTACAAGCAGGGCAAACTTCAGTTTATTATGGTGATGAGCAAGTTGGTTTGCTTTCTTCTTTAAGAACCGTCGAAAACAATGAAGATATTTTACAAGGGACATTATTAATTGAGCCAAGCCAGGCTAATCTCTTAAAAACTAATACACATATTGTGTTGAAAAGTCGCAAGTTAGATTTGGGCGATATTGCTAATCCACAGAAATTCTTTCGTGGTGATTATTTCGAAATTATTCCAGGAAGTGGAGAAAGTAAAACGCAATTCGAAGTCATTCGAGAAAATGAGTTATTGCTCAAAGCACCAAATACCTTGGTTTTGACCTTAACGGCGCCAGAGACTTATGGTATCGCGGAAGGGCAATCCGTGTTTTATAATAATATTGCTATCGGTCAAATTGTGAAGCAGAACTTAAATGTTGATGGTGTCAAATTTGAAGTGGCGATTGCATCAGAGTATCGCAATCTTATTCATGAAAACACCCAGTTTGTCGCTGCCTCTAATTTTGATGTGAGTTTGGGTATTGATGGCTTACGTTTTGAATCGGCGACACCATCAAAATGGTTGCAAGGTGGCGTGCGTGTATTAGCGAAAAAAGGAAGTGGCGCACCGCATTCTACCTATCCACTTTATAAGGATATTAGCAGTGCAGAAACAGGCGTAACGGGCAACTTAGTGAATCCAAGTATTGTGCTACATTCCACTAATTTGCCTAGTATTAGCAAAGGTTCTGTCGTGCTTTATCGTCAGTTTGAAGTGGGTAAAATTATTAACGTAAGACCAAAAGCCAATAACTTTGATATTGATGTGTATATTTATCCGGCTTATCAAGATCTTCTTACAGATAAAAGTGTGTTCTGGGTTGAAAGTGCGGCACAAATTGATATTACTCCGAAAGGCATTAGTATCCAGGCATCACCGGTTGCTCGTTCATTAAAAGGTGCGATTAGCTTTGATAATACGGGTTCAGGCAAAAATAAAACACTTTATCCAAGTGAACTAAGAGCCAAATCAGCGGGACAAGTAATTACGTTACTCACAGATGATGCAACGGCTTTAAGTAAAGGAATGAGCTTGCGTTATCTTGGTATGAATGTTGGTGAGGTTGAGCAGATTTCCCTTGATCAAAAAACAAATCGTATCACAGCGAAAGCATTAATTAATCCAAGCTATATGGGCATGATTGCAAAAGAAGGTACGGTATTTAAAGTGATTTCTCCACAAATCTCAGCCGGTGGAATTGAAAACCTAGATAGTCTTTTACAGCCTTATATTGATATTGAGTTAGGCAAAGGCCCATCAAAAACACAGTTTAATTTAGCGCAAACCGCACAACCGCGAAATAAATACAGCAATGGCGTGCCATTTATTTTGGAAACCAGTGATGCGATGAATTTAACGGAAGGATCTCCAGTACTTTATCGCGGTGTTGAAGTGGGAACCGTTCGTAAGTTTGAATTGAATTCTTTAGGTGATCGTGTATTGGTACATATTGCGATTACACCGAAGTATCAACATTTGGTACGTAAAAATTCAGAGTTCTGGGTTTCATCAGGTTATGATTTCAACCTTGGTTGGAAAGGCGCAGAATTTAATACCGGTAGCGTACAGCAATTGTTGAAAGGGGGCATTTCGTTCTCGACTCCATCGGGTACGATCGTTCAACCGCAAGCAACGGCAAATCAGCGTTTTATGTTGCAAGTGAAGAAACCAGCTGAAGCACCAACTTGGAATTCGGGTGCTTTACCGGCAAATCAATAAAACATAAAAAGAAATAACCGCACTTTTGAATAATCAAAGTGCGGTTATTTTTTTAGGTATTTTGAATAGTGCTATTGCCCCATATTTTTGACTGATTTTAAAAAGCCTTTGGCTGAAGTATAGACTTCATCTTTGCCCTGAGCATGTAAAATCATATCGGACATTTCACGGAATGCACCCTTCCCGCCGCCAAGTGAAAGTATATAATCCACAGCATTTTGCACATAAGGCGCAGAGTCTGCCACAGCAAAAGAAAGGCCACAGGTTGCAAAAGCAGGGAGATCGACGCTGTCATCACCAATATAGGCTGTTTGCTCTGCTGTAACTCCTGCTTGTTTCATGAGTTCCAAACAAGCACTTTCTTTCTCAAGCTTGCCTAAAAAGAACAATTTAATTCCGAGATCACTAATTCGCTTACGTAGAATCGCAGAATCTCTGCCCGATAATACGGCGACTTGAATACCTGCATCCATCAACATTTTGACACCAAGACCATCACGAACGTGGAAACTCTTAATCGCTTCACCATTCGCATCGTAATGGAGTAGACCATCAGTTAATACGCCATCGACATCGGTGATGACCAATTTAATTTTCTTTAATTTTTCGTTAATCATTAGCTTGAGAACTCCACTAAACCCACAACATTATTTTCATCATTGACCACAACAAGTGAGTGAATTTTCTTCTCTTTCATCAAGTCTTCTGCTTTCGCTAAGAATTCGTTCTCATGAATCGTTTTCGGTGACGAGGTCATCAGTTCTTTCGCAGTCTTGTTAAGGGTATCTGCACCATTAGCCGTTAATGCTCGGCGCACATCACCATCGGTAATAATGCCTTTAAGTTGTTGGTTTTCCATCACTAATGCCACGCCCATACGACCTTCATTCATAATGCTTAAACAATCAGTGAAGCTGGTCTCTGGTGTGGTAATTGGCAGGCGAGTTTGCATTTGATCTTTCACTTTGCATAACAAACGACGACCAAGGCTACCACCTGGATGGAATTTCGCAAAATCAGCCGGTTGGAAATGGCGAGCAGTAATCAATGAAACCGCAAGGGCATCGCCTAAGGCTAAAGTCACTAACGCAGAAGTGGTTGGTGCGAGGTTATTTGGACAGACTTCGCGTTCTACGGTGATATCTAAAACATAATCCGCATGGCGAGCAAGCGTAGAGTTTTTATTGCTGGTTAAAGCAATAATTTTATTGCCGAAGTTTTTCAAACTTGGAATGAGTTTATTTACATCATCGGTTTCACCGCTATAAGAAATCAGCATCACGATGTCGATGGGTTTTAACATACCTAAATCGCCATGAAATGCCTCGGTTGGGTGAAGGAAGAAACTTGGTGTTCCTGTAGAAGCAAAAGTCGCCACCATTTTTTTGCCAATTAGCCCCGATTTACCAATACCACCGATGACCAAACGACCTTCGCAAGCAAGGATAAGATCCACAACTTGAGAAAACTCATCATCCAAGCGTTGGCTTAGTTGTGTGAGCGCTTGGCTTTCAACAGAAAGCGTTTCTCGTGCGATTTGTAAATAATTCATAGGAAATCCTTATGATAAAAGTGCGGTTGAAAATAACCGTGTTTTGCAGGGCTATTCTAACGGAAGTTATTAAAAATAAGAATGAAAATTTGACCGCTCTTTGAATTCCCCCTATACTACGCCGCGAGTTGGTTAGACAATCGCTGGTTTATTGAAGCCCTTAACCGTGTTCGCACGACCTAGTGGGACAAGTAAACGAGAGGAAAGTCCGAGCTACAAAGGGCAGAGTGCCGGATAACGTCCGGGCGGCGTGAGCCGACGACCAGTGCAACAGAGAGCAGACCGCCGTGAAAACGGTAAGGGTGAAAGGGTGTGGTAAGAGCACACCGTGCCGTTGGTAACAACGTGCAGCAAGGTAAACTCCACTCGTAGCAAGACCAAATAGGAACTCAATGGGTGGCCCGTCCAGAGTTCGGGTAGGTTGCTTGAGCGGCAGAGTAATTTGTCGCCTAGAGGAATGATTGTCCACGACAGAACTCGGCTTATCGACCAACTCAACAAATTCATAAAAAATGACCGCACTTTTGTTTTTTCATTATCCTACTCGGGATGGAATGAATAAAAGTGCGGTCATTTCCTTTTGTGTTTTACCACAAGCTCATTTGTTCTAAATGGCTTTCTTCCGGTAAATTCACGTGTAATCCAACGAGACGAATGGATTTTCCGTGGCTACGTTGCCAAATTTGTTCCAGTAATTGTTGAAAGCTTTTTAGTGATAAAGGCAAGCCAGTTTTTTCTAAGGTCGTCACCTGAAAATCTTCAAACTTTAATTTCACCCCAATTTTGCGAAAAGCAGTTAAAGGGATATTCGGTGCACTTCGTTCAATGCGACGAATAAGCTCGGTATAGAGATTATCTAGCAATGCTATGCCTTGTTCGAGATGACGAATATTTTCGGATAAAGTGCGTTCTACGCCGATAGATTTTCTCTCCCGATGCGCTTGAATTTCACGATCATCAATGCCATGGCTAAAATCCCAAATTCGCTTGCCCATTTTACCGAAGATATTTAACAAAATAGATTGGTCGAGTTTTTGTACATCTTCGCAAGTTTCTAATCCCATTTTTAATAAACGTTCAGAAGTGACTTTGCCTACGCCAGGGATTTTTTTTAATGGCAGTGTTTTTACAAATTGTTCAACTTCATGAGGTTGAATCACAAATTGTCCGTTCGGTTTATTCATATCGGAAGCAATTTTGGCGAGAAATTTAAGGGGGGCAACGCCAGCTGAGGCGGTCAGTTTTAATTCATCAAAAATCGCTTGGCGAATTTCTTGTGCGATCCAAGTGGCAGATCCTGAACATTGTGTACAATCCGTGACATCCAAATAAGCTTCATCTAATGAAAGTGGCTCAATGATAGAAGTATAGCGTTGAAAGATCTGATGAATTTGTGCGGATACCTGTTTATAAAGCGGCATATTAACTGGCACTAAAATCAGATTAGGGCATTTTTTGATGGCTTGTGCCGTAGGCATCGCACTGTGTAGCCCAAATTTTCGAGCCTCGTAATTACAGGTAGTGAGCACACCACGTTGTCGAGAACTACCACCCACTGCGACAGGTTTGCCCTGTAGCGTTGGATTTTCACGGATTTCAACAGAGGCATAAAAGCAATCCATATCAATGTGAATAATTTTTCGGGTGGAGTTCATGCTATAAGTGCGGTCAAAATTAGGCGTGTTTTTAGTATATCGAAAAGAAAATAACTGTTCAACCATACAGTAATTAAAGAGCCCACATTACGTGGGCTAGAGAAGAGAATTAACGATCTGAGAGAACGGTTTTATCACCAAACAGGATAACGCGTTCAATAGGATAAACATCAATTTTTTCTTGTTGGTTCATAAAGACTTTGCGTGCGTCTTCAGCCAATTGAACAAACGGAATTTGTAAATTAATATTGATGGATTTGCCCGGTTGTAATGGGGTTTCTAAATTGATTTGCATATCTTGGCTGTAAATAACTTTACGGTTATTCACATATACGCCCACCCATTGAATATTTTTGATTGGTTTTTGACCAATGTTAGTGATTTCATGTTTGAATGCACTTAATGCTTGGCCATTTTCATCAACCACCATTTCACGATTACCAATATTGATGGCAAGGTATTTGTCGATGTTATCATTCGCTTTTACCGCTTGTTGTTGGGTTTGTGTTGCTTTTGCGGGTGTTGCTTCTTTTGCAATAACTTGTGTGTTAAATGCTAAACATAATGCACCTAATGAAAGTGCGGTCAGAGATTTTAATGTTTTCATTATTCGATTCCTTATAAAAAAGTGGCAAAATTTTACCCTAACTTCTTAGGTTAATAAATAGCTTCTTTTCCTTTCTTGGATTTTTTGATAAACTGCCGAACGATTTTGGGGCTGATTCTGGATTCGACGGGATTAGCGAAGCCCAAGGTGCACGTCGAGGTGCGGTAGGCCTCGTAAATAAACCGCAAAAAAATAGTCGCAAACGACGAACAATACGCTTTAGCAGCTTAATAACCTGCTCATAGCCTTCGCTCCCCAGCTTCCGCTCGTAAGACGGGGATAAAGCGGAGTCAAATCAAAACGAGATCGTGTGGAAGCCGCTGTTTGAGGATCGAAGCACTAAATTGAATCAAACTAGCTTAAGTTTAGCGTGTCTGTCCGCATGCTTAAGTGAAATTAAAGACGAGACTAAACGTGTAGTACTGAAGGTAGAGTAATTTCGGACGCGGGTTCAACTCCCGCCAGCTCCACCACAAAATAAACCTATCAAGTCCTATGAAAGACTTTAAAGCCTTGAAAATAATGACTTCAAGGCTTTTTTATTGCGCTTTTAACTTCTATCAAACTCTCGAATTTGAGTAGTGCATTTAATAGTTGGCACTTATTGATTGGTTAAATTGTTGCATTAGTAAAGTGCTTAATAATCGTAAATTATCAGCTAAAGGAGAAAAAATGAATATTTTATTACTAGATGGTGGTAAAGATTTTGGTCATTCACATGGCGAGTTGAACCACACGCTTCATAAAAAAGCGAAAGAAGTTTTGAC
This sequence comes from Haemophilus parainfluenzae, assembly GCF_014931415.1. Classification (NCBI taxonomy): domain Bacteria; kingdom Pseudomonadati; phylum Pseudomonadota; class Gammaproteobacteria; order Pasteurellales; family Pasteurellaceae; genus Parahaemophilus; species Parahaemophilus parainfluenzae. The sequence goes on along the minus strand of NZ_CP063121.1, from coordinate 1,734,132 downwards.
CGCACTTGGACACAATGTTCAAGAAACCGTGATTGATGCCGGCTATGATGTTGAAGCAGAAATCGAAAAATTCTTGTGGATGGATGCCGTGATTTGGCAGATGCCAGGTTGGTGGATGCACGAACCTTGGACAGTGAAAAAATACATAGACGAAGTATTAACCGCCGGACACGGCAAGCTTTACCACAGTGATGGCCGCCATCGTGTAAATCCAACCGAAGGCTACGGCACAGGTGGCTTGTTGCAAGGCAAAAAACACATGCTTTCACTTACTTGGAATGCACCGATTGAAGCATTTACCCGTGAAGGCGATTTCTTCGAAGGTAAAGGTGTAGATACGTTGTATATGCACTTCCACAAACTCAACGAGTTCATCGGCTTGACCCGTCTGCCGACATTCCTATGCAACGACGTGATTAAAAATCCACAAGTTGAACAATACTTGGCAGACTACCAAGACCACTTGGAAAAAGTGTTTGGTTAATTGCAAAATATTGGTTTAGAAGGTGAGCATTTTGCTCACCTTTTTTATGTCAAAATTAATTATTATGCCAATTTTTTTAATTCTAATTCACCAATGCGCTCACAGGCTTTACGGTAATATTCGTTGAACCTTTTCATTTCCGCACAGCTTATTGTCTGGTAGCATTGCATATTCTATAATTATTATCAAAGGTAGATATATGGGTTATCATTAAAAATGTAAATAATTTAGATATCTATGTAAAAACGGAGAGAATTCTTTTGAATTTAACGATTAGGAACCTAGAAAAATTTAAATGGTTGGTAATATGGAATATATGATATTAAGTCTTCAGGTGCTTTGGGAGGAAATTGGCAAATACGCATTCTTTTTGATTGTCAATGCCTACTGCATTATCAGAATGTATCAAAACCGTCATTGGAAATATTGTGCAGTTGTTTTCATTCTGCTCAATGTCTGGGTAATTTACGGATACTGGATTGATATCATTAATTCGTATCTTTATTGGAATCAATAAGATAGTCAAAAGGCCGTCTGAATGAAACACAAGAAAACAAATATCCTTTTAGGAATAGTAGCAGCAGGTTACCTCAGCATTGTATTGGCAAACATAGGATTAAATAGAATGATTGAAGGCAACGGCAATCCCGAACAGGCAAAAGGCATGGTTTGGGGTGTTAAGATGGCGGAGGCTATATTGGTTAACGCCACACCGGAAAATTCTTCATATTTGACGTTGGGAGCATATGCGGTAGACGTATCTAATAAGTACAGCTCTGATTTTTATTTGCAGAACGGAACGGTCTTGCGAAACTTCTTTGGTACAGGCTCTATCTGGGGTCGAGGAGGATACTTAGGAAGAACGGCAGAGTTTGATTTACTTCCCGAAAGGTTAACTTTTACCTATTTATCCCAGTTTGAAAATAAATTTTATCAGCTGGACGAAGCTCTTCCTACAGACAAGATACGTCCTATGATGGCAAAAAGTTACAGGGTATTTAATAATGCAGTAGAGGATACTGAAACTCCGCGATATGAATCTCCCAATAATTTTGAATTAGCTGTTGCTCCTGGTGGTTGGGTTACGTTGAATTTGACCAGCACTTTTATCCATAAGGAATTAATGTCCTGGCAAGCAAGAGAGATTGTACCTTCTTTGGAAGAGGCTGCTAAACACCACTTTAATGAAATGTGGTATTACGATGTTGAGTTTTATCATGACCCTAAGAGAAGGGCTGAATACTTAGATGGAGTACGTAAAGAACACCCCGATTTCTATCACACTTATATAGCTGGATCCAAAAACGTCAGTGCAGAATGGTACAAACAAATGCAAACAAAATATCCATGGAACTTGGAAGTTGAAGTGGATGGGGGGGAATGGAACGGCGAATATTATATGGAATTCGCTAATACGGAGCGCTGGACGGCCATCGGTAAGGAGAGGATAGAAGAAGAGAAGAAGGCAATGAAGGCGATGCCAACTTACATCAGAATATGGTTAATAGACAAAGAAACGGGTAATCGGTGGGGCATCAGATTGCATCCATTTAAGACTGAAGAACAAGAACAGAATGATTATAAAATCATATATGATGATGCCCGACTAAACGGGTTATACAAGATATTTCAACAGGCATTCCCCGGAAGGAATCAAGCGCACAATATCAGTACACCTTCAATAAATCAGTTTGCCACGTTGAAATTGAAATTTGATGATCATTTTGAATTAACCGAAGCATATCTTCAAAAAGATGGACAAAAATTTGTATTGCCAGATGCTAAGCTCCATCAACGTTATGAAATCAGCAATACTGCTTATTACTAATATTATTAGGAAAATACGGCTTTGATAACTTTATCGGTCATGAAAACCAATCAGTCGAGGAGAACTTCTGCCTGCCGAACAGGTTAGTGCCAAGAGGGATGAGAACGGCAATCCCATTTTTCGGGAAGATACTGTTTGGCGGCTACTCAAGTGTGAAGATAAAGGTCAAGCCCGCTTTAGTGAAAAAGAATTGGAAGATCTTCAAAAGTAAAATATAAACGAAACGATAAAAAGGTCGTCTGAAATCATATCGGGTTTTCAGTTTCAGGAAAACCGCCTGCCGGAAAACTTGACCGCGATGCAGAATATCGCTATTTTTATGGACAAACCCGATGAAGGCGAAATCATCGCGCTGGCGGCGAAAGTCGGGCTGACTGCGGGCGATTTGAACAAATATCCGACCGAATTGTCCGGCGGCATGGCGAAACGGGTAGCATTTTTGCGCCTGCTGCTGTGCGGCTGCGACCTTGCCTTGCTGGACGAGCCGTTCGTCGGTTTAGACCGCGATTTGCGCGATATTTTGGTCGCCATGCTGGTGGAAAAAATCGAGCGGCAGGGCATGGCGTGTATGCTGGTAACGCACGACCGCTTCGAAGCCGCACGCCTGAGCCATGAAATCATGCTGCTTTCCACTAAGGGCATGAACGTGCAAAACGTGATTACCCTGCCTACGCCGCTGTCCGAACGCGATTTGGCTTTTGAAGAAGCCGCGGTGGCAAGAGAGTTTCAGGGGATTCATTATGAGGTGCTTTATGTTTTCGACTGTGATTACTGCTGCTGTTTTATATATTGCTACAGCAGTAGATTTGTTGGTAATACTATTAATATTTTTTGCTAGAGCAAATACTAGAAAAGAATATCGAGATATTTATATCGGACAATATTTAGGTTCTGTAATTTTAATATTAGTTAGTTTATTTCTAGCTTTTGTTTTGAATTATGTTCCGGAAAAATGGGTGTTGGGTTTATTAGGTTTAATACCGATTTACTTAGGTATTAAAGTTGCTATTTACGACGATTGTGAGGGCGAAAAAAGAGCTAAAAAAGAATTGGATGAAAAAGGGTTGTCAAAATTAGTCGGTATTGTTGCTTTGGTTACAGTTGCTAGTTGTGGTGCAGATAATATTGGACTTTTTGTTCCTTACTTTGTGACTTTAGATCTTGTCGACTTATTAGTTACTCTTCTTGTATTTTTAATATTGATTTTTGTTTTAGTATATACAGCACAAAGATTGGCTAATATTTCAGGTGTTGGTGAAATTGTAGAGAAGTTTAGTCGTTGGATAATGGCTGTTATTTATATTGGTTTAGGGTTATTTATTATTATTGAAAATAATACAATTCAAACAATAATATCAATAATATGAATGATACGGGCATTTGAGTATCTGACAAACCTTCGGCTTGCTTCTTCAATATAAGATACAACCCTGTCCGCCCAATAAATCCATATCCGAAAGCATCTTCATGCAGAATTAAGCCAAACCATGAATAAGTTTTTCACCCACCCCATGCAGCCGTTTTTCGTCGGTGCGGCGGTGCTTGCCATACTCGGCGCGTTGGTGTTTTTCATCAGCTCCGGTGCCGTCATTTTGAAATGAAACCAAATCAAAGCCGATTGAACCATCGTCCACTTGGGTACGACCATCACGTCCGCCGGTTGCTGTTGCTGATGTTTTGTAGAAAATTTTCATGATATTGTCCTCAATTCAATATTGGTTAAATGTTTTGGCGTACTGCCGTTGAAAGTGAGTTCATTATATTGAACGGCAATATGAAGTGTTATATGGATTTATCCAAATTACTTGCCTATTCCTACAAAATAATGTTCTCAACTGAAACGATAGAACGCTTATTAAAAGTTATTCCACATAACGAAACCTATTCATCTCCAATTAAAGGCTTGGTGATTCGCCATGCCGATCAGCCGTTTTGCTACGAGGGTATTATTCAAGAACCGAGCATTTGCATCGTGTTAAGCGGAGAACGTGAAGTGCAGCTAGGCGAACAATGCTACCGATTTGATAATCAACATTTTATGTTTTGCCCAGTAAACATACCGATGCGTGGCGAGATTAAATATGCAGAGCCGCAAAAGCCGTTTTTAGTGATGTCGATGAAAATTGATATTGAAAGCGTTAGCAAGATTTTATTAGCAAATCCAAACCTTGCAGATGATGTCCAACAGGGCGACGAGGGTTTTGCACAATGGCATTTGGATGAATCTCTCAAAAATGCTGTTGAACGCTTATTACTCTTGCACGAAAATCCAAAAGATATTGGGTTTCTTGCACCGCTTATCCAACAAGAAATTTATTATCGACTCCTTACAGGCGAGCAAGGTGGCAAATTTAAAGCCATGGTAAGCAATGGATCGCACACCAAAAAAATCGCCCAAGCCACCCATTATCTGCAACAACATTTTAGTGAAACCATCACCGTGGAAACCTTGGCAAATCTAAGTAGTATGTCATTATCTGGATTTCATAGTCATTTTAAGAAGATAACCAGCCTTTCACCGCTGCAATATCAAAAATCCTTACGTCTGATGGAAGCCAGACGACTGATCGCACAAGAAGAGCGAGGCATTACCGAAACTGCTTACCAAGTCGGCTACGAGTCACCTAGCCAATTCAGCCGTGAATACAAACGGTATTTCGGGCATGCGCCCAAGGGGGATATTAAATAGATGGGGCTTAAAGATAGGTTTAAAAACACCTAAAAATTTGACCGCACTTTATCATTTAAAAAACCGTTTGAAACGATCATTCAGACGGTTTTTTATTTAACTGAAATTTTGTGAAAGAGATTAAAAATGAGATAATTCTCAAACCTTTTAAGAGGCTTTATTGATAAAAATATTTGGAGAAAGCATGGAACACAAACTTGAGGATATCATTGCAATTTTTAATCAATGTTTTGAAGAAGAATATAATACTCGATTAGTTAAAGGTGGGGATGAGCCGATTTACATTCCTGAAAATGATGAGGTGCCTTATAACGCGATTTACTTTGCGAGAGGCTTTTACAGCAGTGCATTACATGAAATTGCCCATTGGTTGGTGGCGGGGAAAGAGCGCCGTAAATTAGAAGATTTTGGCTATTGGTATGAGCCGGATGGTCGTTCTGAAGCACGTCAGCGTGATTTTGAAAAGGTGGAAGTGAAGCCCCAAGCATTGGAATGGATTTTAGCCACAGCGGCGGGATTCCGTTATTTTGCCAGTGCGGATAATTTGAATGGCAATCCTGGGGATACGCAACCATTTAAGCAAGCGGTGTATGAGCAAGTGAAAACCTATGCAGAAAAAGGCTTACCAAAACGCGCAGAAACCTTGCGTCATGCATTGGCTCAATTTTATGGTACAGAAGATAGAATTGATTTAGCGAAATTTGATGTGACTCGCATCTAAAGTGCGGTCATTTTTAGGCAGATTTTGCGTCTGTCAATTTTCCTTAAAATCGGCTAAAATAGGCCGATTTTATTTTTGGCTTTAACTTTATAAAAATATGAAAGATTCTATTATTGCAAAACTTGAAAGTTTAAAAGAACGTTATGAAGAATTAGAGGCATTGCTAGGCGATGCGTCGGTGATTTCGGATCAGGATAAATTCCGTGCGTATTCTAAAGAATATTCACAACTTGAAGATGTGGTGAAATGTTTTAATCGTTGGAATCAGCTTAACTCTAACATTGCTGAAGCAGAGTTGATGTTAGATGATCCTGAAATGAAAGAAATGGCAGAAATGGAAATTGAAGAATCCAAAGCCGAAATTGAAGAAGTGGAGCAACAACTTCAAATTCTTTTATTACCAAAAGATCCAAATGATGAATATAACTGCTATTTAGAAATTCGCGCAGGTACAGGTGGGGATGAAGCAGGTATCTTTGCCGGCGATTTATTCCGTATGTACAGCCGTTATGCTGAAAGTAAACGCTGGCGTGTTGAAATGCTCAGCGCAAATGAAAGCGAGCAGGGCGGTTATAAAGAAGTGATCGTCAAAGTAAGCGGTGATGGCGTGTATGGTCAATTAAAATTTGAATCAGGCGGCCACCGTGTACAACGTGTACCAAAAACAGAAAGCCAAGGTCGTATTCATACTTCAGCTTGTACTGTTGCGGTTATGCCTGAATTACCAGAATCTGAAATGCCGGAAATCAATCCAGCAGATTTACGTATTGATACCTACCGTTCATCTGGTGCAGGTGGTCAGCACGTTAATACAACAGACTCTGCGGTACGTATTACGCACATTCCAACGGGTATTGTGGTGGAATGTCAGGATGAGCGTTCACAACACAAAAACAAAGCAAAAGCGATGTCTGTCTTGGCTTCACGTATTGTTCAAGCGGAGCAAGAACGTCAAGCGGCTGAGCAAGCGGATACTCGCCGTAACTTATTAGGTTCAGGCGACCGTTCAGATAAAATTCGTACTTATAACTACCCACAAGGTCGTGTAACCGATCACCGTATCAACTTAACGCTCTATCGCTTAGATGAAGTGATGAACGGCAAAATTGACGAGCTTATTCAGCCGATTATTACTGAATATCAAGCAGATCAATTAGCGGCGTTATCTGAGAGTAATTAATGACCTATCAACAATGGCTTGCCGATGCTGCGCAAGCCTTAAATCAGGTAAATCCGACAGAGAATGGCAAAGTTGATGCATTAGTGCTATTGCAATACGCAACGGGCAAATCTAGAACGCAAATTTTAGCTTTTGATGAAACGGAAATTGATGAAAAAGTGCGGTTAAAATTGACCGCACTTTTAGATCGTCGTCTAAAAGGCGAACCTATTGCTTATATCCTCGGTGAAAAGGAATTCTGGTCATTGCCTTTAAATGTATCTGAAGGAACATTAATTCCTCGTCCAGATACTGAAATTCTCGTAGAAAAAGCATTACACATTGCGTTAGAAAAACTGGAAGAAAATCCACCGCACTTTCGTATTCTCGATCTAGGTACCGGCACTGGCGCCATTGCGTTGGCGTTGGCTTCTGAGCTTTCTCCTATTTGTCAAAAAAAGCATATTCAATTGGATGTTATTGGTGTTGATTTAATGCCAGAAGTCGTCAAATTAGCGCAATCCAATGCAGAAAAAAATCAGCTCAAGGTACAATTTTTACAGAGTCGTTGGTTCGAAAATGTTGAAGGGCAGTTTGATATTATCGTCAGTAATCCACCTTATATCGATGAAGCCGATGAGCATCTTTTCCAAGGTGATGTGCGTTTCGAGCCTCGTTCAGCGTTGGTGGCGGGCGAAAACGGTTTAGCTGATTTACGTCATCTTATTGAGTATGCGCCAGTACATTTAAATGATGGTGGTTATTTATTGTTAGAACACGGTTGGAAACAGGGCGAAGAAGTGCGGTCAATTTTCTGGCAAAATCATTGGCAAGGGGTTGCAACCATACGGGATTATGGCGACAATGAGCGCGTAACATTGGGATATTGGAAGCGGTAATGAAATACGATCAAAAAGCCTTGTATGCTGAACTGACTCATTTTTATTTGAGCATTTGTGAGAAAGAGCAACTTGATGAGCCTCGTATAAGAGGGCTTGTTGGAAGCTTGGTGCGCAAAGCTCGCCAAGCTATTCCAGAAGAATGGGATGATAAAGCTAAAATTCACCAATTATTACAGCTATTTTACGGTGATTGGGGATTTCATTGCGATGCGGATAATTATTTCTATGCTCGTAATTTATACCTTCCGTATATTTTAGAAGAACGTGAAGGCATGCCAGTGAGTCTTGGCGCTTTAGTACTTTATCTCGCCGCAAGTTTAAAATTGCCGATTTATCCGGTGAATTTCCCGACCCAACTGATTTTACGTGCGGAAGTGGATGGCGAAGTGGCATTTATTGATCCTTGGTGCGGAAAATATATTTCAGTGGATGAATTGAAAAAACTCTATGAAGGAGCCTTTGGTTTTGGGGCTCAAATTCAACCTGAAGACTTAGCTCGAGCAGATATTCCGATGCTTACTGCACGTTTCCGTCAGCTCGCGAAGAATGCCTTAATTCGTGAAGAACAAAACGATTTGGCGTTTAATTATATTCAATTCTTGTTAGCGGGAAGAAAAGATCCTTACGATATTCGCGATCGTGGCTTAGTGTTGGCGCAAATGGGCGCTTATCCTTCAGCCATTGAGGATTTGGAATATTTTGTGGATCAATGTCCGAATGATCCCACTTCTTCTCTGTTAAAAACTCAACTTTTAGAACTGAAAGGCGAAGCATTGAAAGATGCCAAGTCCATCCATTAAAAAGGAAATATTATGCAAAATAAAATTGTAAAAATTGGCAATATTGATGTCGCGAATGATAAACCCTTTGTGCTTTTCGGCGGGATGAATGTGCTTGAAAGTCGCGATATGGCAATGCAAGTTTGCGAAGCTTATGTAAAAGTGACTGAAAAGTTGGGTGTGCCTTATGTTTTTAAGGCATCTTTCGATAAAGCTAACCGTTCTTCAATTCATTCTTACCGTGGTCCAGGCATGGAAGAAGGTTTAAAAATTTTCCAAGAGTTAAAAGAAACCTTTGGCGTGAAAGTGATTACTGATGTACACGAAATCTATCAATGTCAGCCTGTTGCTGATGTGGTGGACGTGATTCAGTTACCGGCATTCTTAGCTCGTCAAACGGATTTAGTCGAAGCCATGGCAAAAACGGGCGCAGTGATTAATGTGAAAAAACCACAATTCTTAAGCCCAGGTCAAATGGGGAACATCGTCGATAAGTTTGAAGAATGTGGTAACGATAAAATTATCCTTTGTGATCGCGGTTCAAACTTTGGCTACGATAATTTAGTGGTGGATATGTTAGGTTTCGGCGTAATGAAAAAAGTGTCTAAAGGCAGTCCAGTTATTTTTGACGTGACTCATTCATTACAATGCCGTGATCCGTTTGGTGCCGCTTCAGGTGGCCGTCGTGAACAAGTGACAGAATTAGCGCGTTCTGGCTTAGCAATTGGCATTGCAGGCTTATTCTTAGAAGCGCACCCAAATCCAAATCAAGCAAAATGTGATGGTCCTTCTGCATTGCCACTTTCGGCTTTAGAAGGTTTTGTCTCACAGATGAAAGCCATTGATGATTTAGTGAAGTCTTTCCCTGAATTAGATACGTCTATCTAATGGAGAAGTGCGGTTGAAAATAGCATTGTTTTTGACCGCACTTTTGTTCTATTAAAAGGAGACAACAATGAACATCGTATTTTTAGACAGCACGGCAATTCCAAAACATATTTCTATTCCTCGTCCAAGCTTTCCGCATAACTGGGTAGAGTATGAATATACTTCCGCAGAGCAAACCATTGAGCGAGCAAAAGACGCGGATATTATTATCACCAATAAAGTGATTTTAAGCCGCGATGTGTTGCAACAATTACCGAAATTAAAACTCATTGCTCTCACCGCAACAGGCACCAATAACGTGGATTTAGACGCAGCAAAAGAATTAGGTGTGACGGTTAAAAATGTGAAGGGTTATTCTGCCACAACGGTACCTGAACATGTGTTAGGGATGATTTTTGCGTTAAAACACAGCTTGGCAGGCTGGCAGCGCGATCAAATCACTGGCAAATGGACTGAGAGTAAACAGTTCTGCTACTTTGATTATCCCATTACAGATGTTAAAGGTTCAACATTAGGCGTGTTTGGAAAAGGCTGTTTAGGTACAGAAGTTGGGCGTTTAGCAGAACTTTTAGGCATGAAAGTACTTTATGCTGAACATCGAAATGCAACAACTTGCCGTGAAGGTTACACGCCTTTTGAAGAGGTGCTAAAACAGGCTGATATTCTGACATTGCATTGTGCATTAACTGAAACAACTAAAAATTTAATCAATCAAGAAACCTTGTCACTTTGTAAGAAAGGTGCGTATTTAATCAATACTGGTCGTGGTCCATTGATTGATGAGCAAGCGGTTTGTGACGCATTGAAATCAGGACAATTAGGTGGTGCCGCATTAGATGTGTTAGTGAAAGAACCACCAGAGAAAAATAATCCACTGATTGAATTAGCGAAAACGATGCCGAATTTAATTATCACACCTCATATTGCTTGGGCGAGTGATAGCGCGGTAACCACGCTAACGAAAAAAGTGACGCAAAATATTGAAGATTCCGTTCAACAATTAAATCAAAAATAATGAATTTACCTATTTCTTTATACGTCGCCCTGCGATATTGGCGCGCTAAAAGCGCCGATCGTTTTGGGCGACTTGTTGCTAATTTGGCAAGCTTTGGCATCGTATTAGGTGTGATGGCATTGATTATTGTGCTTTCTGTCATGAATGGATTAGAAGGCTATCAAAAACAACAGGTGCTTTCGAGCATTCCACACGCGATTATTAGCCAAGAAGCGCCTATTTCGGCAGAAAAACCGCTTGAAAATACACCGCACTTTGTGCAAAAAGCCGTACCAATTAATACGACAAATGTTGTGTTTCAAACAGCAAAAGGTGTGGGTGCCGGACAAGTAATTGGTATTCAGTCTTTTTCAGATGATCCTTTACTGGAAGGTTTCGATCCTAGCCAATTTAATCAACTTTTACCGCAAGGTGAGTTTAAGTTGATCATTGGTGATAATCTGGCGCAAAAATTAGGTTTAGCAGTGGGCGATAAAGTTCGCTTAATGATTACTGAAAATAGCCAATATACGCCATTTGGTCGTGTGCCGATGCAGCGTTTATTTACTGTGAGTGAGATTTACTATGATTATGGCGAAGCATCAGGTTATGAAGTTTTTGCTAATTTAGCGGATATTGGTCGCCTAATGCGTATTCAGCCAGGTGAGGCACAAGGCTATCGTTTATTCCTAGATGATCCTTTCCAAATCACAGAATTGCCGAGTTATTTTAAAGAGAGTCATATCAGCGATTGGCGTGTCCAAAAAGGGGAGTTTTTCCAAGCGGTTCGTATGGAAAAAAATATGATGGGCTTGTTGGTTAGTTTAATTATCGTTGTTGCGATTTCCAATATTGTGACCTCATTAAGTTTAATGGTGGTGGATAAACAAGGGGAAATTGCCATTTTGCAAACGCAAGGTGTCACTAAATCACAAGTACGTTCGATCTTTATTTATCAAGGTTTATTGGTTGGGCTAGTGGGCACGTTGATTGGTGCCGTACTGGGCGTATTAATCACCTTGAACCTTGGGGCAATTTTAAGTGCGGTCAATCCGAACGGTGTTTTCTTGCCAACATCCATTGAGCCTGTGCAAGTCATTATTGTGATTGCCTTTTCTTTATTGTTATCTTTATTATCAACCATTTATCCCGCTTATCGCGCGGCAAAAACAGAGCCGGCGGAAGCATTACGTTATGAGTAAAATATGAATAACTACTTATTAGAATGCCAAAATATTAATAAATTTTACCAAGAAGGCGAGAACCAAACCCAAGTATTAAAAGGCGTAAGCTTTGCCATGAAACCACAAGAATTAGTGGCGATTGTAGGGAGTTCGGGTTCAGGAAAAAGTACTTTATTGCACACCTTAGGTGGCTTAGATCAGCCAAGCAGTGGGGAAGTGTTTATTAAAGGACAATCTTTGCAAAAGGCGTCTGAAAGTGAATTGGCTAAATTACGTAACCAAAATCTAGGTTTTGTGTATCAATTTCACCATTTAATGGCAGATTTTACCGCATTGGAAAATGTGATGATGCCAATGTTAATTGGTCGTCAGAATAAAACAGAAGCAAAAGATCGTGCTGAAAAAATATTGGGTGCAGTAGGCTTAAGTCATCGCATTACCCATCGTCCATCAGCCCTTTCGGGTGGTGAACGTCAACGTGTGGCGATTGCTCGTGCATTAGTGAATAATCCTGCTCTTGTCTTGGCTGATGAACCAACGGGTAACTTAGATCATAAAACTACAGAAAGTATTTTTGAGTTAATTCAAACCTTGAATGCGGAACAAAATATTGCGTTTTTATTGGTGACACATGATATGTCATTAGCACAAAAACTGTCTCGTTGCTTAACCATGCAAGACGGCATTTTGAAGGAAGGTGCATAATGAATACGCCTTTTTTCATTAGTTGGCGTTATCAGCGGGGCAAGCAAAAGAATCCGTTGGTAGCGTTAATTTCAAAATTCTCTGCAATTGGTATCGCTCTTGGCGTAGCGGTGTTGATTGTGGGGTTAAGTGCCATGAATGGGTTTGAGCGAGAATTAAACTCGCGTATTTTAGCTGTCGTGCCACATACGGAAATCACGGTAAATCCACATGACAATGAAGCCACATTAAACCAATGGCGGAACCTAGCGGAACGTCTAAAAACAAACAAAAAAATTACCGCACTTTCGCCTTTTGTGAGTTTTACTGCCTTAGTCGAAAATGGCAATAAACTTAAAGTTGTGCAAGTGAAAGGGGTAGATAAACAAGCTGAAGATCAAGTGAGCTCTCTTGGGAAGTTTGTGGAAGGTGATGGCTGGCAGAAATTCGCAGAAGAAGGCGGATTAGTGTTAGGCTCTGGTATTGCCAAAGAGTTAGATGTTAAAGCAGGCGATTGGGTGTCGTTATTAATCTCTCAACCGAATGACGAAGATCAAATGGCTCAACCTAATCGTGAGCGTGTTCAAGTGACCGCTATTTTACGTTTAGATGGTCAGTTAGACCACAGTTATGCCTTACTGGCATTACCTCAAGCGCAAGAATTAATGGGGTATCGCGAAGATCAAATTACCGGTGTTGAATTGAAAGTTGATGATCCATTCAAGGTACAAGAAATGGATTATTCGATGCTGAATGATTATCCGCAACTGCTTTATATCCAAAACTGGGTGGCAAAATTTGGCTATATGTATCGTGATATTCAGCTTATCCGCACAGTGATGTATATCGCCATGGTGCTTGTAATTGGGGTAGCATGTTTTAATATCGTTTCTACCTTAATTATGGCGGTAAAAGATAAGCAAGGTGATATTGCGATTATGCGAACCCTGGGGGCAAATAATGGCTTTATTAAGCAGATCTTTATTTGGTATGGCTTGCTTGCAGGAATGAAAGGGTGTCTGATTGGTATCGTGTTAGGTGTCGTACTTGCACTGAATCTCACGCCGATTATTCAAGGCATCGAGGCATTACTTGGTAAAAAACTGTTATCAGATGGCATCTATTTCGTTGATTTCTTACCAAGCGAATTACATTGGTTCGATGTTGTATTAGTTCTCGTGGCGGCATTGGTATTGAGTTTACTCGCCAGTCTTTATCCAGCCAGTCGAGCCGCGAAGTTACAACCGGCTCAAGTGTTGAGCAATCACTAATAAAAAATCAGGGATTAAGTATTTAATCCCTGATTTTTTTATTGTTCAACCATTAATCATTATTGGTTTTCTTTATCTGTTTTTAATAAGCCAGATGAACCTTCAGAATAATCACGCGGTGGCTCTTCAGATTTACTTTCTGATGAGGCGGTCACCAATTGCTGGGTAAACAAACCTTTGTCGGCGGGTTTATTACCAAGTAAGGTTTCAGATGAAACTGCATAGTGACGATAGAGTTTTTGATAATCACCAATTAAGGTTTTAAATAATTCGGCACTTTCCGCGAAATGTTTTTCAAGTTGTGCTTGTTGATCGCTTAACTGTGTTTTCACTTCTTTTAGCTCAGCTTCTGTCTGAACTTGTTTTTTAACTGAGCCTTTCGTTAAACGTAATAATAAATAGCCTAAGATTACGCCAACCACAAGCCCAATCACAGCGGCTTGCCATATTTCTGGTATCCATGATTGCATACATTACTCCTTCTTTTGAATTCAGTGTTTAGTGTAAAGGAAAAACAAAAAAGTTTCTTTGCGGTTGATCACATTTTGAAAAAGCTGTGCTTACACAGCTGCAATAATTACGATCTCAACTTTCCAATCAGGATCTGCAAGTTTCGCTTCTACCGTTGCTCGGCTTGGTGGATTTTGGCTATCTACCCATTCATCCCATGCTTGGTTGAGTTGAGCATAATCCGCCATATCAGCAAGGAAGATTTGCGAGGTAAGAATTTTACTTTTTTCAGAACCAATTTCTGCCAATAATTTATCGATCAGTGAAAGGACTTCTTTGGTTTGCTCGTAAGCATTTTGCTTAACGGTTTTTTCCGGTACTTGGCCTGCAAAATAGGCAGTATTGTTATGAATGACCACTTCAGAAAAGCGTTTGCTTGGTTGAATGCGTTGAATCGACATAATGGCTCCTTTTTGATGAAGATAATTCCATTCTAAAGGTGGTTTTAGACTTTGTAAATCAAGAAATTGTGAGATAAAATAATTGAGAATTTTTATCAACTAAAGGAAACTATGAAACTCCTGATTTCGAATCAATATGGCGCCATTGTGATGGCATTATTGCCTTTTGTTTACGGTATGTTATTAGCTTCACCTGTTTGGGCGCATTTCTTTTTGCTGTTAGCTTGGTTCACCATGTATTTGCTGAGTTACCCAATGCTTAGTCTCTTTAAAGGCAAAAATATGGCGGAATATAAAAAGTGGACCATCATCTATGGGGTTGCGGCTTTTTTATTTGCTCTTCCTGCCATTTTTTATAACTGGCAAATTCTTTTCTTTATTGCGGCCATGTTTCCTTTTGTATTGGTGAGTATCTATTACACCAAGAAAAAAGATGAACGCAATCTTCTCAATGATTTAGCGGGTATTGCAATTTTTGCTCTTGCAGGTATGGGATCCTATTATTTTTCTGACCGCACTTTTGACGAAAAAATCTGGTGGGTGGCGCTGTATCCAAGCTTATTCTTTATTGGCACCACGCTTTACGTAAAATCAATGATGCGTGAACGTAAAAATCCGCTTTATCTCAAAGCCTCCATTATTTTCCACGTGCTTTGTGTACTCGGTTGCTTGTTTACCCAACAATATGTCTTGTCACTTGCTTTCGTGCCGGCGTTAATTCGTGCCATTTATTTACCCACCAAGAAACTTTCAGTGAAACAAGTCGGTCTAATAGAATTCGGAACATCCGCCATTTTTTTGATTATTTTATTGATAGCGACGTTATAAGATGAAGACATTAGCCAAACTTTTACTCCTCGCCACGCTCACCTTAAGCAGTTCAGCATTTGCCATGAAAACCATTGATTTGGTTGATAAAGCGCAAATGACGGATCAGCAAAAAATGGATCTGGCGCAAAAACTGGCAGAGAAACAAGATTGGAAAGCCGTTTTTGAAATTATGTATCCTCTTGCGTTGGAAGGTAATTTACAAGCGCAAAGCAATTTAGGGATGCTTTATAATTTAGGCCGTGGAGTGGATGAAAATAAAGAGTTGGCTTATTGGTGGTTTAGCGAAGCTGCTGAGCGAGGCAGTATTAAAGCCATCAATAATTTGGCGGTCATGTATTTCAACGGCAACAACTATGTGAAACAAAATACCGCTCAAGCGATTAAATTATTTGAAGCCAGTGCAACAAAAGATCCCGATGCTATGCTTACATTAGGAGAAATTTATACCAATCAGAAAGAATTTACCAAAGCCTTTGAATGGTTCCAGAAAGCGGCAAATGCAGGCAGCAATGAAGGACGATTCCGTTTAGCTCGTTTGTATGAAGAGGGAATTGGGACACAAGTGAATATTGGTTTGGCCAAATTGCTTTATTTGGAAATTATGAATACGGCGAAAAAGGATGAAATCAAAGAAATTGCCAGACAGCGATTACAACGTTTAAGCTTATATTAAGAAAAAGTGCGGTTGATTTTAACCGCACTTTTTTATTTCACGTCAGCTCCTTTCAACCAGCGTCTGACCCAACTGCGGTTTGGGATTAAGTTATGAATCAAATCCTCGCTCATCGGTAAGGGCTCGCCATAAATTAAGGAAGCCAGTGTTTCCCCTAACAACGGTGCAGAGGTTAATCCTCTAGAGCCTAATGCGCCGATTAAATAGAGATTAGGGTAGTTTTCAGCTTGTTCTATTGGCTGCTTACGGCGGCGCAAATTAAACAAATTTTGATATTGTGTTTGCTGAGCTGAAAAATGCGGAACAGCCCCCATCATTGGTGTGAGATCACGTACCGAACAACGCACACCGATTCGAGCAAGATTGCCCGATGTATCTACTTCTTTTGTCCAATCTTCAGAGATATTTTGCTGAATTTTTTGTTGATTTTCTTGCTGTTCAGTTAGGCTAAATTCACGAGTCGCATTATCACGAACATGACTTGCGCCAATACAATGACTGATCTTCGCTTGATCGACTGGAGTCAGGTAGCCGTCATAGCACAACACAGTTTTGAGTTTAAGTAAGTTTTCCGATGTCGGAATTTGGCTCACTTGTCCGCGAACAGGATAGAGTGGCAGTTTTTGTGTTTGTTCAAAATCAGTGAGTTTATGCCCGTTTGCTAAAACAACCACTTCATGGCAGAAAGTTTCATTTTCAGCTGTGGTGATTTGCCAACCGTGTTTTGTTTGCGAAAGTGCGGTTACTTTTTGTGATGTTTTAATTTGGACACCTTGTTTTTCTAAAAAGGCAAAAGCATGCTGAACCAACTGACGTGGTGCAAGCCAAGCACCTCGAGGAATAAAACCGCCCCCAAAAGGTAACGGTAACCCCACTTTTTCACTTAATTCAGTTGGACTTAATGACTGATATAAATCAGAAGGCAAGTTCAGCTCAGCGATTTTATTTAATTTACTTTCAGCTTTCTCATTGTAAGCACAAAGCGCGACACCACAGAACTCATGTTCAAATTCGATTTTTTGCTGAATTGCCCATTGTAGGAATTGATGACCATAGGCAAAAGCATGAATATAAAAACGAATATTGCGATCGTTATCATCACTCAGTTGCGGATAAAAAGCGCCTTGTTTATTGCCAGAGGCATTTAAGGCAGTTTGCTCATCTTCGCAATAAATCGTAATTTTGGCGCCGCGTTTAAGCAAGGAGATAGCCGTACAAAGTGAGGCAATCCCGCCACCAATAATGGCAATATCTTCTTCTTTGAGATTGGCTGGTTGACCCTGAAACCAGGGAGCAGAAAGTGCGGTCAGTTTTTCATGCGTTTTTTGCCCAGAAAGACATTCCCGTTTTTTACCAAAGCCTTTGCGTTTTGTCACATCAAAGCCAGCAGCTTCTAAGCCTTTTCTAACCGCACTTGCCGCGGTAAAGGTCGCAAAGGTGCCTTGTAGCTTAGTAAAGCGAAACATTTGTTGATAAAGCTGCTCGTTCCACATATCGGGGTTTTTACTTGGCGCAAAACCATCTAAAAACCAGGCATCAATTTTATCATTCATATAATCGCCAAGCTGTGGCAGATTTTCAGCCACATCACCAAACCAAAGATCTAACGTAGTTTCATCAAAATGAAAACGATAGCAACCTTGAATAGGATTAAGCCAATGCTGTTGTAGATGTTGAGCGAGGTGAGAAAATTGCGGATAGGCTAAATGGGCTTGTTGTAATGCATCAAGTGGCAAAGGGTATTTTTCAAAAGAGATAAAATAAAGGCGTTTTAAAGGAGAATCTGGGTATTTTTGACGAAATTCACGGAATAGTGTGGTCACTGCAAAGAAATTTAATCCTGTGCCAAACCCCGTTTCAGCAATAACAAAATGGGCTTCTTGATAATGAATCCAACGTTCCCACAACAGATTACCTTTTAAAAACACATAATGGGTTTCCGCTAAACCATCTTGATTAGAAAAATACACATCATCGAATTTATCCGAAATAGGCGTATTCTCTTGGTTAAAATGAATTTTTGCATGCTGAATGGTGAACATGTGTTAGCCCTTTTTTGCCTTATCAAATTCTTTTATAATAGCACGGAAATTTTGAGTCGGTTAAAACTTAACTGGTCGAACAAATGAATTATTGCTTGCAATATTTTCATTTCATAGTAAATTGCGTTCAGCTAACAACTGTAAGTTGAATTAAATTTCCCCTAAATCATAAGGAATAAAGAATGAAAAGAGCTGTAATTACTGGTTTTGGTATTATTTCAAGTATTGGTAACAACAAAGAAGAAGTTTTGGCTTCATTAAAAGCAGGTAAATCTGGTATTGAAGTCGTGCCTGAGTTTGTTGAAATGAAAATGCGTAGCCATGTTGCCGGCACAATCAAACTTGATCCAAGCGAGCACATCGATCGTAAAGTGTATCGTTTTATGGGTGATGCGGCAGCTTATGCATACCTTTCTATGCGTGAAGCAATTGAAGATTCAGGTTTAACAGAAGATCAAGTTTCAAATGACCGTACAGGTCTTGTAATCGGTGCGGGTACCGGTTCAGCTCACAACCAATTAGTGGCTTGTGATGCAGTACGTGGTCCACGCGGTGTGAAAGCAATTGGTCCTTACGCAGTAACTAAAACGATGGCTTCAAGTGTATCAGCTTGTTTAGCAACTCCTTACAAAATCCGTGGTGTGAACTACTCAATCAGTTCTGCTTGTGCAACGTCAGCACACTGTATCGGTCACGCAGTTGAATTAATCCAATTAGGTAAACAAGATGTGGTTTTCGCGGGGGGGGCGGAAGAATTATCTTGGGAATGTGCAACAGAATTCGATGCAATGGGTGCAGTTTCAACTAAATACAATGATACCCCAGAAAAAGCGTCTCGTGCTTACGATGCAAACCGTGATGGTTTCGTTATCGCAGGTGGTGGTGCAGTTGTGGTGGTTGAAGAATTAGAACACGCATTAGCACGTGGCGCAAAAATCTACGCTGAAATCGTAGGTTATGGCGCAACCTCTGATGGTTACGACATGGTAGCACCAAGTGGTGAAGGTGCTGAACGTTGTATGAAACAAGCGATGGCAACTGTGGATACTCCAATTGATTACATCAACGTACATGGTACATCAACACCAGTTGGTGACGTAAAAGAATTAGGTGCAATTAAAAATGTATTTGGTGACAAAATCCCAGCGATTTCTTCAACCAAATCAATGACTGGTCACTCTTTAGGTGCAGCAGGTGCACACGAAGCAATCTATACCTTATTAATGTTACACAATGACTTCATTGCACCAAGCATTAATATCGAAATATTAGACGAAGCGGCAGAAGGCTGCAATATCGTGACTGAAACAAAAGAAAATGCAGGCTTACAAACTGTAATGTCAAACAGCTTTGGTTTCGGTGGTACAAACGCGACTTTAGTGTTTAAACGCTATAACGGCTAATTAAAAAACTCTTAAAATCTAACCGCACTTTGGGGCTTCCAAGTGCGGTTTTTTCTTGTCATCGATTCTTTTCCTTCAACTCATAAGAAAAAATAACATTTAAAATGTGATCTAGTTCAAATTTTTGAATAAAAGAATAAAATTTTTTTATTTTTATAAAAATCTATATAAAAACGCGATTCTCTATGTTTTTTATTTTTAATCTTTATTAAAAACTTTATTTTTTGATTTTTGTGGATTTTAATGCTTTTAAATTTGTTTTTTTAGACTTTTGCAATGCTAGACAAGTTATTTTCTTTCGGTATGATGTTTCCATTGTTTTGACACGAATCGTAACAAATAAAAGTGCAGTCAGTTTTAGGAGTAAAATATGAAGAAATTATCCGGTGCGGAAATGGTGGTTCAGTCTTTGCGTGACGAAGGCGTTGAGTATTTATTTGGTTATCCAGGCGGTGCCGTATTGGATATTTATGATGCAATCCATACTCTTGGTGGGATTGAACATATTTTAGTCCGTCATGAGCAAGCTGCGGTGCATATGGCAGATGGTTATGCACGTGCGACCGGTAAAGTAGGTTGTGTGTTAGTGACATCAGGACCAGGTGCAACCAATGCGATTACGGGTATTTTAACCGCTTATACTGATTCAGTGCCAATGGTGATCATTTCTGGTCAGGTAATGAGTAGCTTAATCGGCCGTGATGCGTTCCAAGAATGTGATATGGTGGGGATTTCTCGTCCAGTGGTTAAGCACAGCTTTATTGTTAAAAAAGCAGAAGACATTCCAGGTATCTTGAAAAAAGCCTTTTATATCGCCTCAACAGGTCGTCCTGGTCCCGTTGTTGTGGATATTCCAAAAGATACGGTAAACCCAACTTTAAAATATCCTTACGAATATCCAAAATCTGTTGAGCTTCGTTCTTATAATCCAACGGTAAATGGTCACAAAGGTCAAATTAAGAAAGCGTTAAAAGCATTATTAGTGGCTAAAAAACCGGTTTTATTCGTCGGTGGTGGTGCTATTGCAGCAGGCTGTCATGAAGAATTAACGCAATTTGCACAACGTTTAAATTTACCGGTTACCTCATCATTAATGGGTTTAGGTGTGTATCCAAGTACCGATAAACAATTCTTAGGTATGCTTGGGATGCACGGGACTTATGAAGCCAATACAGCGATGCATGAAAGTGATTTAATTCTTGGTGTTGGGGTTCGTTTTGATGACCGAACCACTAACAACTTAGATAAATATTGCCCGAATGCAAAAGTGATTCAGATTGATATTGACCCAACCTCTATTTCTAAAAACGTCCCTGTTGCGATTCCAATTGTAGGTAACGCGAAAAATGTATTGGATGAGTTCTTAAGCTTATTAGGTGAAGAAATTGGTTCGCGTCCGCAAAATCACTTGGAAGATTGGTGGAAACAAATCGATGAATGGAAAGCGAAAAAATGCTTGGATTTCGACCGTACTTCAGGCGTCATCAAACCACAGCAAGTGATGGAAGCGGTATATCGTATTACAAAAGGCCAAGCTTATGTGGCATCGGATGTAGGCCAACATCAAATGTTTGCCGCATTACATTATCCATTTGATTTACCGCGTCGTTGGATCAATTCAGGTGGTGCAGGTACCATGGGCTTCGGTTTACCGGCTGCATTAGGGGTGAAACTTGCGCATCCTGAAGCAACCGTAGTTTGTGTAACGGGTGATGGCAGTATTCAAATGAATATCCAAGAGCTTTCAACAGCAACGCAATATGGTATTCCTGTTGTGGTAATTTGTTTGAACAACCACTTCTTAGGCATGGTAAAACAATGGCAGGATTTAATTTACTCTGGCCGCCATTCTCAAACTTATATGAATTCTTTACCGGATTTCGTGAAGTTAGCCGAATCTTATGGTCATGTGGGAATTCAAATTTCGACACCAGATGAATTAGAAAGCAAATTAAAAGAAGCCTTCAGTATTAAAAATAAATTGGTCTTTGTTGATATTAACGTTGATGAAACCGAACACGTTTACCCAATGCAAGTTCGCGGCGGGGCGATGAATGAGATGATTTTAAGCAAACCACAAGAGGAGAAAGAATAATGCGTAGAATTTTATCTGTTTTATTAGAAAATGAATCCGGTGCATTATCTCGTGTGGTCGGCTTATTTTCCCAACGTGCATTTAACATTGAAAGCTTAACTGTGGCACCAACCGATGATCCAACGCTTTCTCGTATGACGATTGAAGCGGTAGGGGATGAGCAAGTGCTTGAGCAAATCGAAAAACAACTTCACAAATTAGTGGATGTGTTTAAAGTTATTAACTTGAGTGAACATGAGCACGTTGAGCGTGAAGTATTGTTAGTGAAAGTGCGAGCAACGGGTTCATCACGCGATGAGCTAAAACGTTTAGCCGACATCTTCCGTGGGCAGATTGTGGATGTAACAACAAAATCCTACACAATTCAATTAACAGGTACAAAAGACAAATTAGATGCTTTTGTTGAGGCTGTGAAGGAAGAAAGTACATTACTTGAGATTGTTCGTTCAGGCTTAATTAGTCTTTCCCGTGGTGAGAAAAATATTCTCTAATGATGTGGAAAGTGCGGTTAAAAATGACCGCACTTTTGAAAACGAAAAAAGGAAGTCATGATTGGCTTCCTTTTTATTTATTCTGAATGGATGTTAAGCTTCAGATTTATTGGTTAATGCGATATATAAGCAAACTGCAAAGCCGGCAAGTAAAACATAAGGCGTAAAGGTTGGAACGCCAGTAGGAGCGGCTGCGAAACCAAAGTTATGTGCCGCAGCTGCACCCAGTAGCATACCGAGCACAAATAATGCTGAGTCATTATTTCCTTCACCAATATTGACTAATTGTTTGCCTGGGCAACCACCGCCTAATGCAAAGCAAAGTCCGCAAAGCGCCATAGAAAGGAAATTGTAGAGATAGTCATTATGCGCGATAGGTTGTTTTTCAAAGCCTAAATGGAATTGGCCTAGTAAGGCATTGGTTATTGCCGCAAAGACAATCAGTGCAATCACACCATTTAATAAATGTGCATCACGGAAGAGGACAACGTTTCGGAATGCCCCAATTGTGCAAAAACGCGATTTTTGCATCAGCACACCAAGAAGTAATCCGCCAGCTAGTGACATCCAAATAGCCGCATGTTGTGCACCGGGGCCTTTTTCAGAGGTGTAAATTGCTAGATTTTCACCAAATTTAAATTGGGTTAAGGCTAAAACAAGCAAAATGACAGCAAAGATTGGACCGATTAAGCCAGAAGATTGGCTTTGTTCCTTAGATTTACCTAATGAGAATCCTCGATTAGCGAAGAAAATGCCACCCAATACGCCAGCAAATAATCCTACGATACCTGCAATTGCAGTGAGATCTCCGCCACCTAATCGTAAATAAGCACGCCATGGACAACCTAAGAAAATGAGCGCACCAAGCATCGCAAAAAAGCCTAAGCTAATACGAGCAAGTGGGGCAGAGCCACCACGAGGTTTAAATTCCTTAGATAAGAATGCACTGGCGAGTGCTCCTAAAACTAATCCAATGAGTTCTGGGCGAAGGTATTGCAATGGGGCAGCGTGGTGTAATCCAAGCGATCCTGCTGTATCGCGTAAGAAACAAGCCGCACAAAATCCCATATTACCAGGATTGCCATTGTAAGTAAGAAGTGGCGCAACGATACCAAGTGCAGCACCTGCAACCACAGGCCAAGTTAAAATTTTCATAATTAGACCCTTGTGATATCTGAAGTTAAATTGAATTGTGTGTTTTTAATAATAAAAACAAAGGTATTGTAGAAAGAGTTGAAAAATAAAGAAAGTTTATTTTTTTGAAATTGTGAGCGGGATCAAAGATTAGTTGATAATTAGGATAGCTTGTTTAATTATCACAAAAAATAAAAGTGCGGTTAAATTTAACCGCACTTAGGATATATTATTCAGCTGGGTACCAATGCAGATGTTCAAAGGCTATCTGACATGTTTCCCCTTCTTTCGGGCCAGTATCTCGTCGTCCAATTTGAACACGAATATCTTGATCACCAACTTGGATATTATAATCCGTCACTTCACCAAGATAGGAACGACGTTTTACGACACCAGGAATTCCACCTTGTTGAACAAATTCAATATCAGATGGACGGCTTGCTAATATGGCTTTCCCTTGTGAAAGTAAGTCATTATTTGGCATTTCTGGAAGATTAAAAATACCATCAATTTTATCAATATGAATACCTTGTGATGACAGGTTTACATTTAATTGATTTGATAATCCGATAAAATTGAAGACAAACTTGTTAGCGGGGTTGTTATAAATATTTAATGGGGTATCAATTTGTTGTACCGCCCCTTTCTTCATAACCATAATACGATCTGAAAGTGCCATTGCTTCAGATTGGTCATGCGTCACATAAATAATTGAGAACCCAAATTTTTTCTGTAATGCCTTAATTTCAAATCGCATTTCTTCGCGAAGATGTGGGTCTAAGCTTGATAATGGTTCGTCTAGTAACATGACGTCTGGGTTAATTGCTAATGCTCTAGCAAGTGCCACACGTTGTTTTCCTCCACCAGATAAATCATCAGGGCTTTTCTTGGCAACACTAAGTAAATTAGTGTGTCTTAGCGCATCGGTTGTTCGTTTTTCAATTTCTTGGGCTGAAATATTTTTGAGTTTTAACGGAAAGGCAACGTTATCATATACCGTCATATGTGGCCATACCGCAAAGGCCTGAAAGACCATGCCAAAATTGCGTTTCTCTGGCGGGAGATAGAAATTGTTTTTCTTCGATGACAGTAATTTATCACCGACTTTAATCTCCCCACCATCTAAGTCTTCAAAGCCTGCAATCATTCGTAGGGTAGTTGTTTTTCCACAACCTGATGGCCCTAGCATAGAGAAACATTCGCCTTTTTCGATAGAAAGGTTAAGATCTTCAATGGCAATAACATCACCAAATTTTTTCATGACATGATTTAATTGAATATAGCTCATCTTTTACTCCTAACCTTCTATTTTTGAGTTTTCTTTTCAGCATAACGTTTAATAACAGTTTGACCTAACACAATAATTATTAGGGCAATACCCGCTAATGCTGCAGAATAAACGGTTTCACCGTCTTCATTTAGAGTATAAATTGCGACACCAATGGTTCGTGTAGAAGGACCATATAACATAACAGAAACAGTCAATTCACGTAGAGCAGGAAGGAAAATCAGGAAGAAAGCGGCAATCATCCCTGGTCTTACGAGTGGGATAACAATATCTTTTAAAGATTGCCACATACTTGCTCCACATGCTCGAGAAGCTTCAACTAATGAATCATGCACTTGCTCAAGTGCAGCAGAGTTGGCTTTGAGTGAGAAAGCCATATAACGAGCGATATAGGCAATTAAAATAATCCAAACTGTGTTGTAGAGATTGATGCCAAATTTACCACTCCAGGCAAGGATCACCCCAAGAGCAATTACAGAGCCAGGTACGGAGAATGGTAACATCCCTAAGAACTCAAGGATGCCTTTTCCGCGAACACGCATTTTAACGATAACATAAGAAATCATTACCCCTGCAAACATAGTAATAAGTGCTGCCGCGAGACCGAGAGTCACACTATTGCGAATTGCATCTTTTGTTAACTGCCATTCAAATAAGATGAATTTATAGTTATCTAATGTGAGATTTTCCCATGTAATTGGTAATCCATAGGTTTTTAATCCGCCAACAAGGAAAATCGTGACTGTAGGCAATACGATTGTAAAGGCGATGTAGAGTAAGCAAATAACAAGCAATGGTTTTCTTAAACCACGAAGTTTTACTTCGATAGGTCTAAAGCTTTTACCTGCAATAATTTGGAATCGACCTTTATTTAAGATTTTGTTTTGTAACCAAATAATCAGTGCCGCAGTGAATACTAAAACAGTTGCAAGTACAGTACCGGTACGAATGGCTTCAAAACTACCCGCACTTTGGTGAATACGTTCATAAATGAGGGTTGGAATGTTAAAAATACCATTTTCTACGCCTAGTACAGCAACTGTACCAAAGTGAGCCATAGAATAGAGCATAATGAGTAATGCACCAGAAAGGATACTTGGCATGACGAGTGGAATAGTAATTTTACGTGTAATGGTAAAGAGGCTTGCGCCGGAGATTCTCGCTGATTCTTCTAATGTAGGGTCCATGCGCTCCAATGCACCACAGACTTGGATAAAGACGAATGGGAAAAGATACATCGTTTCTACAGCCATAATACCGGCGTAGCTATAGATATTAAAAATAGGTCCATCAAATCCTAAATCCATGAAGAATTGGTTAATGTAGCCAGAACGTGGTGAAAGTAACATTTTCCAAGCTAATGCCCCAATGAAAGAAGGAAGCATAAAAGGTACAAGGAACATCACTTTCATAAAACCTTTATAAGGTAGATCTGTTCGAGTCACTAACCAAGCAAAAAATGTACCGATGATCGTACTCATCACAGTTACGCCAGATGCGATGAAAAGTGAATTGAGTAATGCTTCATAGGTTTCTTCTTGCTTAAGAATATTCACCACATCGGTGATATTAAATTGTCCATCAACCCAAAAAGAATTGAGGAAAATAAGTAAAACAGGAACCGCAACAACGATCACTAAGATACCGATGGATAAGGCTAGAATAACGTTAGCAATATTGAATGGATGATTATTTTGAATAGTTGTAGCCATAATAAACCCCTCTAGATTTCTTTAGCAGAATCAAACCAAAGCAAATCATGAAAACTGATAAAGCAATTTTCACCTTCATTGAACATTAAATTATTACGTAATGCTTTATTAGTTGGGATTTCTGTTCGTAGTGTTACACCATCAATCTCTACCATATAATCCATTACCGCGCCAAGAAAGCTGGCTCTTGATATTTTTCCTAGTAAACCTTCATTGTTTTTGCTTAGTATGATATCGGAAGGTCGACATCCTAATTTCCCTGAGTTAGGTGGCAAGTTTTTCCAGTTTAAAATTTGATTACCTTCTCCAATATAATGATGATTATTTTGGTATCTCACAGGAATGAAATTTGCGAGCCCCATAAATTTAAACACCATCTCATTTTCTGAACGCTCATAAATGTCCCATGGTGTGCCAATTTGTTGGATATCACCATGCTCATTCATAATGGCCAAACGATCAGATATTGCTAGAGCAATTTCTTGGTCATGTGTTACGTAAAGAATAGTAATACCGAGTTTTTTCTGTAATTCTTTAATTTCAAAACGCATTTCTTCTCGAAGATTGGCATCTAGGTTATTGAGAGGTTCGTCTAAGAGCATTAAAGATGGTTTAGCAACTAATGCCCTTGCGAGAGCAACACGCTGTTGTTGTCCTCCTGATAATTGAGAAGGTAAACGTTCTTCTAAGCCAGTTAAATTGACTAATTCGACAACTTCCATTACTTGTTTATGGAGAGCTTGTTTTTCAATATTTTTTAATTTAAGAGGATAGGCAATATTGTCAAAGACAGTCATATGTGGCCAAACAGCATAATCTTGGAAGACGACACCTAGACCACGTTGATCGGGTGGAACATCCGTGTTTGTAGCGGGATCGGCAACAACCACATCATCAATTAAAATACGGCCACTATCTGGCACATCAAATCCTGCAAGCAGGCGTAATAAGACAGTTTTTCCACAGCCGGATGGGCCAAGAAGCGTAAAGCACTCTCCATCTTTTACAACTAGAGAAAGATCTTTTAACACTTCATTTGAACCGAATTTTTTACATATGTTTTCAAATGTAATTGTTGCCATAATCACAACTCCTTACTGATTAACGACCTTGAAGAATTTGAGTGAAATGTTTAATTGTTTCTTCTTTTTCTGACATTAATTTTTCATAGTCAATAGGAATTGCTCTTGATACAGCATCTTCTAGAGATGGCATACCAAATTTAGCATCAAGTTCAACGCCTTTTCTAACTGGTAATGTCCCTTCGTTAGCAATGATTTTTTGTCCATCTTCAGAAAGTAAGAAGTCAATAAATTTTTGTGAAGCTGCAAGGTGTTCAGTGCCTTTTAAGATTGCAGCAGGGCTAGGAATGACAAGCATTTCTTTTGGATAGACCAATTTTAATTGCGCACCTTTTTTGATTTTATCATTGGTAATATAGTCAACCGCTAAGGAGGCTAACAAATCACCTGATGCAGTATCATCGATAACTTGTCCTGCGCCTTTACCCACTTTAGCTTTATTTGATTTTAATTTTTCAAAGAATTCCCAACCAAATTTATCTTTTAATAAAGAAACACTCATATATGACGTACCTGATAATGCAGGGTTTGCAATACCAAATGCACCTTTATATTCAGGTTTTAAGATATCAGCCCACTCAGCAGGTGGATTATCTTTAACGAAACGAGTATTGTAGGCGATTGCTAGTGTGCCGAGGCGGATTGGGGTAAAGGAACCATCGAAATTAGGGATAGGATTAACGATATTGTTTGTTTCAGGGGAAACATAAGCTTCGAGCATGCCGTTCTTTTTCATTTGGAAGAAGTCAGGTACTTCACTTGTCCAAATTACATCAGCCATAATTTTCCCGGATTCTTTTTCCGTTGCAATTTTAGCCATCAATTTTCCGGCACCAGCAGACTGATAATCCATTTCAACATCTGGATATTTTTCAGTAAACTTAGCTTTTAATGCTCCAATTAATGATTCCTTCATTGATGTGTACACAATTAATTTTTCTTGTGCTGCAGCAATATTACTAAGTGACATACCTAGTCCAATAGCAATCAATGTTAAAGACATTTTTTTATTCATAATGAAACCTCACTGAGATAGGGATAAAATCAGTAAATGAGATCAAACTACGATCGACATTTATACCAAAACATCTAACCTACAAAATACGCTTAAATATTTGAATATAAAAGTCTAAATTTAAATAATTTTCAGATTTGTGATAGAGATCACTTAATAATGTCTAAATCCATCTTCCCAAATGCAATTCCACAATATCAACTAAATGTCGAAGGAATGTGGTGTCTTGGTCGTTGTGGAAACGGTCTGTGTCTCGAGATTTGAAGAGTAAAAGTGCGGTTGGTTTTTGAGAGGTTCCACCTAAACGGCAAATCGCCACAGAGCCGATAGGGAGTTCTTCAGGAAGGAACATGAGGGCTTTTTCTTTATTGGAGAGGTCGCCTAAATAGAATTGGCGTAAACCCATACGCTCTAGTCGAATGAGTTCAAAAGCTTTTCGATCTAGCCAATGTTGTTCAGGAATGATGTCCTTTTTTTGCCAGCTGTCAGTGAAAAGTAAGATTTTAGCACCTTCTAGTTCATAGTCTTTTGCCCAGTCATCAAGCTTTTCATTGATGGCTATAAAGTCTTCTGTTTGAAATAGTTTTTTCTGCAAAGGTAAGAGAGCAAAGAAAATGTCTGCTTCTTGATGCGCAAGCTGATGAAATTTTTCGAGGAGTTGAGTAAGCGTTTTGATTTGTTCTCGTTGCTGAGCAAGCTGTGCTTCGACTAACGAAATCGTCCCTTCTTCATGGCTATGCGGAATACTAAGCTGTTGAAGTAGCTCAGGGCGATGGGTAAAAAAATCAGGGTGATTTTTTAGGTAGTCAGCAATATCTTGTTCAGTCATCAAAAACTCCTTAAAAAATAACCGCACTTGGTTATGCCAAAGTGCGGTTTATTTTTATGCGGTTTTAGGCCGCAAATGGATCGCGTAAAATCATTGTTTGAACACGATCTGGACCTGTTGAAAGGATAGCGACTGGCACGCCAGTTACTTCTTCGATACGTTTGATGTAATCACGGCAAGTTTGCGGTAATTTATTTACATCAGTCACACCAAAGGTGTTTTCTTTCCAACCAGGTAAGGTTTCGTAAATTGGCTCTACGCCTTCCCAATCTTTTGCTGCTAATGGTGCGTATTCAACAATTTCACCATTTGGCATTTTGTAAGCTGTACAGATTTTCACTTCATCGAAACCATCTAATACGTCTAATTTGGTCATACAGAAACCAGAAATTGAGTTAAGTTGAATCGCACGGCGAATCGCTACAGCATCAAACCAACCACAACGACGAGGACGACCAGTTACTGCACCAAATTCGTTACCTTTACGGGCAATTTCAGCACCAGTTTCATCGAATAATTCAGTGGTGAATGGACCGCCACCAACACGTGTACAGTATGCTTTGATGATACCTAACACATAATCAAGGTTACGAGGTCCGAAACCAGAACCAGTTGCTACGCCGCCTGCTGTGGTGTTCGAACTGGTTACATACGGATAGGTGCCGTGGTCGATATCAAGCATGGTGCCTTGTGCACCTTCGAATAGGATGTTGTCACCATTTTTACGAGCAGTATCTAAAATAGTTGTGATATCTGCTACCATGCCAGTAATAATATCAGCTACCGCGAACACATCGTCTAATGTTTTTTGATAATCAACAGGTTCTACTTTGTAGTAGTTCACCAATTGGAAATTATAGTATTCAAGGATATTTTTTAATTTCTCAGCAAAGGCTTCGCGATTGAATAAATCGCCCACGCGTAAACCACGACGAGCCACTTTATCTTCATAAGCTGGGCCGATACCACGACCGGTTGTACCAATGGCTTTTTTACCTAATGCGGCTTCACGCGCGTGATCCATGGCAACGTGATAAGGTAGGATTAATGGACAAGCTTCTGAAATTAATAAACGTTCACGTACTTTTACGCCACGGCTTTCTAATTCGCCCATTTCTTGCATTAATGCAGCAGGAGAAAGCACAACGCCGTTACCGATTAAACAAGTCACGTTATCACGTAAAATACCTGATGGAATTAAGCGTAATACGGTTTTTTCACCATTAATAATTAAAGTGTGACCTGCGTTGTGACCACCTTGGTAACGCACCACATATTTAACGCGATCTGTTAATAAATCAACGATCTTGCCTTTCCCTTCATCGCCCCACTGAGCGCCAAGAACAACAACACTTTTTCCCATAATTTCCGCCTTAAGTTTGCGTAAGTTTATAAATCAGACAAACGATTACTTTACTCTTTTTTGCTCGTAATCTCAAATTCTAAACGTAAAAAAGTGCGGTTATTTTTAACCGCACTTTCAGTAAATTTTTTATTCAAACAATGATTTGTGTAATGAACGAACCACGTCATCTGCTTTGTCACTATGTGATAGCATACAAATGTTATTCGTGCTTGCACCATAGCTAATCATGCGAATGTTATAGCCTTCAAGCGTGTCAAAAATACGTTTTGCCACACCTGAAGCGAGGTGTAAATCATTTCCAATTAATGCGACAAGCGATAAGCCGGTATCCACTTTCACGGTACAATATTGGCTTAATTCTTCTAGTAATTCAGGTGAAAGTAATTCAACACCAGATGAAGCAGAACCTGTTTTATCTAAGGTTAATGCAATGCTTACTTCAGAGGTTGTGATCGTATCCACAGAAATTTTATATTTCGCTAAGATAGTGAATACATTCGCTAGGAAGCCTTGTGCATGTAACATACTGAGACTTGAAAGCGTTAATAGGGTTTGATCGCGACGTAATGCAATGGCACGGAATGTTGGACGAGGTTGCGGATCACGTGTTACCCAAGTACCGCCAGCTTCTGGTGCTTTACTTGAACCCACATAAACCGGGATATTACTGCGTACAGCAGGAAGTAACGTTGCAGGGTGTAATACTTTCGCCCCAAAGGTTGCCATTTCAGCCGCTTCAGCAAAGCTCATGGTATCAATACGTTGTGCATTTGGTACGATACGTGGATCGGTCGTATAAATACCCGCCACATCCGTCCAAATTAAGACATCTTTTGCGTTTAATACTTCTGCTAAAAGTGCAGCAGAGTAGTCACTACCACCACGGCCTAACGTTGTGGTTTTACCGCCAGGTTCACGACCGATAAAGCCTTGAGTGATGACTAATTCTCCACGATCGATTAATGGTTTCAATAAATTATCGCAGTTCGCTTGAGTTTGTGCATCATCGGGTGCCGCTTTCCCAAAGTTATCATTGGTTGCGACTAAAGTACGTACATCAACCCAAGTTGCAGAGGTCTGTAATTCTCTTAATACTTCAATGAAAATTTGCGTTGACATCATTTCACCATGACTAATGAGTTCATCAGTTAAAGCAAGTGATGTTGCAAGGCTAGCTGCTTCAGAAAGTGCGGTAATATTTTCTAAGTATTTTTCAATGATAGGACGAATGCGGCTGTCATCTTTTAATTCATTTAAAATGTTTTCTTGAATTTGGCGAACTTCACCAATTAATTTTGCGCGTTCTTCAGCTTCGACACCATTGGCTAAGGCAACTAATAAGTTTGTGACACCAGCGGATGCAGAAAGCACGACAACGCGAGTATTAGGATCTGCAATGACGATTTTGGCACAAGCTTGCATAGCGGAATAGTTCGCGACGGATGTACCACCAAATTTTGCTACCGATAAATGAGACATAAGATAATCCTCTAAAATGAAAAAGTAAGATGTTGTGTTTTATGATAGCTATTAGAAATAGCGATTTAAGTAAAAATTGTCAAATAAATATGATAAAAAATCGTATAAAAATCTTTTTATTTAGATCTTTTTTGATTAAACAGGGTAAAAATTAAAGAATCATTAACTATTCAGTAGGCATTGGCAGTGGTTCTGGCGTGCCAAGAAAGTAAGGTTTTACCCCGATGATTAAGTCTAATACGGCTTTCACGCGAGCAAACATTTCGCGGACACGCGTCCCAAAATAAACTTCTGGCTGTTTCGCGGTGAAACAAATGGCATCAATATCATAATGTTTAGCAATAAGCAGAGCACGTTCACAATGGAATTTTTGACTAATGATCGTAAAGGAGGGAACTTGGAAAACTTTATTTGCTCGCACAACAGAGTCTAAGGTGCGGAATCCTGCAAAATCTTTAAACATAACGCTTTCAGACACGCCCATTTTACGTAGGTCCAAAAACATGGTACGAGGCTCGTTATATTGAAGCGTGCGGTTATCACCACTTAGCAGTAAATAATCAACTTTATTTTGATCGATTAAGTATTTTGATGCTTCCAAACGGTAGTCGTAATATTTGTTGGTTTTACCTTTGGCGACATATTTGGATGTGCCCAATACTAATGCATAGTGGCGATGTGGGAGCGTTTCAACGTCTTCATAAACGCGATCTTGTACATAGAAACTAATAGCACGATCAATGGTGAAGCAACCAATCAAGACGAGTAAACCTAACCCCAAAGCGTAGCCGAGGAGTTTTTTCAGCGGAAGGCGAGAGAGCCATGAAAGTGCGGTCATTTTTAACCGCATTTTGGATAGTTGCATATGGCTAACATACTGAAAAATCAAAATAATTTCAAGTGTAATTTGTCTACCAAATTGATAAGGAAATATTTAGACGTCTAAACGTCTAAAATTTCTTGACAAAAAACATGAGCTGTTGATAATTGTTAAATCATCAACGTAAAAGGTTATCATTTTAATGGCTGTGCAAAATGTCGTGCTTTTTCAAGACAATCCCCTCCAATTAACATTGGGTGGGCAGCTTTCGCCTATCAATGTCGCGTATCAAACTTACGGCACTTTAAATGCAGATAAAAGCAATGCTGTATTGATTTGTCATGCCTTAACGGGAGATGCAGAACCTTATTTTGATGAACCGAATAAAGATGGTTGGTGGCAAAATTTTATGGGAGATGGCCTCGCATTTGACACATCTAAATATTTTTTCATTTGTTCAAATGTATTAGGCGGTTGTAAAGGAACAACGGGACCAAGCTCAATTAATCCCACTACGGGAAAACCTTACGGTAGCCAGTTCCCCAATATTATTGTTCAAGATATTATCAAAGTACAAAAAGCGTTACTTGACTATCTCGGTATAACACATCTAAAAGCGATAGTGGGCGGCTCTTTTGGCGGTATGCAAGCTACACAATGGGCAATTGATTATCCGGATTTTATGGATAATATTGTGAATCTTTGCTCTTCAATTTTCTTCAGTGCGGAAGCTATTGGGTTTAATCATGTGATGCGTCAGGCTGTCATTAATGATCCGAATTTTAATAATGGTGATTATTATGAAGGGACACCGCCTAATCAAGGTCTTTCTATTGCTCGTATGTTGGGAATGTTAACGTATCGGACAGATGTACAGTTAGCCAAGGCATTTGGACGAGCGACTAAATCTGAAGGACAATTTTGGGGTGATCACTTTCAAGTGGAATCCTATTTGAGTTATCAAGGTAAAAAATTCTTAGAGCGTTTTGATGCTAACACCTATTTGCATTTATTGCGTGCTCTTGATCTGTATGATCCTAGCGTAGGGTATACGGATGTCAAAGAAGCCTTATCTCGAATTAAAGCCTGCTATACATTGGTTTCAGTGAC
The DNA here is from genome assembly GCF_014931415.1 of Haemophilus parainfluenzae. Lineage (NCBI taxonomy): Bacteria > Pseudomonadati > Pseudomonadota > Gammaproteobacteria > Pasteurellales > Pasteurellaceae > Parahaemophilus > Parahaemophilus parainfluenzae. Next base: position 1,700,268 of record NZ_CP063121.1, on the reverse strand, counting down.
AACAGATCAACTATTTAAATCCATTGATTTGCATAAAAGTAAACAGCTTTTAGAGCAAGCAGGCGTGGATTTAAGATTCTACGAATTCCCATCGGATTATGGTCACGATGCATTTTTAGTGGACTATACAGCGTTTGAAAATAAAATCCGAAGTGGATTAGAAGGTGAGTTTGAATAAGAACAATAGAAAAGGCGGAAATCTCCGCCTTTTTTGAGCGTTATAGATGGCTCACGAAACGTGATAAATCTTTTGGTTTACAGTCTCTTTCTAATTTTTCAGCTGCTGTACCAATTTGTAATAAGGCAACGATCTTATCATTTTTGTTACAACCAAATGCTTCACGTAATTCACGTCCCTCAACGAGAGGACCAGTTGCCCAAAAACTTTCAAAACCCAATGCATTGCCCGCAAGTTGAATCGCATAAGTTGCTGCACCTGCAGTAAGCATTTGTTCCCAACCTGGTACTTTTTTCACTTCATGATTAATTTTAGCAATCACCGCAATGACCATCGGCGCACGGCGTGCAAAATTCTCTGCTTTTTTTAATCGTTCTTCACCTAAATCAAATTCAGTCACCGCCGCTTTGAGCAAGCTTTCCAATTTACTTAAACCAGTGCCTTGGATTACCACGAAATGATAAGGCTCAAGTTTACCATGATCAGGTGTATGTAAAGCGGCTTGAAACATTTGTTCTAATTGCACTTGGCTAGGGGCTGGTGCGGTTAATTTTTTATTCGATTTACGTTGTGTTAAAAGGGTTAATGCATCCATAGTATTTTCCTTATTCTAGTTAAGTGCGGTTGATTATAGCATAGTTTTTCACGGGACTTTATGATAGGCTACGCACAATTTTTATTTCTGTTTTAAAGGTTTAATTTCGCATGAATGTCATCTTAAGCGTATTGAAATTTTGTTGTAAAGCGTTCAATTTTATCCGAAATCTTGTGATGAATTTTGTGTTCTTACTGTTTGTTTTAGCGTTGATTGTGCTCGTCAGCCTTTTTAGTGATGGTAAGAAAAGCCAAGTTTTATCAGGCGATCAAGGTGCATTATATTTAAATTTAACAGGCTATCTTGCAGATAACACAGAGGATATGCTGAGTTGGCAAGAGGAATTTCAACGTTTAAATAATGAAAAGGTCTCGTATAAATATTCTACGTTTGATGTGGTGCAAAGTATTTTATCTGCGAAAGATGATGAACGAATTCGTGGTTTAGTGCTGAATTTAAATGACTTTGAAGGGGGCGATCTTCCCTCATTAGAATATGTAGGAAAAGCGATTCAAAGCTTCAAAGAGTCAGAAAAGCCGGTTATTGCTTATGCTGATAATTACACGCAGGCAGAGTATTTCCTCGCGAGTTTTGCGAATGACATTTATCTCAATCCAATTGGGCAAGTCGGTATTCAAGGTTTGCGTCAGGAAAACCTTTACTTTAAATCCATGCTCGAAAAACTTGAAATCACACCTCATATTTTCCGTGTGGGGACTTATAAGTCCGCGGTAGAACCTTTCTTGCGTGATGATATGTCACCAGAAGCAAAAGCAAATATGCAAAAATGGCTTGGTGGCATGTGGCAAAACTATATGCAAACATTAATGGTTAATCGTCATATTACCGCCAATGATGTATTACCGAATGCACAAAAATACATTAGTGATTTAAAAGCGCTAAAAGGTGATGAAACGGCTTATGTGAAAAAACGTCAGTTAGTGACACAGTTTGCGACAAGATTGGATTTAGATAAAAAATTGACCGCACTTTTCGGTCAAGGTGAAGAAGGCAAAGCCAAATTAGTCGATTTTGAAGATTATTTATCTGATTTAGGCGATCGTTTCTCTGTGGATCCAAATGAAAAAAATATCGTTGCGGTAGTGAATGTCGAAGGGACAATTATTGATGGTGAAAGCGATGAAGAATCAGCTGGCGGCGATACCATTGCGAAGTTATTGAGACAAGCCTACGATAACGAGAAAGTGAAGGCGGTTGTTCTCCGTGTTAACTCACCGGGTGGCAGTGCAGTTGCATCAGAAATTATTCGCCAGGAAACTGAAAATCTTCAAAAAGCAGGCAAACCTGTTGTAGTATCAATGGGAGGCATGGCAGCTTCTGGTGGTTATTGGATTTCTTCAACTGCTGACTATATTGTGGCAGATAAAAATACGATTACGGGGTCAATCGGGATTTTTGCATTATTCCCAACCTTTGAAAATACAATCAAAAAAATGGGAATGAGTACTGATGGTGTAGCGACAACGGATCTCGCGGAAACGTCAGCTTTAAGTCCATTGGGTAAAAATACACAGGATATTTATCAACTTGGTATCGAAAATGGTTATGAGCGTTTCTTAGATGTGGTAAGCCGTGGTCGTCAATTATCAAAAGATAAAGTGGATAAAATTGCGCAGGGCCAAGTGTGGTTAGGGCAAGATGCACAGAAAAATGGCTTAGTGGATGAATTAGGCGATATTGATGTAGCCATTGATAAAGTAGTCGCACTAGTCAATCAACATCCCGATAAATACATGGATAATTTCAGCGTGCAATGGTTGGTTGATGAAGATAATAGTTTCTTCGCTAAATTAGATCGCAAGCTTAAACAAAAAGGTCAAGCGTTACTGACAAATTGGTTAGGGTTGCCACAGGAAGTGCATCAAGTGAAAAAACAACTGAATGTGTTAAGTCAATTTAATGATCCAAAAGGGCAGTATTTATATTGTTTAAATTGTGGTTCAGTGAAGTAATTCGTAAAGTATAAAAAAGGGCGGAATGTAATTTCCGCCCTTATTTTTTATCCAATTAGTTTATTTTTCATTTTTGATATTGGAGAAAATATTTGCCAAAATTGGACCCGATACATTGTGCCAGAAACTAAATAAAGCACTTGGTACTGCGGCAATTGGATTGAAATGAGCGGCTGCCAGTGCAGCACCTAAACCTGAGTTTTGCATACCTACTTCGATTGCTACTGCTTTACTATCCGCCGTATTAAGTTTAAATAATTTTGCTGCAAAGTAACCAATTAAATAGCCTAAGCAGTTATGTAAAACCACAACACTGAAAATTAATAGGCCTGATTCTACGATTTTATCCTTACTTACAGCTACAACGGCAGCCAAGATTAAGACGATAGAAATAACAGACACTAATGGCATAGTTTGGCTTGCTTGCTCCACTTGTTTTTTGAAGAGCGCACGAACAACTAGACCTAAGAAAATTGGGAACAACACCATTTTTAATACAGACATAAACATTGCACCTGCATCAATATCTAACCATTGGCTTGCTAATACATAGAAAATAGCAGGGGTTAATACTGGTGAAAGTAAGGTTGAGATTGTCGTACAAGCAACAGAAAGCGCGGTGTTACCTTTCGCTAAATAAGTCATTACGTTTGATGATGTACCACCCGGGCAAGAACCCACAAGAATCACACCAACCGCTAAATCAGCAGGCAAATCAAAGGTTTTTGCTAATCCAAATGCAATAGCTGGCATAATGATAAATTGACCCGCTACACCAATAAACACAGATTTTGGGTGTTTAGCCACTTCGCTGAAATCAGCAAAAGTTAAGGTAATCCCCATACCAAACATCACCAAACCCAAAAGGTAAGGAATGTATGGTGCAAAAATTTTGAATTGCTCAGGGAAGAGAAAGGCGAGAAGAGCAAAAACAATCGCCCATAGTGCGAAAGTTTTGCTCACAAAGTTAGTGAGTTTTAATAACGCTTGCATAGTTGCTTTCCTATTTTGTTAAAAAGAATGAAAAGAGCGGTCAATTTTAAAGACGTTTTTTTGAGATGTCTATGCCTAACTTATTTTAAAGAGAATTAGGAAGTCGTTGTTTGCCAAGCATTTTCATCAAGTAATTGACCAAAATGGCTTTCTACAAGCAGGCGAGTAATATTATTTTGAGGATTAGAAAAGATCTCTCTTGGTGTACCAGATTCGATAATTTCACCATCATCCATCACCAAAACTTGATCGGCAATATGTTTGATAATGCCTAAATTTTGTCCAACATAAATATAGGAAATCCCTAAATGTTCTTGTAAATCTAAAATCAGATTAAGCAATTGAATACGCACAGAGGCATCTAATGTACTCAATGCATCATCAATAATAATGATCTCAGGTTGAAGAATCAGCGCACGAGCTAAGGCGATACGCTGTTTTTGACTGACCGAAAGGTGTTTAATTTTCAGATTAGTATAATCAGGATAAAGCCCTACCAATGAGAGCGTTTCAAAGATCTTTTCATTGCGAGCCTCTTCATCCCAATCGGTAATTAATCGTAGTGGTGCATCTAAGGCTTGTCCAATATTTAAACGCGGGTTAAACGCTGAATTCGCATCTTGGAAAACCATTCGAATATGCTGTGCGCGATAGTGAAAATCTTCGAATTTTAATGGTAAATCATTAAATAAGATTTTTCCTGAAGCAGGGGGAGTTATCCCTGCGATCATTTTTACTAAGGTCGATTTACCCGAACCATTTTTACCGATAATCGCAAGCGTTTCTTTACGGTTAAGCGTAAAGCTGACGTCTTTTACCGCATAAAACTGCTCGAAACCAAAAAGTTTTGCGGGTTCATCAAAGGTTTTACTGAGATTTTCCACTTGTAATAATGGCATTATTCGTTTCCTTTTGATTCGGTATTTAGCGTAAGCGGTGAAGTTGCAATTTTATCTTTAAACTGCCGTTCTCGAAGATTAATCGGATGATGGCAGGAAAACTCATGTTGTTTAATGCGATATCGGCTTGGCTTTTGAATACATTCACGCTGAGCAAAAGGGCAGCGAGGTCCTAAACGACAACCAATCGGCATTTGTTCTAAAATCGGCACAGTTCCTTCTAATGTCCCTAATTTGCTTTTAAAACCTAAAGGGCGACTAAAATCGGGAACAGAGTAAAGCAATGCTTGTGTATAAGGATGATGAGGCATTTCTAATATTTGGTCGGTTGGCCCAGACTCTGTATTTTGCCCACAATAAAGAACAGAAATGCTATCACACCATTCACTGATACTTTTAAGATCGTTACTGGCTAATAAAATTGTTGTACCTTGGTTTTGGTTCATACTTGAAAGCAAACGGAAAATTTGCAATGCCGTAATGGATTCCAAAGAATTAGTGGGTTCATCTGCAATTAAGAGACGAGGTTGATTTGCCACTGCTACGGCAATCATCACCTTTTGGCCTTCACCTTCAGTGAGCTCATTAGGATAACTCGCCATAATATCTTGGTGGTCTTTAATCCCTACACGATGCAGTAATTCAATTGCACGACGTTTTTTCCAACCAAACCATTGCCACCAACGACCTTTAAAGGTCCAATTCGGAATACTTTGAATAAGCTGTTTACCAATTTTTCGACTTGGGTCAAGACAGCTTAATGGGTTTTGGAATATCATTGAAATTTCTTTTCCAACGATTTTTCGACGTTGATTCGGTGTCAGTTTAAGCAATTCAATATCATTAAAACGAAAACGGTCAGCGGTGACAATCCAGTTATCTTTAATGGAATTACTGATTACTTTAGCGATTAAACTTTTACCGGAACCTGATTCACCGACGAGCCCTAGAATTTCCCCTTCATTAAGCGAAAGATTGACGCCGTCCACAATTTTCATGCGACCGTTTGGTGTTTGAATTTCAATATTAAGATTGCGAATATCTAACAGCGCCATGGGTTACTCGTAATATTTATTGATTGCTTTACACAATCCGTTAGTAAAAATAATGCTTAATAAAATGGTGAAAATAATAGCAAAGCCCGGCAATAAAACTGTCCATGGTGCAAGATAAATTAATTCTAATGAATCTTTAATCATTGCCCCCCATTCTGGCATAGGGCGTTGTGCACCAAGAGAAATAAAACTGAGTGCCGTAATATCTAAAATAGCGACAACAAATGCTCGAGAAATTTCTTGCGTATAGACGACACTAATATTCGGCAAGATTGTAGTTTTTAATAATTCCCAGTTTGAAATACCATCTAATTTCAGTAAGAGTACATAGTCTTTCTTTAGTTCTTGCTGGATCGCTTGATAAATCGCATGGACAAAATACGGCAAAATAGCCAACAGAGTGGCAAACATGGCATTTATTAAGCTCGGTTCCATTAACGTCGAAATAATAATGGCAATCAGCAAAATAGGGATAGATAAAAATGCATCAAAAAAATGACCTAAAAAACGAGATTTAATCCCTTCTGACATGCCGGCAAGAATACCTAATGCGCCACCAATAATTGCCACAGCAATGACCACTAAAAGAGAGGAACCGAGAGTATATTGTGTCCCCATAATTAATCGACTGAGTACATCACGACCAAGATCATCGGTACCAAAGAAAAAAGCAATACGACCTTTTTCTACCCAAGATGGCGGCATGAGTTCTTCTCCGACAAACTCCATGCTTTCGCTATAAGGCATGATGAGCTTAGGAAAAAGTGCGGTCAAAATCAGAAGACAAAATAAATAGAAACAGAATAATGCCACACGATTCTGGCGGAAAAGCAGCCAAATCTGAAAGAAGGAGGTGCTTTCACGAAATTCATCAGGTTCTCTATCTTGCATACCAGCCCTTCTTATTCAATGGATCTAACACAAACATGAGCAACTTGGCGAAGGTATCAATAATAATGATACAAATACCAATTACAACTACACCGGCAGAAATACTGTTGTAATCTTGTTGGGTTACGGCATCAATCAACCAACGTCCAATTCCCGGCCAACCTAATACTGTCTCAACCAACATACATTGTGTTAATACTAAGGTAAATACACGCGTAAGTTGTGGAATTAATAATGGAAAAGTATTGCGGAAAACATAACGTCTTAAAATTGTCCATTTTGACCAGCCACGTGTCGCTGCTGCTTTAGCATATTCTTGTTGAAGTAAATAATCTGCTCGTTGCTGAATGATGCGGATAAATTCCATGGTCGGCAGAATACAAAGCACTAATGTAGGCAAGGCTAAATGTTGTAAAACATTTTGTACGATTTTAGTTCGGTAAGGCACATCCACAAACCACACATCAATAATAGGGAAACCCGTGATAGGTTTGATTTCATAGAGTAAATTATATTGCCCAATGGCTGCGATCTCCCAACTTTGAATCGCTGCTACATAAAGCAAAATTGGGGCAAACCAGAAAATCGGAATAGACAAACCAACATTGGATATACTCTGCAATGTACGTGAAAAAACACGTTGATTATAGACCGCACTTAATACACCGAGAGGAATACCTAAGATACAAGCTAATAAGAGCGCAGTAAAACAGAGTTCTAATGTGGGTGGTAATACCGTAAAAATTAAATCTTTTAAGGATTCTCCGCCGTTATAGGTAATTCCTAAATCACCCTGTAACAATGATGTAAGGTAATGATAATAAGTACTATAAATGTTATTTGTGACAAGATCGGCGTTGAGCGGATCTCGCATCAAAATCACAAAACTTAATACGGACAGAATCAATAATAAAATGGTCACCCAAACCACATGACGGATTGCTGAAACGAGCATTATTTATTCTCCTTATTTTTCATGAAATACAAGGTAGAAAAATTGATGCTACCAAATGGGGTCATCTCAATTCCTTTAACATTGCCGCGAGCGACTAAAAGCCGTTTGACGTTTGCAATTGGCACAATAGGCAATTCGTTTAAAATGAGGTCTTGTGCATTGTTATATGCTTTAGAGCGCTCATATAAATGATTGGTCGCTAGTGCACGATTCATCATCTTATCAAATTCAGGATTACACCAATTTGATAAATTCGTGATTTCATTTTGCGTATCACAACTTAAAATCGGGCGCATAAACCCGTCAGGATCAAGGTTTCCAGCAAGCCAACCCGTTAAGATTAAATCGTAATCTTCAGTGCCTTTGCGTAATTGTTCGATTAAATATGTACGTGTGACTGACCGCACTTTAACATCCACTCCCGCTTTGGCTAAATCCCATTTAATGAGCTCCGCCATTTTTATTGGGGCTGGGTTATACACTTGCTCTTCATTCATCACCCACATCTTTAACGTGAGTTTTTTATCGCGTAATGCTTTCTCTGCTTCAGCTGGCTGGTAATCATAAGGAAAATCAGGCGTATTAATTGCAGAAGCCCAAGAAATCTCAGGAATAATGTTATTCGCCACCGTTGCTGTGTTGTGGTAAATATTTCGCACAATTCTAAAACGGTTTAAGCTTTGTGAAATGGCTTGGCGAATGGTTTTATCCTGCATTAATGGCTTTTGGAAATTGAAAGCCAAATAGGCTAAGTTCATTCCATCCGTAGATTGCAGATAATAACGATCATCTTTTTCGCTTAATAAACCGAGTTGGCTAACTTCAGGGTAAGAAGCAATTTGGCATTCATTATTAAAGAATTTTATTAAACGTCCCGTACGATCCGTAGAAAGATCCACGATGATATTTTTAATTTTAGCTTCTTTTTTCCAATAGTCCTCATTGCGTACCAGGCGAACATATTGGTTATAAACGTAATCTTTCACTTGATAAGGGCCCGTGCCAACAGGATGTGTATCCAATTGGGTGAGATTATCATCCGCACTTAATTGATACGCATATTCTTGCGAGAAAATAATAGAGTATTGGCTAGCAAGATGGGACAGAATTGACGCATCGGGTTCAAACAGGTCAATTTTGACCTGATAAGGATTCGTTGCCGTGATACTTTTAATTTTTTGATTCAGCTTAATACTTTCAAAATACGGAAAGTGTACCTTCTTGGCCTGTTCGTGAAAGATTTTATATTGCGGATTTTTGTAGGTGACTACATCATCTGAGAGTGTTGGCAAGTAAGTATCGTGACCTAAAACGCGATTAATCGAAAAGACCACATCTTCTGCATTAAAGTCACGCGTAGGCGTAAACCAAGGGGTATGATGGAATTTCACCCCTTTACGAAGATTAATGAGAATTTGTTTTCCATCAGATGAAATAGAATAAGATTGGGCTAATACAGGAACGAGTGCTGCACTATGATCTTTAATATCAAATAATTTGTTATAAATTTGCTCCGTCACCACATTCATACTGGTGCCGGCGTCTGCAGTTTGCGGGTTAAAGGAAAAACCCGATGCATTTGTGCAGTATGTTAAGCCATTTTCTGTCAGCATTTTGGGTATGCTTGGGGCGGCTTGTGCCAGATTAATTTGGCTCAACCCACACAATAAAAAACAAAAAGTGACATTTCGACGTAACATAGCTTTATTATTAAAGACCGTTTTGTGATAAATTGAGTGAATTGTAAAATATCTTGGCAAAAATGGCTAGTTATTGGATTTTTAGGATATGTTTAAATCAATTAATCGGGAAATTAATCAAATAATCAATCGTGGATTTGACCGCACTTTACGTTTAGCTGTGACAGGGCTAAGTCGAAGCGGTAAAACGGCTTTTATTACGAGTTTGATTAATCAATTGTTACATATTAATCAAGAGGGGAATGCTCATCTTCCTTTATTTGAGGCCGCCCGAAATCAATCTATTTTGGCCGTGAAACGTGTGCCTCAGCAGGATTTAAGTATTCCACGTTTTGATTATGAAGCGAATCTCAATGATTTAATGAATAATCCACCACAATGGTGCCAATCTACTCGAGGAGTGAGTGAAACGCGCCTTGCTATTCGTTTTGAACGCCAATCGGGCTTGCTTCGCCATTTTAAAGAACGTGGCACATTATACTTGGATATTTTTGATTATCCTGGTGAATGGTTATTGGATTTACCTTTGCTGAATTTAGATTTTCAACAATGGTCACTTGAACAAGCTAAAATTACATCGGGTGTTCGCCAACAGTTTGCGCAAGATTGGTTGGATAAACTGAAAAAACTCGACCTAAGTGCGGTCGTCAATGAAGATGTTTTAGCGCAGATTGCAAAATCTTATACCGATTATTTACTTGCCTGCAAAGCAGAAGGAATGCAATTTATTCAACCAGGTAGATTTGTCTTGCCTGGAGAATTAGAAGGTGCACCTGTATTACAATTTTTCCCGTTATTGCATTTGTCCGAGGAGCAATGGCAAAAACTGAAAAGAGAAGCAAAATCCAATAGCTATTTTGCTGTGTTGAATAAACGATATGATTATTATCGTAATAAGGTGGTGAAAGGCTTTTATGAAAATTATTTTTCAACCTTTGATCGCCAAGTGATTTTAGCCGATTGCTTAACGCCATTAAATCATAGCCAACAGGCTTTTATTGATATGCAAACCGGGCTTAATCAGCTTTTCAAAAATTTCCATTATGGTAAACGCAATTTACTTAATCGCTTGTTTTCTCCAAATATTGATAAGCTCATGTTTGTGGCAACAAAAGCCGATCATATCACAACCGATCAAATTCAAAACTTAATTAGCCTTATGCGTCAATTGGTGCAAGAAGGTGGTCGTCATGTAGAATTTGAAGGAATTGATACAGAATATACGGCAATTGCCGCCATTCGAGCGACGAAACAGGTTTTAGTTAATCAAAATGGTAGACAAATCAAAGCTATTCAAGGTGTACGTTCTTTAGATAAGCAGCTGATTACACTTTATCCGGGATCTGTACCAACTAAACTACCTAGTGCAGAGTTCTGGTCAAAACAATCTTTTGATTTTGATTCCTTCGAACCTCAAGTTTTACAACAAGGTGAAAGCATTCCGCATTTAAGAATGGATGCAGTTTTACAGTTTTTATTAGCAGATAGGTTTGATTGATAGAAAAATCAAATCAATTTAATTGTCAAATACTTAATATAAACCACTATTTTTTTATTGGTATTTAGGTAGAATCAATTTGAGTCTTTCTAAAGTAAAGGAGCTTATGATGAAAATGAAAACTCTCTTAGCATTAGCAATCAGCGGAATTTGTGCTGCTGGCGTGGCAAATGCACATGACCATATGGCAAAACCAGCAGGTCCTTCAATCGAAGTAAAAGTACAACAATTAGATCCTGCAAACGGTAACAAAGATGTAGGGACTGTAACTATTACTGAATCAAATTATGGTTTAGTGTTTACACCAAATCTACAAGGTTTAGCTGAAGGTTTACATGGTTTCCACATTCATGAAAATCCAAGCTGTGATCCAAAAGAAAAAGACGGTAAATTAACAGCGGGTTTAGCAGCTGGCGGTCACTGGGATCCTAAAGGTGCAAAACAACACGGTTATCCATGGCAAGATGATGCTCATTTAGGTGACTTACCGGCTTTAACTGTATTACATGATGGTACAGCAACTAACCCTGTTTTAGCGCCACGTCTTAAAAAATTAGATGAAGTTCGTGGTCATTCTATTATGATTCACGCGGGCGGTGATAACCACTCAGATCATCCAACTCTACTTGGCGGTGGCGGCCCACGTATGGCATGTGGTGTGATTAAATAAGTCGATTCTTAAAGACAAAAAAGTGCGGTCAATTTTGACCGCATTTTTATTTTTATAGCAATTTATTTAATCACTTCCGCCGTATATTCCAATTTATGAATCGCATTAATCAATTGCTCATCAGAAACTTTTGGATCTTCTACAACAGTCACAGTTCTATCTTTAATGGAGGCTTTAGTGGAAATCACGCCATCAATATTACGTAATTCTTTATTCACCAAATAAGCACAAAGCTGGCAGTTCATTTCATTCACTTTTAACATAACTTGCTTTGTTTCTTCTGCCTGAGCGATAGAGAAAGTGAATAATGAAAGCAAAAGTGCGGTCGTTAATTTCTTCATTTTTTGTTCCTAATTAGAAAGCTCTAAAATCCACGGTAAAATGGTTGGATAAGTTAAGAAAAATACCATGACGATAAATACAATCCAGTACAAAACAATAAGCTTTTTACGGGAAATGTATTTGCTGCAAATGATTTTTTTGGAAAACATCAACAACCAAAAGCCGTAGGCAAAGGCGCATAATGAAACGATAAGCATAGGAATGCGTAAATAATCATATTCACCTAAGCCAATTAACCATGTGGATGACACGCCAAATACTAAATAGATTAAAGGCGCAATACAGCACAAGGTTGATGCCACCGCAGCACTTAACGCGGTGGCAATCGCAACCCAAAAAGATTTATTAGAGCTTTTTAGAGACGTAGTCATACTTAAATTCTTTCGGGTCAAAGGAATTTAACGGATCACCACCCACTTCGGCATACGGATAACCAAAGTTATTGAGAGGAGCAAGTTCTGGTTGCGGATATAAATCGAAGTCACGCGCATGATTAAATCCTACCCAGTTTGCTTCCCAGTTACCGAATAAGTATTTGGCAACAGCTTGTGTATCCTTATCATCAACAGATTTTTTCTCTGCTAAACGCATTTTTGCCACGTCTGCAGAATCAACAGGCACCCAGCCGAATCCAGCTAGATAGAACTCAGCACGACAATGCTGACCACCGCTTACGTTTGCTACGCCATGTTCGTCCGCGCTACCGAATGCACCTTTGGAGTATTTGCCCATTTTATCCGCTGCACCTAAACGAATACCGAAAATTTCACGAGCAGGAATACCGCTGGCACGAGCAAGTGCAACGAAAACAGAGTTAATATCAGTACATTTACCTTTTAACACACCAGTGGTCAGAATTTTTTCTACATCACCATCTCCACAGCCTAAAACGGAATTATCACGTTCCATATTATTGACGATCCATTGGTGAATCAACTCAGCTTTTTTCAATGGATTAGTTTCAGTGCCCACAATTTTATCGGCGAACTGTTTCACAATGCCATCAGTTTTAATATGTTGAGTCGGTTTTAAATATTCTTGTACATCAACAGAATAGTGAATATCTTTTGGTGGTTTGTAATTTTCTAATGCACCTTTAACCATTGGTTCACGATCTTTGGTTTCAATCACCATTGTGATTTTTAAATCGCGTTTTTGTGCATCTTTATCCCAAGTCGCAAAGAGCGTTTTCGCACCATATTTGTTGTTTTCTGTCACATAGGCATCCAAATAGTTACCTTCAAAATGGATAGATTTTACCTGTTGATACTCGCCATTAAATGGTAAAGGTACCCACAGATTCGCTTGTCCTTGCGAACCTTTTGGCGCAACTAAATCATAAGTTTGAGTGAATTCATACAGATGAGAATCGGTATTGTAGTTTGGAATGTCGGTATTGGCATAAGCCATAGAACATGCGGAGAGCACCGCAGTGGCGATAAGTTTCTTCATGAAAAGATCCTTCTTAGTTAACAGTTAAAACTTAACACATTAGATAAACTAATTGTGGACATGACTATAGTAGCTCATTTTATTTTCTAGTCAATATTGCTTTTTTATTTCAGCCATTTAAGATTTGCTAAAGAACTTCGAAGTAAAATACTATTTCTATTTTTATTGGAAAGAATAATGACAAAACAAATTTTCACACAATCTCAACAACCAGAAGAGGAAGAAATTCTGCCTAAGCAGGAATTTTATAATGTTGAAACAACTATCGATAATGAACCTTTAGAAGGGGAGTTGTTGGACGAGCAATTTGAGCAAATTGTGAAGCCTAAATCCAGTGGTTGGAAAACGGCTTTGAAATTGACCGCACTTTTATTTTTAGGTGCGACGGTTGCGCAATCTGTTCAATGGATTTGGGACAGTTATCAAAATCAACAATGGATTTACCTTGCTTTTGCCTTGGTAAGTTTTGTGGTAGTGCTGTTTGGTTTATCTGAAATCATCGCAGAATGGCGACGTTTGGTGAAACTCAAAAAACGGTTGAATCTACAAGAACAAAGTCAGCGATTAATAGGTGAAAGTGCGGTTAAAAATCATCAAGTTTTTTCTGAACAGGATAGCGAGCAAGGTAAAGCCTTGTGTTTGTCTATTGCTGATACTTTAAAGTTAGATTTACAACATCCAGCGATTGCTCAATGGGAAAAACAGTTGAATGAAAGTTATTCTGCTCGCGAAGTTACTCATTTATTCAGTAAAACGGTGTTACAGTCTTTTGATCAAAAAGCAAAAAAACTGATTACGAAAATGTCGGCAGAATCCGCAGTGATTGTGGCAATTAGTCCTTTGGCCGTTATTGATATGTTTTTTATTGCGTGGCGCAATATTCGTTTAATCAATAAAATTGCAGCGATTTATGGGATTGAGCTTGGGTATTTTACCCGTCTTCGTTTGCTCAGAATGGTGCTAGTGAATCTTGCTTTTGCCGGTGCGACTGAAATCGTGCAAGATTTAGGAATGGATTGGCTTTCGCAAGATATTACCGCGAAACTTTCTGCCCGAGCAGCGCAGGGGATTGGCGTGGGATTATTGACAGCTCGATTAGGCATTAAAGCTATGGAGTTTTGTCGCCCACTGGCGTTTGAAAAGTCGGAAAAACCAAAACTTTCTCATGTTCAAAAAGAATTGCTGACGGTGATGAAAGATGCAGTGTTAGGCAAGAATAAACTGAAAGAAAAAGAAGAAGTGTAATAAAAAAGTGCGGTTAAAATTGACCGCACTTTTTTTGTATCAAAGAGATGATTAAAGCCCCGCTTTCAAGCTTGCTTCAATAAAGCGATCGAGATCGCCATCCAGTACGGCTTGTGTATTACGATTTTCAACGCCAGTGCGGAGATCTTTAATTCGCGCGTCATCTAACACATAAGAACGAATTTGGCTACCCCAACCGATATCAGATTTATTATCTTCCATCGCTTGTTTGTCCGCATTTTTCTTTTGTAATTCAAGCTCATATAATTTCGCTTTTAATTGCTTCATGGCTTGATCTTTATTTTTGTGCTGAGAACGATCGTTTTGACATTGCACGACAATCCCACTTGGCATGTGAGTAATACGCACCGCACTTTCAGTTTTATTGACGTGCTGACCACCCGCACCGGATGCACGATAAACGTCAATACGTAAATCAGCCGGATTGATTTCAATATCAATATCGTCATCAATTTCAGGATAAACGAAAGCTGCTGCAAATGATGTATGACGACGGTTGTTGGAGTCGAATGGACTTTTGCGCACTAAACGATGAATCCCCGTTTCTGTGCGTAACCAACCGAAAGCGTATTCACCACTGACACGAATCGTCGCGGATTTTAAACCTGCGACATCGCCATCAGAGACTTCCATTAATTCTGTTTTAAAGCCTTTGCTTTCAGCCCAGCGAAGGTACATGCGAAGTAACATTTCTGTCCAGTCCTGCGCTTCTGTACCACCGGAACCCGCTTGTAAATCGACATAACAATCGCACGCATCATGTTCACCGCTAAACATACGGCGGAATTCTAATTTTGCAAGTTGTTGTTCAAGTTCGTCTAATTCAGCAACGGCTTCATTGAGGGTCTCTTCATCTTCAGCCTCAACGGCTAATTCAAGAAGCCCTTCAACATCCTCTAAACCTTGTTCTAAATTCTTGATAGTATCAACCACTTGTTCAAGTGAAACGCGTTCTTTCCCAAGCGCTTGGGCTTTTTCAGGATCGTTCCACACATCGGGTTGTTCTAATTCGGCATTAACTTCTTCTAAACGCTCAACTTTTGCATCGAAGTCAAAGATACCCCCGAAGCACAGATGTGCGCTCGGAAAGGTCTGCGATTTTGTTTTTGATTGGATTAATTTCAAACATAATAAATAAACCTCTATAAGCGGCAGAAGTATAAGTCATTTTCAGTTTTTTGGGTAGTTTGGCTTGCACAAATCATCGATCCATTTATAATTCTAATCTTTGTTGTTTAGATATTTAGGAATAAAAATGAAAAAATTACTGACCGCACTTTTAATCACTGCGTCAGCCACTGCTATGGCAAGTGATGCTGAGATTAAATCGAAATTACAGGCATTAGGTGCGAAAAATATTGAGGTGAAAGATTCACCGGTAAAAGGCCTTAAAACAGCCGTGACTGATCAAGGCATTTTATATGTAAGTGAAAATGGTCAATATGTTTTGCAAGGCAAAATGTATGAATTAACAAATAAAGGCCCAGTTGATGTGGCTGGTAAAATTTTAGCGGATAAAGTGAATGCGTTAAAAAACGAAATGATCATTTATCCGGCAAAAAATGAAAAATATGTTGTGACCGTATTCATGGATATTACTTGCCATTATTGCCACATCCTTCACCAACAAGTGAAAGAATATAATGATTTAGGTATTACGGTTCGTTATCTTGCATTCCCACGAGCTGGAATGAATGAAACTGCTCGTCAAATGGAAGCCATTTGGACAGCGAAAGATCCTGTATTTGCATTGAATGAAGCAGAAAAAGGTAACTTACCGAAAGAATTAAAAACACCTAACATTGTGAAAAAACACTATGATTTAGGTGTACAACTTGGTGTGAAAGGTACGCCAAGTATTGTGACATCAACCGGTGAAGTGCTCGGCGGATATTTAAAACCTCAAGATTTATTAGCAGTGTTACAAGAATCCGCACAATAATTGTTAGTAGTGAGGGCGTATTGTATACGCCCTTAAAATATTCATATCATCAACGCACATATCGAATGTGCCTTTAGTGGTCATTTTAAATAACGAAATACCGTGAAAAAACTCATCAAACGTCGTGAAATTCCTGCCGGAAATCCTGTTTCAGATAATGCATTACTTGATCGTCTCTATCGTTCTCGCCATATTAAAAACAGCCAAGAATTAGACCGCACTTTGCAATCAATGCTGAATCCCAATCAATTACACGGCATTCAACAAGCTGTGAGCTTATTGGTTGATGCTTATCAACAGCAACAGAAGATTGTTATCGTCGGTGATTTTGATGCTGATGGGGCAACGAGTACGGCACTTTCAGTATTAGCTTTGCGTATGCTTGGCTTTACTGATGTGGAATATCTTGTGCCGAATCGTTTTGAGCAAGGTTATGGTTTGAGTGTGCCTGTTGCTGAAATGGCAATGGAAAAAGGCGTGCAGTTATTGATGACAGTGGATAACGGAGTATCATCCTTTGAGGGCGTGGCGTATTTAAAAGAGCAGGGCGTGAAGGTGTTGATTACCGATCACCACTTACCACCAGAAATACTGCCGAATGCTGATGCTATTGTTAATCCCAATTTGCAACAATGTGATTTCCCCTCAAAATGTTTAGCCGGTGTGGGCGTGGCGTTTTATTTAATGCTCGCTTTGCGTGCTAAATTTCGTGAGTTGGGCATTTTTACGGCAGAAACACAACCTAATTTTACTGAGTTACTGGATTTAGTCGCGCTCGGCACAATTGCTGATGTTGTTCCCCTTGATCAAAATAACCGTATTTTAGCCCATCAAGGGTTGATGCGAATTCGTGCGAAACGTTGTCGTCCTGGAATTATTGCTCTCGCAGAAGTGGCTAATCGAGAAGTCGAAAAACTTTGTTCGGCTGATTTAGGCTTTGCGATTGCTCCGCGTTTAAATGCAGCGGGACGATTAGATAATATGTCCGTTGGGGTAGAGTTATTACTTGCAGAAAGTATGCAAGAGGCAAGAGCGCAAGCCTTGGATTTAGATAGCCTAAATCAAGCTCGCAAAGAAATTGAGCAGGGCATGAAGTTAGAGGCCTTAGAAATTTGCCGAAATTTAACCGCACTTTCTGATGAATTACCGATGGGGATCGCCTTATTCCAGCCAGATTGGCATCAGGGTGTATTAGGTATTGTGGCTTCTCGAATCAAAGATCAATATCATCGACCAGTCATTGCGTTTGCACAAGATCAAGAAGGCATTTTAAAAGGTTCTGCACGTTCAATTGAAGGCTTGCATATGCGCGATGTATTAGAGCGTATTCATTCCCAACATCCGGATATGATTTTAAAATTTGGCGGTCATGCCATGGCAGCAGGATTAAGCATTAAAGAAAGCTTTTTCCCTGAGTTTCAAAAGATTTTTAATCAAACGGTGCAAGATTGGTTAAATGAAGATCAATTACAAGGTGTGATTTGGACGGATGGCGAACTTCAAGCAAATGAATTTAGTATTGAAACGGCAGAAGTGATAAAATCTGGCGGACCTTGGGGACAAGCCTTTCCAGAGCCTGTTTTTGATGGTGAATTTAAAATTTTTGAGCAACGTGCTATCGGGCAAAATCAAAATCATTTAAAAATGCTTGTTGAGCCTAAAAATGGCGGTCCATTATTAGATGCCATTGCGTTTAATATCGATACTCGGTATTATCCCGATTTGTCGATTAAGCAGGCAAAATTTGCTTATAAGTTAGAAATTAATGAGTTTCGTGGAAATCGAAACCTACAATTATTAGTCGATTATATTGAACCAATTGGTTAATTTATGAAAAAAGTTTGGCAGAATAAATTATTAAAAGGATCCTTTGCAATGATATTGCTGAGTGTGACAAATGTCGCATTCGGTGAAGTCAGTGCAAAGGATTTTTCTGCCAAAAATCCACCGCACTTACCACCCGCGAATGTGGCGCAGTTTGAAGATGGTAGAGATTATTTTTCATATCAAGAACCCATTGAACAAGCCAAAAGAAGCGATCGTAAAATCCCGATCCAATTTTTCTTTGATTATGACTGTCGAGTTTGTTCTTCAGCTCAAGATATCTTGCAGCTTTATAGCCAAATTCGCCCAAATAAAGTGGCATTAGATGAATACCCGGTCGCCACGAATGAAGCAAAATTTTCAGCGACAATATTTTATACCTTACAGCGTTTAAAAGTAGGTGAGTTATCAGATACTCTGTTATTTGAAACCTCTGAAAAAGCACGTTATACCGAATTATCGTCATTAGATAAGATGCGTGAATGGATAGTCTCGCAAGGGATCAGTAAAGCTGAATTTAATAAAGTCGTGCATTCTGCTGAAGTAAAAGAAGATGTGAATAATGCCATTAATTTAACGGAAGAATATGGCGTATTTACGTTCCCTTATGTGGTGGTGGGTGGGAAATATGTTCTCACCGCGAGTACATTGTATAACGATGATTATGGTGTTGCGGTATTAGATTTCTTAGTGAATAAACTCGAACAAGAAAGGAAAAAATAATGAAAATCGGGATTGTTGGTGCTATGGCACAAGAAGTGGAAATTTTATCCCAATTAATGACAGATAAAAAAGAAACGAAAATCGCAAGTGCGGTCATTTTTGAAGGCAAAATTAATGGTAAAGAAGTCGCATTATTGCAATCAGGGATTGGCAAAGTTGCTGCAGCTATTGGCACTACCGCTTTATTGCAATTGGCTAAACCGGATGTGGTTTTAAATACGGGCTCAGCAGGCGGTGTCGCAAAAGGTTTAAAAGTTGGGGATATCGTTATTTCAGATGAAACCCGCTATCACGATGCAGATGTGACGGCATTTGGCTATGAAAAAGGTCAATTACCCGCGAATCCAGCGGCTTTTCTTTCAGATAAACAATTAGCGGATTTAGCCGATGAAATTGCACAATCACAAGGGCAAAATGTAAAACGTGGTTTAATTTGCTCGGGCGATAGTTTTATTAATAGCAAAGAAAAAATTGCTCAAATTAAAGCTGACTTTCCCAATGTGACAGCAGTAGAAATGGAAGCAACAGCGATTGCACAAGTTTGTCATGCCTTTAACGTACCTTTTGTGGTTGTTCGAGCTATTTCTGATGCAGGCGATGTCGCAGCAAGTATGTCATTTGAGGAATTCCTTCCACTTGCAGCAAAACAATCCTCTGCATTAGTGTTGGGAATGATAGAAAGATTATAATTAATTTATATTTAATATAAGCCTATTAATATTTATTAATAGGCTTTTTATTTCTTGTTAAAATGATTCAGCTAAAATTTAAAGTGTTATATACTACACTTGTTTTATTATAAAGCTTATGTGTTAAACAATAAAAAGAGGAAGTTAGAGTGCATGGAAAGCTTTAATTTTTATTCAGGTATTAATTCGGATTTGGTATTAGACTCTGAGCAGTTGTTAATAAGTCAAGTTGTAGGAAATCGTAATATTCGTTGGCTTTGCCATTTTACTCCTCGTGAAAATCTAGAAAGTATTAAAAAGAATGGTCTTAAAACAAGAGATTTATTGTTTAGTTGGGAGAATACTTTTACAGATTTGTCTAGATTTGATCAGTATAGTAATGCTATTTGTTTATCTATAAGTAAACCAAATAAATGGATGTTTAACCGTAAGGTTGAGCAGGGGTTTGATCTTTGTTTATTACTAATTAGTCCAGAGGTATTGTACAGAAAAAATTGCCTTTTCTACCCCCATAATGCAGCAACCGCGAGTTACAAAAATATTGATATAAAACAGATTAAAGGCGAATTAGCATTAGAAAAAATGTTTGCTGACTCTGTTTCTTTCCAGAAATCTCAATGTTTCCCATCAACAATTGAACGTCATTCCTCTTTAGAATATTGTGAAACTACATCAGATCAAGCTGAAGTTCAATGTCTAGAAAATATAGAACCAGAGTTTATCATCCATATTTTTGAAGATAATATTCCTTTAACTTACGAAGATATAAAAAATAGATTAGAAAATGATTCTGCGATATATAATCAGGATTTTGATTTTATCTTAGGGCATGATTTCACTGATATCGGTTTAGATTTAGATGGGGATAAGTTTAATTGTTCTGCATCATTGTTGGAAAATGTTGAAAATATTGTCGATAACAATAAAAACAAACTTAAAAAATCGTTACGAGAGCTTGCGGAGGAAAACCTTGCAGCTCTTGAAACTATTGAAACTACAGGAGGATATAAATCCGATAAAAACTCTCTCTCTGATTATCTAACTGAATTTAAAGAATATAAAATTACTTTGGGAATTGATAATGATGGTGATTGTGATTGGGCAATATCTCATGCTAGAAAACTTCTATCTGACATTAGAGAGTTGAGTGATGATGAAGAACGCAGTAAAAGACTTGAACGGATTAAGTTAATAAATGAGGCAATAATTAAGTATCAAAATAAATGTCTTAAGGAACTTGGGCTCCCTACTATTTCAGAGAATAACTCGATAATATCTCCTTGTAAAAATGTTGAACAAGAGGTAAACAATTCAATAATAAAAACATCAAATAGTGATAGATGTTTAGTCTTTCTAATCATTATAATTATTTTTATTTTTATAGTATTTTATAGGTAAGTTATGCGGAAAAATATTGGTAAAACAGCAAGGCCTATTTTTATTCCATTGCGAGAGAATATAGGGGTTATTGAGAAGAATATTGAATTTGATTGGCATATGGGGATGAGTTCTGAAGTACGAAAACGCTCGATTCATAGTCTGCATCAAGAAGCTAAAAAGCAAGGTTTTAATAAAATTTTAGAAGCATCAAGTAAATCAGAACAACAAATTGGTATTCAGTTGAGTGCTTTCTTTTTAAAAAATACCACAAATTATCCGGTTGAAAATCTTTTTCAGAGTAGTAAGGTATTTGAAAATGGGGGACCTTATCGAGATCTTTTGACAGTAACGCCTAGAGAGGCGAAAAAAGACAGTAGATTAAAAGAAAGTGGCAATATGATTAAATTTAGCTTTAATAATAAAGATTTTCCATTAGAGCCGAAAAGTCTTTTTTACGATTGGTTATATTTGAATGTGCTCTTTTCTGATCGTAATTCAGATCTACGTGAGGAACTTTTTGATAATCATTTTGATGCTTTTAGTGATATTGAGTTTAATCCCAATAAGTCTTTTAGTTGTCAAGCAAGAACATTAGCTTTATGTGTGTCACTTTATGAGAATGAAAGTGTGAAAGATTTTATTCAGGATCCTATTGGATTTGCACAGGAGTTTGAGCTATATAGACGAAAAATTAAAGAGGATGAAAATAGTCAGCTTGGTTTAGGTTTTTAGCATCTATACCTAACTACTAAAAGCAACTTTAAGGGAGTTTGTATAAGCAGTGAAATATAAGTTGTAGCGTGTTAGTATAAATAGCTATGACAGATTTTAGTGGGATGAAATTTATTATGGGAATAATTATTACCGTTGATGGCCCAAGTGGTGCAGGGAAAGGAACACTTTGTTACGCATTGGCAGAAAAGTTAGGTTTTACCTTATTAGATAGTGGCGCCATTTATCGCGTGACAGCATTGGCTGCACTGAAACGTCATGCAGACTTAACCAATGAAGAAGGATTAGCGGAGTTAGCACGTCATTTAGATATTCAGTTCATTCCAAAGAATGGAGAAGTCAATGTGCTTCTTGGTGGGATGGATGTGAGTCATTTGATCCGTACGCAAGAAGTGGCAGAAGCCGCTTCAAAAGTGGCGGTTTTCCCTAAAGTGCGGTCAGCTTTACTGCAACTTCAGCAGGATTTTGGTAAAAATGATGGCCTGATTGCGGATGGGCGAGATATGGGAACCGTGGTTTTCCCAAATGCACAAGTTAAACTGTTTTTAGATGCAAGTGCGGAAGAACGTGCAAAAAGACGCTATAAACAGTTGCAAAATAAGGGAATTAATGGTAACTTTGCACAGATTTTAGCCGAAATACAAGAACGTGATTTTCGTGATAGAAATCGTGAGGTTGCGCCATTGAAACCGGCTGACGATGCTTTATTGTTAGATAGTACAACATTGAGTATTGATGAGGTCATTGCTCAAGCGTTGGATTATATTCAACAAAAAGCGTCAATTTCGATTTAACTGTTTATTCAAGGAAGAATAGACATTTATCCTCAACCCCGCATTTTATGGATCTTAATGTGGATGTTATTAACTTAAATTAAGAAGATTATTTATATGTCAGAATCTTTTGCTCAACTCTTTGAAGAATCATTAAAAGGCCTTGAAACCCGTCAAGGTTCAATCGTTAGCGGTACTGTTGTTGCTATTCAAAAAGGCTTTGTACTTGTTGATGCAGGCTTAAAATCTGAATCTGCAATTCCTGTTGCTGAATTCCAAAACGCTCAAGGTGAACTTGAAGTTAAAGTTGGCGACACAGTAAACGTAGCTTTAGATGCAGTTGAAGATGGTTACGGCGAAACTAAACTTTCTCGTGAGAAAGCAGTTCGTCACGAATCTTGGATTGAATTAGAAAAAGCTTACGAAGATAAAGCGACCGTTATCGGTTTAATCAACGGTAAAGTGAAAGGCGGTTTCACAGTTGAGTTAAACGGTGTTCGTGCATTCTTACCAGGTTCATTAGTTGATACACGTCCTGCACGTGAAGCTGATCACCTACTTGGTAAAGAATTAGAATTCAAAGTAATCAAATTAGATCAAAAACGTAACAACGTTGTTGTTTCTCGTCGTGCAGTGATCGAATCTGAAAACAGCCAAGAACGTGAACAAATCCTTGAGAACCTAGCTGAAGGTTCAGAAGTTAAAGGTATCGTTAAAAACTTAACTGACTACGGTGCATTCGTAGATCTAGGTGGCGTTGACGGTTTATTACACATCACTGATATGGCTTGGAAACGTGTTAAACACCCAAGCGAAATCGTGAATGTAGGCGACGAAGTAACTGTTAAAGTATTAAAATTTGACAAAGATCGTACTCGCGTATCTTTAGGCTTAAAACAATTAGGTCAAGATCCTTGGGTTGCTATCGCTGAAAACCACCCAGTAAACAGCAAATTAACTGGTAAAGTAACTAACTTAACAGACTACGGCTGTTTCGTTGAAATCTTAGATGGTGTTGAAGGTTTAGTTCACGTTTCTGAAATGGATTGGACTAACAAAAACATTCACCCATCTAAAGTTGTAAGCTTAGGCGATACAGTTGAAGTTATGGTATTAGAAGTTGACGAAGAACGTCGTCGTATTTCTTTAGGTTTAAAACAATGCAAACCTAACCCATGGACTCAATTTGCTGAAACTCACAACAAAGGCGACAAAGTTACTGGTAAAATTAAATCAATCACTGATTTCGGTATTTTCATCGGTCTTGAAGGTGGTATCGACGGTTTAGTTCACTTATCTGACATTTCTTGGAATGTTGCAGGTGAAGAAGCAGTTCGTAACTACAAAAAAGGTGATGAAGTATCTGCAGTAGTATTAGCAGTAGATGCAGTGAAAGAACGAATTTCTTTAGGTATCAAACAACTTGAAGATGATCCATTCAACAACTTCGTAGCAAACAACAAAAAAGGTGCAGTAGTTTCTGCAACTGTTGTTGAAGCTGACGCTAAAGGTGCTAAAGTTGAATTAGCAGGTGGCGTTGAAGGTTATATCCGTGCAGCAGACTTAACAAACGAAGTGGCAGCAGGTGATGTAGTTGAAGCGAAATACACAGGTGTTGATCGTAAAGCACGTATCGTTCACTTATCTGTAAAAGCGAAAGATCAAGCTGAAGAAGCAGCTGCAGTTGCAAACGTGAATAACAAACAAGAAGATGTTGCTATTCCAAACGCAATGGCTGAAGCTTTCAAAGCGGCTAAAGGTGAATAATTAATTCACATAAATAGGGCTGGGTCATTGACTCAGCCTTATTATTACCAGCTATAATTAACAAGGATTTAGCGGTAATTTATTATGAACTAATGCATTACCTGTAAGTCTTAATAATAAGTTTAAGTATAAATTTAAAGGAGAGTTGACGATGACGAAATCTGAACTAATTGAAAATCTATCAACAAAGCACCCAACTTTATCCGCAAAAGAAGTAGAAGGTATTGTAAAGGATATTCTTGAACTCATTGCACAATCTTTAGAAGAGGGTAATCGTATTGAAGTTCGTGGTTTTGGTAGCTTCTCTTTACACCATCGTCAACCACGAGTTGGCCGTAATCCTAAAACCGGTGATTCTGTAAAATTAGATGCGAAATCTGTACCGCACTTTAAAGCGGGGAAAGAATTAAAAGATCGCGTAAATGTTTTTGCTTAAACATTCAATCGATATCAATAAAACGACACTTAGGTGTCGTTTTTTATTACAAATTTTGGCATAATGAACCTATTCTTAACAAAGGAGATTGTGATGATTAAATATATTCTTGGGCTCATTATTGTATTGGCTATCGTACTTGTTGCGGTAACTATAGGGGCAAATAATGATCAAGTAATCACCTTTAACTACATTGTTGCTGAAAGCCAATTCCAACTTTCAACATTAGTTGCCATTTTATTTGGTTTTGGATTAATTTTAGGTTGGTTAATTACAGGATTTTTCTACTTAAAATTAAAATTCAAAAATATGTCGTTAGCGCGTCAAGTTAAACGTCAAACATTACAAATTAACGAATTAACGACTACTCGCGATAAGGCAGTATAATGCTTGAATTACTCTTTCTGCTTCTGCCAATAGCCGCCGCTTATGGTTGGTATATGGGGCATCGGAGTGCCAAGAAAGATCAGGAAGATATGAGTAATAAACTCTCCCGTGATTATGTCACGGGGGTCAATTTTTTGCTTTCTAATCAAACGGATAAGGCCGTTGATTTGTTTCTTGATATGTTGCAAAAACAAGAAACAGAAAATGAAATTGAAAGCAACTCTCAATTTGAAGCTGAGCTAACGCTCGGTAACCTTTTCCGTTCTCGAGGCGAGGTGGATCGTGCTTTACGCATTCATCAAGCACTCGATCGTAGTCCCAATTATTCTTTCGAACAAAAATTATTAGCTAAACAGCAACTCGCTAAGGATTTCATGACGGTGGGTTTTTATGACCGTGCTGAAGCGCTTTACATTATTATGGTGGATGAACCAGAGTTTGCTGAAAATGCACTGCAACAGCTTTTGGTGATTTACCAAAAAACAAAAGAATGGAAAAAAGCCGTTAATATCGCAGAGAAGCTTGCCAAGATCTCACCCAAAGAAAATAATGTGGAATTAGCACAATGTTATTGTGAATATGCCTTAAGTGGTGAGCTTGAAAGTGCGGTTGAAAAACGTAGTATTTTACAAAAAGCGTTGAATGTATCTCCAACCAGTGTGAGAGCATCAATGCTTCTTGCTGATTTAGAAATGGCAGATAAAAACTACCGTCAAGCCATTCATTTTTTGGAGAATATTCTTAATCAAAATCCAATTTACATTGGAGAAGTGTTGAAAACACTCAAATATTGTTATGATGAATTAGGAGAGAGAGATAACTTTGAGTTATTCTTGATTCGAGCCAGCCAGCAGATTAACGATACGAAAGTAGATTTAATGTTAGTAAGCGTGATTGAAGAGAAAGATGGCAAGAGTGCAGCGCAATCAAAGCTTTATCAACAACTCACAAAACATCCAAGTACCTCTATTTTCCACCGTTTTATTCAATTCCAAATTGATGATGCTGAGGAAGGGCGAGGTAAAGAGAGCTTAATTTTGCTACATAAAATGGTGGGTGAGAGAATTAAGCAGGGCTTTGGTTATCGTTGCTCAAATTGCGGTTATCAAACCCATAAATTAATGTGGAATTGTCCTTCTTGCAAACAGTGGGAAACCATCAAACCTGAACATAATTAATTGACACAGTGAGGTAAAATTATGAATAGCAAAGTAATTGTTGCATTGGATTACGAAACGGAAGCACAAGCGTTATCCCTCGTGGATCAAATTGATCCAAGCTTATGCCGTTTAAAAGTGGGTAAAGAAATGTTTACTACACTGGGAACCAGTTTCGTTAAGCAATTACATGAGCGTCAATTTGATGTTTTCCTCGACCTAAAATTTCATGATATTCCGAATACTGTGGCAAGAGCTGTGCGTTCTGCGGCTGATTTAGGGGTATGGATGGTTGATGTCCATGCTAGCGGTGGTCTGAAAATGATGGAAGAGGCAAAGAAAATTCTTGAACCTTATGGAAAAGATGCGCCTCTATTAATTGCTGTAACGGTATTGACCAGTATGGAAGATTTGGATTTATTACAAATCGGTATTAACTCTTCACCGCTTGAACATGTTTTACGTCTTGCGCATTTAACACAGCGTGCGGGATTAGATGGAGTTGTTTGTTCACCACAAGAAGTGGAGATTTTACGTAATACTTGTGGTCCTGATTTTAAATTAGTCACACCGGGGATTCGTCCAATTGGAAGTGATTTTGGTGATCAACGCCGCGTTATGACTCCTGCTGCGGCTATTCGTTCTGGTTCTGATTATTTGGTGATTGGTCGCCCAATAACTCAAGCTGACAATCCAGCAGAAGTGCTTCGTTCAATTAATGCATCAATTGAGTAATATGACTGAGAGTACTTTAGTATATTCTACCGAAGTTGGTCGAATTAAAGAGCAAAAGCAGCCGGTACAACGCCCTAAGGGTGATGGTGTGGTTCGCATCCAAAAACAGACCAGTGGTCGAAAAGGTGCGGGCGTCTCAGTGATTACTGGGCTAGATTTATCCGATGATGAATTAAAAAAATTAGCCGCTGAACTTAAAAAACGTTGTGGTTGTGGTGGTTCAGTTAAAGACGGCAATATTGAGATTCAAGGCGAAAAACGCGATTTACTTAAACAACTTTTAGAACAAAAAGGGTTTAAAGTAAAATTAGCTGGTGGTTAAGAGATAAGACAAAAAATCCATCTTCAATTGAAGATGGATTTTTTCATAATTAGCCTTCCATAAAGTTTGGTTGGTAAGCAAAGAACATTGCACCTAAGAAACTTAACAAGGCAAATGCCAGAAATGCACTGTTTGGATTGACCGCTTTACGACTAAAATATTTAGCCGAGAAGAAGATATAAAGCACAAGCATGATGATTTTCATGACCAGCCAGCTTTGTAACTGGTAACCGACCAAGAAGAAAATCGTTAAGCCGCTAGCAATTAAAAGTGTATCAACTAAGTGCGGTAAAATTTTTAGCAGTTTAATCGCTCGCCAATTTTTCCCACTTAATTGCATTCCCCCACGGATTAGCAATAATCCTAAACTTAAAAATGCACAAACAATGTGCAAATAAACTAACATAATCACTCCAGATGTAAAAGGAAAGTGCGGCCAAAAGTGAGCGCACTTTAATTTCTTATTTTGCAATACGCTTATATTTAATACGATGTGGTTGTGTTGCGGCTTCACCTAAGGTTTTCTTTTTCCACTCTTCGTAGTCAGAGAAGTTACCTTCATAGAAAGTCACTTTACCTTCATCACCGTAATCTAAAATATGAGTTGCAATACGGTCTAAGAACCAACGGTCATGGGAAATTACCATTGCACAACCAGGGAATTCTAAGATCGCATTTTCTAACGCACGTAAGGTTTCAACGTCTAAATCATTGGTCGGTTCGTCCAATAACAGCACGTTACCACCACGTTGTAGAAGTTTAGCTAAGTGTAAACGACCACGCTCACCACCTGATAATTCGCCCACTCGTTTTTGTTGATCTACGCCTTTGAAGTTAAATCGTCCAACATACGCACGGCTTGGAATTTCAAAGTTACCAATAGTGAGAACATCTTGTCCGTTAGACACTTCTTCCCAAACGGTTTTCTTGTCATCCATTGAATCACGGAATTGATCCACAGAAGCAAGCACAACGGTTTCACCCATTGTAATTGAGCCGCTATCGGGTTGTTCTTGACCTGAAAGCATACGGAATAGGGTAGATTTACCTGCACCGTTCGCTCCGATAATACCCACAATAGCACCTTTTGGAATGCTGAATGATAAATCATCAATTAAAGTGCGATCACCGTAAGATTTAGTGAGATGTTCTACCTCAATCACTTTATCACCTAAACGTGGACCAGGTGGAATAAAGAGTTCGTTAGTCTCGTTACGTTTTTGGTATTCGCCAGAGTTCAACTCATCAAAGCGTGCCATACGAGCTTTACTTTTCGCTTGACGACCTTTAGGGTTTTGGCGTACCCATTCTAATTCTTTCGCAATCGATTTTTGACGCGCATTTTCAGCAGCTTGTTCTTGCTCTAAGCGTTTCTCTTTTTGCTCTAACCAAGAAGAGTAGTTACCTTCCCAAGGAATACCTTCACCACGGTCAAGCTCTAAGATCCAACCTGCTACGTTATCTAAGAAGTAACGGTCGTGGGTAATTGCCACAACAGTACCTTCGTAGTCATGTAAGAAGCGTTCTAACCATGCCACAGATTCCGCATCTAAGTGGTTGGTTGGTTCGTCTAATAAGAGCATGTCTGGTTTTTCGAGCAATAAACGACAAAGCGCCACACGACGACGTTCACCACCAGATAAATGTTCGATTTTGGCATCCCAATCCGGTAAACGTAATGCATCTGCAGCACGCTCTAATTGGTTATCTAAATTATGTCCATCGTGTGCTTGAATAATCGCTTCAAGGTTTGCTTGTTCTGCGGCTAGTTTATCGAAATCCGCATCAGGATCCGCATAAAGTGCATAAACTTCATCTAAACGAGTCAGTGCATTTTTTACTTCAGAAACAGCTTCTTCTACCGCTTCACGGACAGTTTGTTGCGGATCAAGTTTTGGTTCCTGTGGAAGATAACCAATTTTAATACCTGGTTGTGGACGCGCTTCACCTTCGAACTCTTTATCCACGCCAGCCATAATGCGTAAAAGAGTTGATTTACCCGCACCATTTAAGCCGAGCACCCCGATTTTGGCACCAGGGAAGAAGCTTAAAGAAATATCTTTCAAAATATGACGCTTCGGTGGCACCACTTTGCCGACACGGTGCATCGTATATACAAATTGCGTTGACATAATTTTCTCGATGTTATGAATAAAAGTGCGGTTATTTTACTTGATGTTTAGGGAATAAGCTATTTGAAAGGCAAAAAAAACCACCCATACAGGGTGGTAGGAAAGTAGTTTAGCTATATTTATGATTATTTTATTTAGGAACTTTATGAATATCAAGCAATCACTTGACGAAACAGATAGTACATAAATTTCAGTTATAAGGGAAATGCGAATGAATCATTTTTTGATAAAAATCAATAAAATCATGGGATTTTTTACTTTTAGACTGATTTTTATTCGATTTTGATTGGGAACTGCTTGTGATAAAATCTGTCTATTCAATCATTTAGCCACTCTTTTTTCTTATTTATGTTTAAAAAATTACCTCTTGGATTATTGCTGATTTCGCCTTTTTCAGCACTAGCGCATCCCCACGCATTCATTGATATGCAAACGAAACCCTTAGTGAAAGATAATCAATTAATTGGTTTCTCGACGCAGTGGTTACTGGATGAAGCCAGTTCTTCAGCTGTCCTGTATGATGTGAAGCAGGCAAAAGGGGATAAGGCTGCCCAACAGAAATTAGTTGATGAAGTCATGGCGAACGTTGTGAATGAACATTACTTTAGCTATGTCTTTGATAAAGAAAATCATAAAATTAAATATAAAAAACAGCCTGAAAATTATGGTATGCGTGTGAAAGGGAATGAGGTGGAATATTATTTTGATTTTCTTTTGGCACAGCCACAGGCTTTGCAAAATAACGAATTTACGCTGATGACTTATGACAGTACCTATTATGTGGCAATGCGTTATGCTGAAATAGGTAAAAGAGCGGTTGATTTTTCAGCACTTCCTGCAAACTGCAAAGGAGAAGTGCTAGAACCTAATGTCGATGAAAAAATTAAATCCTACGCTTCATCATTGGATAAATCTCAAAAAAATGAAGATGATTCTCTTGGTGTATTGTTTGCGCAGAAAGTAAAAATTAAGTGTGAATAAAAATGAAGTTAAAACTGACCGCACTTTTTATTGGTTTATTAGCGATTATCTTCGCATTATTACCTTGGCTGTTTGTGCAAGTTGCTGATTGGCAAAAAGCCTTTAATCAGTTGATTTCTGAAAATCTCCATCAGATTCAAGCACATTCATCAACGGCAGGATTGTGGTTGATTTTTGCCGCCTTTTCTTATGGTGTATTACATGCATTAGGGCCGGGGCATGGCAAATTTATTATCGCTAGTTATCTTTCTACGCACGAAAGCCAACTTAAGACCAGCGTACGCTTAAGCTTGCTTTCCTCTCTTATGCAAGGTTTTGTCGCCGTTGCTGCAACCTCCATTGTGGTGGTGATACTTAATCTTTCCTCTAAATATTTTAAACTTAGCCAGTTATGGCTGGAGCGTAGCGCTCTAATTTTATTAGTGTTATTAGGGATTTATTGGATTGCTCAAGGTCTGAAAGGCTTAAAGAAAAAACAATCTTTTCGTATTACATCGATCCAATCATTACCAAAACAGATTGGAACAGCTTCGCCTTTTCGATATGAGCAAGGAAAAGTAAGCCAAACACAGTGTAGCTGTGGGCATCAACATCTACCGAATAATCAACAGCTTAAGCAATCAGGTGATTTAAAATCTCAGCTCTTAGTGATTTTGACTATTGGTATGCGACCGTGTAGTGGCGCTATTTTTGTGCTCTTTCTCGCTTATATGCTGGATCTTTATTGGTGGGGAATTGTAGCTACGTTTGCCATGTCTCTGGGCACAGGATTAATGCTTTCACTTTTTGCTGCGTTAGTACGCTATGCGAGAAATGTTGCAACGCGATTAGGCCATTGGTATGGTTTAACTGGTTCTAATCAAAAAGGTGAGGCAATGATCAAATGCATTGCGGGCGCAATTATGATCTTTTTTGCACTAAGCTTGTTATATGGCACGATGGAGGCTGTAACAGGTGGCGCAGCCTTGTTTGGAGGGTAAAGAAAAGGGCAGCGTTTGCTGCCCATTTATTTGAAAATAGATTATTCAACCCAAGTAACGATTTCTTCAATTGGTCTACGTGATTTTTTAGTAATGTCTCTCGCACGATAACCAAATGTTGCTGCCACAGATACGCCCCATTCATTTGGATCAAAGAGACCTTCAGCGGTTAAAGTTTCATTCATTTTATCGTAGTTAAAGCCTTCAATAGGGCAAGAATCTACACCGATAGCGGCGGCACCAGTGAGCATATTGGCTAATGCAATGTAGGTTTGTTTGCTTGTCCAGTCAAATAATGCACGCTCGCTTTCTGCGGTTTTCATTTCAACTTCTTGTAAGCCTTTATATTTTGCCAAGGCTTTTTCTAACTGCTCACCTTGTAAACCTCTACGCACCGCTACATCACGGAAGAAAGGCGTGTCATAGCGTGCATTTTTCTTCGCAAGAATGATCACTAAATGGCTACAATCATCTAATTGATATTGCATACCCCAGCTAAAAGGTTTGAGTTTATCGCGTAATGCTTTATTTTGAATCACTAAGAACTTCCATGGCTCAGAGCCGACAGAGCTTGGTGATAAACGAGCAAATTCTAAAATTGCCGCGAAATCTTCTTGGCTAATTTTTTTATTCGGATCGTAATAACGTGTGGAGCAGCGATTTTCGAATACCTGAAGCATTTGTTCGCGTGTAATTTGACTCATGTTTTCTTCCTCTTAACATTATCTAATTTGTGATCTTTCGACTGCACTTTAGCGCTCTTTCCAATATCCAATCCACTCTTTGAGTAATTGCATATTTTTCGTAATCGCACCACCTTGTGGAATAAAATGCATCATATTGAGTCCATAACTGTCAGGCGTAATGCCTTCACCTACACTTGCAGGTAACACATCAAAACCTTGTTGTTGGAACAATAATTTTGCACGTTGCATATGCCATTCATTGGTGACTAAAATAATTTTGTGAATACCTTCTTTTTCCAACATTTGTTTGGTGAAAAGGGCATTTTCTTTGGTAGTAAGAGCTTTAGGTTCAATCCATTTAGTTGGCACATTAAAGAAGTTTTTGAGTTCTTCCGCAGCGATTTTTGCTTCAATGGCGCCAGTTGGACTCGCCCCTGTAATTAATAATGGCAAGTGCGTTTCTTTTTGCAAGAATGCGGCATAGCGTAAGCGTTCAAGTTGAATACCTGTTGAAGCTAATGGTGCATAAAGCTCTTTGCTATCACGTAAACCACCGCCAAGTAAAACGATCGCTTGAGCTTGTTGATAATCTTGCAGTGTTAAATGATCTTCAGTAATGAGACTGTCTTTAAGTACTTGTGCCGTGTAAGGAATGCTTAAAAGATAGAGTAGAGAGAAACCAAGTGCGGTCGAAATTCGGCTTAATTTTTTGAAATTGAATTTAGCTAGAATAAGTGAAAGTCCCCATAAAATTAAAATATTAAATGGGGGAAGAATCATGGCTGTAATCAGTTTTTTCAATTCAAACATTATTTATCCAATTCAACAAAATCTAGCTCTTTGGTCCATAATTTGGCATAGCTACTATTTTTACCATAAGAGTTATCGCAAACACGATTTGGAATTTCTAACAAGCAAGAGAAAATATGACCATGTAAGCGAGTTGTGGTGACTTTATCATTCGCTAAGAATACTTGTGCAACACGTTTTACAATGCGTTGAGTATAGGCATACCAAAACTGATGGCAAAGATCTTTCAGCCAACCCAGACCAAATTTATTGGCTATTTTACTCATTCGCCAGCTTACTGCTAAAACAACATCGTCTTCTGTTGAAAGAATATCTTCCCAGTCTTTTACATCGCTGTTAGCAGGCAGTTGAGCAAGGATATTTTTCTCGATATCACTCGCTTCAATATCTTTACGTAGGAAGTAAAGTTGCTCACCAGTTTTGCCTTGTTTCGTTTCCATGGTTCCATAAAGCTGATGAGCCATGTCCGGTGACAAATAAACATGATTTGAAAATTGTGCAAATAGATTCGCTGTTCTTTCGTCACGAGCCAGTAGATGGCAATCACTGTGGCTACGGAAAAGTGCGGCTGATTTTTGCAGATTTTCTTCGTGTTTAAAATAAGCAGTTTGTGGCAGCACAATAATTCGATTATTCGGGAAATGCGTCACCATTTCTTCACGGATCTTTTGGTGCTGCGGATAAAGATCGCCAAAGTTACCGCCACCATGTAAAAGGATGGTGGTGTTTGGTGTAATTTTCGCTTTAACTTCTTCAAGATCTAAATCGTATTCACAGCGTTTTAAGGCCACATTAATGTGGTGATCTTTAAAAAATTGCTCAGTTCCGTGATAAATCAATAAATCGCCCACGTTCAAATGAAGCGGGTAGTCGAAATAAAATACGTCGTTTTTATCTTTGATCAGTTCAACAATAGGATTCAGTTTGTTTTTTAAATCAATAAGGAGTTGATTCATTTTTTTACTCTTTTCTTTAAATAGCTAAACAAGAAATTTTTTTCTGCTGTGTTTAATCCGAAGATTAAAATGACACAGATTAATACCATTTCTAAAATGATGGATTGTCCAATAAATTCCAATAAAGAATAACTGCGGGTGGTATCTGATATATAGATGATACCTAATAGCAGGCCAAACACCACGCCCACATTCACTAAATATGAGACAAATTCTTTGTGGTTAAATTTAATTTTTTTATTAATAAAATATAATCGATAGATTTGTGAGATGACCATCGTACTAAATTTACCCACAAAGGCAAATACTGGATTATAACCTAGTGTGAACAAATAATAAGCCAAAGGCACCGTACAAAGATCGATTAATGCTACGATGATATTGTATTGTTTTACGGTGGATGTGCCAATGGCTAATGCACTCATCCAAAATGCCCCAGCCATCGCACTGATTAATAAGCAAGCAATAATAGCTTGTACAAGCTGTTCAGTATATTGCGGAAGATGATCACCTAACCAAAATGTCAGTAAGGTATGGGTGAAATACAATACAGGTGCAGAGAGAATCGCCATTAAATAAAGTGAATATTTTGAAATACCAAGAATTAATTGGCGATTGCGATCGTAATCTTTTGCTGCATAAGACTGCACTAACTGCGGATTAGCCGCCATTTGGAAATTATTCACAAAGCTATAAACGGCACCTTCTACCTGTGTCGCAATGGCAACAGCGGCGTTGACTGCCACACCAAAGAATAAGTTTGATACCATATTCAAGCCTTGTGTTGAACCCACATAGGCAACTTGTCCCATGAGCATCCAACCGGAAAAACTTACCATTTCTTTGGTTTTGCTTAAATCTTTATATAAGCGGAAACGTGCGGCTTCTTTGAAATAATATTTAGTGAATAACACATAAAGGGAGAGCACAATTAAGCTGACTGAAAGCAATAAGCAGCCATAAGTAATCAACTTATCGTAATGTGTGATGTGGCTTAAGATAAAGACAGAAGTCAGTTTTAAGATGGTTTCACCTAATCCCAACCAAGCATAGAATCCCATTTTCTCGTGTGCAACAATCATGGCATTGAATGGCACCTTGATGATTTCAACAAGGGCAATAATTAATGCTAATTGGTAAACGATATTTGCGGCTTGCAAGCGTTCAGCGGGGATCACCAATTTGTGATTTAAAAACCATAAACCGACGGTTTCAGCTAAAACGAATACGATAAAAATAATGAGTAGGTGATTTAAGATGCTAATATTAAAGACTTTATTAACGCGTTGAATGTCATTCGAGGCTTTTTCTACGTTAATAAAACGCTGTGTAGTGGCGGTCATTGTGCCATTAAAAAAGGAAAATAAGACCACAACCCCCATCACAATGTTGTAGATACCAAAATCTTCCACACCCAATACCTGTAATACTACACGAGAGATATATAGCATCGCCCCCATATTGAAGAGCATTCGGATATAAAGAAATAGCGTATTTTTAGCAATGGTTTTATTTGACATTGTGAAAATGAAATTAAAAAAGTTGGGGGAATTATAGGGGGGATTGGGGTGTGTAGCAAGCCTTGAGAGACTTCTTATAAGTTCAATTGTATTTAGTAAAAAAAGAAAAGGCTAAATATAAATTTAGCCTTTTATTATTTAGACGATGCAGACTGCCAAATCTAGTTGCTTATTATGGAATTGATGCAATGTGCCACGATGACCCACGCTCAGAATGATCATATTGGGTAATCGCTCTTTAATTGTTTTATAAAGGAGGTACTCGGTTGGCTCATCAAGTGCTGATGTGGTTTCATCTAAAAAGACCACTTCAGGTTTCGTCAGTAAAATCCGAATAAATGCCACGCGCTGTAATTCACCTGGCGACAAAATTGCTTGCCAATCGTTCTCTACATCAAGGCTATGAAGATATTTATCTAAACAGCAATCAGTCAGTGTTTTTTCCAATTCAGGATGATAAGGATCGATATCCGGATAGCAAATCGCTTCACGTAGCGTACCTTGTGGCATATAAGGACGCTGCGGTAAGAATAAACTGGTCACACAAGGATGTTCCACTAGACCAACAGTCTCAAAAGGATAAATCCCCGCCATCGCTTTTAATAGCGATGTTTTCCCTGTGCCAGATGGACCTTGAATTAATAAAGCATCACCATTTTTTAACTCAATATTTAAGTTATTAATCAACAATCTGCCTTGGTCATCTTTAATACCAAAATTTGATAACGCTACACGGTTAGAACATTTCATGGGTTGATGAACCTCTAAATGATCTAATTCATCCAATTTAGTCATAAAACCATAAAGACGATTTAAGCGCGCTTGGTAGAGCGTAAATTCTTCATAGAACAAACGGAAGAAAGAAAGTGCGGTCATTAATCGGTTAAATGCTTGCACAGTTTGGTGCATATCGCCCAGTTTAATTTGTCCGGTAAAAAAACGAGGTGCTTGCAGCATTAACGGTAAGAGTTTAGCAACACGCGTGACACTTCCATTAAAGCCGTCTAATCCCAACATTCTCAATACAATTGCCCAACGGTTATGAATGATTTGAGCAAATTTGTTTTTCAATAAATGTTGTTCTTGCAATTCACCTTGATAGAAAGCGATACTTTCCGCATTATCTCGTACTCGAATCAAAGAATAACGGTAGTCACCATTAAGTTTTTCTTTGTTAAAGTTCAGCTTGATTAATGGGTGACCAATCCAAACAGACATCAATGTTGCAAGGATAATAAAGGCATAAATAAAGAAAACGACGCCTTTTTCGATATTTAATCCGAAAAGACTTAACACGCCAGATAGAGACCAAAGGATGATGGTAAATTCAATGGTGGTCAGAACAGAATTAATCATGCCACGTACAATAGTGACAGTGCTACTGATGAATTCACGAGCATCTTGTTCAATACGTTGGTCAATATTATCGGGTAGCTCTTTTTCGTATTTAAGACGATAGTATTTTTTATTTTCTAACCATCGTTTAACAAGGACTTTATTCAAGCTTTCCAACCAACGGATTTCAAATACTTGTTGCAAGAAATAATCGGCGATGGAGTGGATAACTTGTACCAATACTAAGAGTGCATTCAGTTTTGCAAAGAACCAAAACTTATCCGCATCTAATTCCTGCATTGAGCTATAAAGCCCATTATAGAAAAAAGAGTTGAGTACGCTGAAGCGCACTTCTAATAAAATCATGGTAAACAACACCAGTAGCATAAGGATGATTTTGATGCTGTTACGGCGATTAATCGAAGGGGATGCAATATGCCAAAACTTTTGACCAAATGAGGTTTGCTTTAGCACTATCATTACCACGCTAAAGCATAAAACTACCCAGAAAAGTGCGGTCAAAATCCAGCTTAAACTTGAGTTAAGTTCAGTTTGCCAATTCATAGATTTCCATAAATTAAAAAAGGGCGAAAGCGTACAGTTTTCGCCCTAAAAAGCTCTAATTAATTAGAATGAATATTCAATATTTGCCCAATAGGTACGAGGCATACCTACCACAGCAAAACTACGGTCATAACGACCACGTTGTACTTGCCAGTATGCTTTATTGAATAAGTTTTCTACACCGATACGGAAGGTTAGAGTTTGTTTCTCGCCTAATTTTGCAACATATTTAGCACCCGCATCAACAGTTGTATAGGATGGGAATTCATATTTTTCAGAATAATCTTGGTATGATTTTCCGTAGTATTGAATTGCAGCATTTAATGTTAAATTTTGAATAAATGGTGTATCCCATTCAATGCCGGCTTTAGCAATCCAGCGAGGACTTGCTACTTGAGACCCCGTAATGATTGGACCTGCAAAGCTAGGATAATCAATCAATTTACCTTGGTTATAGGTAATGCCTAGATTTGGACGTAAGGTGTTATTTAACAAGCTTCCATAGATATTGAATTCAATACCGCGATTACGCTCTTTACCTTGTTCTTCACCTGTTGAAGCAACTACGCCAGGTCGAGACAATTGATAAACACTTAATGTGGTGGTGGCTACATCTTTCCAGTTTTTACGAACACCAAATTCAATTTGTCGGCTTACAATTGGTTTTGCCATTGTACCGGTATCTTCATCTGTTGCTCCAGGCTCTAAATCTTCTAAGTAATTTGCGTATAAAGTTAAATCAGGGTTTGGCACATAAGCAGCCATAATCATTGGGCTGAAGCGGCTTTCATGATAACGCACATCGCGATTTG